>JAIXTA010000042.1 GCA_027484405.1 Burkholderiales bacterium
AGCGGCGCGCCTCGTCAGCCATGCCGGCGATGGGGCAGCTCGGTGTGGAGGCCATGAGCTTGAAGCCCGGCGGCAGCTCGGTCACCTTGTCGCCGTGGCTCATCCACACCTTGAGCATCCCGTGACCCTCGGCAGTGCGCACGTCCTCAATACCGTCGAGCAGGCGGGTATGGCCGTGCGCACGAACTTCCGCATAGCCGAACTCGCGCTTGTGCCCGCCCTCGACCTTGCCGCCAAGCTGCTGCGCCATGGTCTGCATGCCGTAGCAGATGCCCAGCACGGGTACGCCCAGCTCGAACACGGCGCCGGGCGCACGATCGGTCGTCTCCTCGTACACGCTGGCGTGACTGCCCGACAGGATGATGCCCTTGGCGCCGAAGCTGCGGACGAAGTCGTCGGACACGTCGCAGGGGTGGATCTCGCAGTAGACATGCGCCTCGCGCACGCGGCGCGCAATCAGCTGCGTGACCTGGCTGCCGAAATCAAGGATCAGGATCTTTTCGTGTTGCATGGGAGCTCAGTAGGTGAAGTGCTTGATCTTTTCGCCGCGCTTGCCGATCTCGGTCATGGCCTCGATGCCGATGTCCAGATGGGTATTGACCCACTTCTGGGAGACCTTCTTGTCCGAGGCTTCCGTCTTGACGCCGTCCGGTGTCGTCGGCACGTCGCTGACCAGCAGCAGCGCACCCCGTGCGATCTGGTTGTAGTGGCCGACCATGAAGACCGTGGCGGTCTCCATGTCGATGGCCAGCGCCCGCAGGGCCTTGAGCCGCTTCAGGAAGGCCTTGTCATGCTCCCAGAGCCGGCGGTTGGTCGTGTAGACCACACCAGTCCGGTACTCGAGGTCGCGCGCCACGATCTTGTCACTGACGAACTTGTGCAGCTTGAAGCTCGGCATGGCCGGGACTTCCGGGGGGAAGTAGTCATTGCTCGTGCCTTCGCCGCGGATGGCGGCCATGGGCAGCACGAAGTGACCGATCTCGGTGGAGTGCTTCAGGCCGCCGCACTTGCCCAGGAACAGCACGCCCTGCGGCTTGGCAGCAATCAGCAGGTCCATGATCGTGGCGGCATTCGCACTGCCAATGCCGTAGTTCACGATCGTCAGGCCCTGGCTGTTGGTGGCCGCCTGCATGGGTCGACCCTCGCCATAGACCTCGCAATCGAAGCGCTCGGCGAAGCGGCGGACGTAGTCTGCAAAGTTGGTGATCAGGATCTGGCGGCCGAAGCGCTCCAGCGGCATGCCGGTATAGCGCGGCAACCAGTTCCTGGCGATTTCGAGCTTGGTCTTCACGAAAGGCTCCGCTCAAAACAACTCGGCGACCCGCAGGTCGCCGAATCGCTCGTGCTTACTCGACCCGGTAGTTGGGCGCTTCCTTGGTGATCTGAACGTCGTGCACATGGCTTTCGCGCATGCCGGCCGAAGTGATCTCGACGAACTCCGCCTTGGTGCGCATGTCTTCGATCGTGGCGCAGCCGCAGTAGTGCATCGATGCGCGGATGCCGCCGGCCATCTGGAAGATGATGGCGACCACCGAGCCCTTGTACGGCACCTGGCCCTCGATGCCCTCGGGCACCAGCTTGGCGGTGTTGGGGTTGCTGCCCGCGTTGTCCTGGAAGTAGCGGTCGGCCGAGCCCTGCTGCATGGCGCCCAGGCTACCCATGCCGCGGTAGCTCTTGTAGGTGCGACCCTGATACAGGATGGTCTCGCCCGGCGCCTCTTCGGTACCGGCGAACATGCCGCCCATCATCACGCAGTGCGCGCCTGCCGCCAGCGCCTTGGCAATGTCGCCCGAGTAGCGGATGCCGCCATCGGCGATCAGCGGAACGCCCGTGCCGGCGAGTGCGTCGGCCACATCGGAAATGGCCGTGATCTGCGGCACACCCACACCGGCAACGATGCGCGTGGTGCAGATCGAACCGGGCCCGATGCCGACCTTGACCGCATCGGCGCCAGCCTCCACCAGCGCACGAGCGGCCGCTGCAGTGGCGATATTGCCGCCGATCACATCGACGCCCGGGAAGTTCTTCTTGACCCAGCGCACGCGGTCCAGCACGCCCTGGCTGTGGCCGTGCGCGGTATCGACAACGACCACGTCCACGCCTGCACGGGCCAGCGCTTCCACGCGCTCTTCCGTGCCGGGGCCTACACCGACTGCAGCACCCGCACGCAGCTTGCCGTGCTCGTCCTTGGCGGCCAGAGGATGCTCGGTGGCTTTCTGGATGTCCTTGACGGTGATCAGGCCGCGCAGCTCGAAGGCGTCATTGACCACCAGCACACGCTCGAGACGGTGCTTGTTCAGCAGGCGCTTGGCTTCTTCGAGCGTGGCGCCTTCCTTGACCGTGACCAGGCGCTCGCGGGGCGTCATCTTCTCGGCGACCTTGGCTTCCAGGTTTTCCTCAAAGCGGAGATCGCGGTTGGTGATGATGCCCACCACCTGCTTGCCCTGCAGCACCGGGAAGCCGGAAAAGCCGTGCGTGCGGATCAGATCCAGCACGTCGCGGATTCGCATGTCGGGTGTGACGGTGATGGGATCGCGGAGCACGCCTGCTTCGTGGCGCTTGACCTTCGCAACCTCACGAGCCTGCTGCTCGACCGTGAGGTGCTTGTGGCTGATGACGATGCCACCTTCCTGGGCCAGCGCAATGGCAAGGCGCGCCTCGGTCACCGTGTCCATGGCGGCGGACACGAGCGGGATATTCAGGGAGATGTTGCGCGAGATGCGCGTGGCGAGCGAGGTGTCTTTGGGAAGCACGGCCGAGAATGCCGGCGTTAGAAGCACATCATCGAAGGTCAGTGCCTTCTTGGTGAGCCGCATGGGATTACCTCCAGACGCAAAAATCGATTATACGCGCGTGCATAACTTGCATCGCAGGCATACACTCCGGGGGATTCTCCGGAGCCCGACCCATGCTGTTGCCCCAACCGATTGCCCACGTGACGCGCGCCCTGCTCGCCATTGCACTGGTCTTCTGTGCCACCGCGGCGCAGGCTCAATGGCAATACCGTGACGCCCAAGGCCGCATGGTGTTTTCCGACCAGCCGCCCCCGCCGGGGACAAAGGACTCGGACATCATCAAGGGCCCGGGTTTCACGACCAACAAGCCCCAGGCACCCCGTACAGACATGCCCCGGCCCGACATGAGCGGCCCGAAGAACAGCACGCCGTCGGCGACCTCGCCCGTGGCACCGCCCGCTCCCCCAGCGGCCGCCGCACGCCCGGGCAGCGCGCCTGCGGCCGCCCAGGCCCCGCAGGCCCAGCGCGGCAGCACCAGCCGCGGCGTGGTCTACACCGACGGCACCGGCGGCACGCCACCCGCGGCAGATGCCAAGACGCCGGGCAAGGACGGCAAGGCGCCCGCCGCCAAGGATGGCAAGCCCGCAGAAAAGCCCCTGACGCCGGAAGAAGCCTTCCAGAAGCGTCAGGCAGAAGCCCGCGAAGCCGAGGAGAAGGCCGCCAAGGCCAAGGCCGAGGCCGACCGCAAGGCCCAGGCCTGCAACCAGAACCGTGAGGCCCTGCGCAACATCGAAAGCGG
>JAIXTA010000102.1 GCA_027484405.1 Burkholderiales bacterium
CAAGCTCGGCGGCGCCATGCTCGAGAAGATCGGCGCCATCAACAAGCTGCACAAGCCGCGCGTGGAGCAGGCCGCCTTTGCGGTGCTGCGCGCACCGGACATTCCGAGCGTGCTGGTGGAGACCGCCTTCATCTCCAATCCGGACGAAGAGCGCCGCCTGCGCTCGCCCGACTTCCAGCGCCAGATGGCCGACCGGATCTACCTCGGCATCCGCCGCTACTTCGCGCGCAATCCACCGCTGCGGCGTACCGCCTGACTATCTGTCCGAAATCGATCTATTTTTGATCGATCAAAACCGGCTTCTCGCTTGTCATTTGGCCATCTTGAGCAGATTAACTGCACTCGAAAAGATGGCCGAATTTGCACCCTACTAACTACTGGTCCGGCGATTCAGCAGCACGATGCCCAGCAGAATCGCCCCCAGCGCAATCACGAGCTTGTGCCCGATGGGCTCGCTCAGGATCAGCCCGGCACCCAGCACGCCGAACACGGGGGAGAGCAGCGCGAAGGACTGCACCCGCGTGGCGGGGTAGCGCGTCAGCATCCAGAACCACACCAGGTAGCTGACGAAGGTGACGATCACGGCCTGATAGGCCAGCGAGCCGATCGACACCCAGGACCACTGCGCCGGCCAGGGTTCGCTGCTGATGCCCCACATGATCGGGCCGAGCACCGCCGCGGCGCAAAGCTGATAGGCCAGCGTGGTTTCCGCCGGCGCGTGGCGCAGGCGGCTGAC
Source organism: Burkholderiales bacterium (assembly GCA_027484405.1). Classification (GTDB taxonomy): domain Bacteria; phylum Pseudomonadota; class Gammaproteobacteria; order Burkholderiales; family Burkholderiaceae_C; genus Piscinibacterium. The sequence continues at coordinate 737 of JAIXTA010000102.1, forward strand.
GCGGATCACCACGGTGGTCAGGCCCCAGAGCACAGCGGCCAGCAGCATCAGCGCATCGCCACGCCATTGGCCCGGCAGGCTCGCGCCGCCGAAGGCGTCCGAGAAGGCGTAGGCCAGCGCGGCAAAGGCGAGCAGAAGCCCGCCGATCTGCAGGGGCTTCAGGCGCTCAGCCGGCACCAGCAGCGCCAGCAGGGCCGCCACGATCAGCGGCGATGAATTGATGAACACCGTGCCGCGCGCCGCCGTGGTGTAGGCCAGCGCCGAGAACAGGCAGGCGAACTCCACCGCAAACAGCACGCCCACCAGCAGCCCGGGCGCCAGCATGCCGTCCTTGACGCCAAAGCCAATGCCGCGCCAGCGCATCCAGGCCAGGATCAGGGCAGCCGCCACGATGTTGCGCAACATGTTCTGCGCCAGCGGCCCCACCTCGGGCAGCGCCAGCTTGATGGCCACCTGTGTCATGCCCCAAAGCGCGCAGCAGCCAAGAAGCAGCAACACGGCCCAGGCGTCGAGATGGGTGCGGCGGGCCGGTGGAGGTGTTGCCGGGCTGGCGGGCCCGCCCTGCGCTGCGGCCACAGCGGTGTCGGTCTGACTCATTGAATCCGTTTCATTCGACCAGCGTCATGCGATCAGCGCCACCAGCGCGGCCGTGATGCAGGTGGACAGCAGCCCAGCCAGGATCGACTTCACGCCCAGGCTGGCCAGCACGGCCTGCCGATCAGGCGGCAGCAGCGTGCGCAGGCTCGCCAGCGCAATGCCCAGGCTGCCGAAGTTGGCAAAGCCGCAGAGTGCGTACAGCATCAGCAGGCGGCTGCGCTCGGAGAGCTGCTGCCCCGGCGCGCCGGCCAGATCCAGGTAGGCCAGGAACTCGTTGATCACCGTCTTCTTGCCCAGCAGGTTGCCCGCCACATGCGCCTCGCTCCACGGCACGCCGATCAGCCAGGCCAGCGGCGCGAACAGCCAGCCGAACAGGCGCTCCAGCGTGAGCGGCGCGCCTAGCACCTGGGGCAGCAAGGCCAGCAGCGAATTGGCCAGCGCCACCAGCGCCACAAACACGATCAGCATGGCCACAATGGCCAGCAGGATCTGCAGCGCATCCATGGTGCCGCGCGTGATGGCGCCGATCGCGCTGCGATCTTCCTCGGGCAGCTCGACCTTGGCGGCGTCGCTGGGTGACAGCGGCACCATCAGCGCGCAGATGGCAATGGCCACCGGCGTGGACACGAACGAGCAGATCAGCAGGTGCGACAGCGCGCCGGGGATCAGCGGGCCGAGCATGGCCGCATAAACCACCAGCACCGTGCCGGCAATGGTGGCCATGCCGCAGGTAATCACCACAAAGAGCTCCCCGCGCGTCATGGTGGCCAGATAGGGCTTCACCACCAGCGGCGCCTCCACCTGGCCGAGGAACACGTTGGCCGCGGCAGACAGGCCCGTGGCGCCGCCCACCCCCATGGTCTTCTTCAGCAGCCAGGCGAAGCCGCGCACGATCAGTGGCAGCACGCCCCAATAGAACAGCAGCGCCGACAGCGCGCCCACTACCAGCGCAATGGGCAAGGCCTGGAAGGCCAGCACGAAGCCGGCGTTCGGGTTGCTCACCGTGAAGGGTGTACCCCCGCCACCGAGGTAGCCGAACACAAAGCTCGTGCCCTGGCGCGTCGCGGCGGCGAGTGCGTCCACCGCGCCGTTCATCGCTGCCATCACCGGTTGCAGGCTGGTGAGCTTCTGCAGCGCCAGCATCATCACAAAGGCGAGCAACATGCCCGTCCAGACCGGCCGCCACTGGATGGCCTTGCGGTCTTCGGAGATCGCCCAGCACAGGCCGAGCATGAGGAGGATGCCGATCAGGGGCTGAAGCAATTGCACGAGGTCTCCAGACCCACTCAGTGGACGTATTCGTAGAAGGTGATGAGATTGCCGTCCGGGTCCAGTACCGCGAACTCGCGCGTCTTCCAAGGCCGCTCGCCCAGCGCGCCGTTCGGGTGCACGATGCCGTGCTTCTCGCACTCGGCATGCAGCGCATCGATTCCCTCGACCTGAATGCGACAGCTGCTGGCCTTGGGCAACTGCGCGTCTCGCGTGAACCAGAAGTGCAGCTCAAGCTCGCCGCGCTCGACGATGCCGTATTCGCCTTCGGCGACGTACACCTCATCGAAGCCCAGGCACTGCACGCACCAATCGATGCTGCGCCGAATATCGAGCGAAGGCAGCACAGGCACGGCCTTCTTCCATTGGGTACTCATGCAAACACCCTCCCTTGCATCAAACGCCGCGCACTGCGGGTCATCGTGGCTTCAGTCACGGTCCAGCCCTGCGCACGCCGCTCGGCCTGGGCACCCACGGCCAGTACGCCCGAGGTATGGCCGATGCGCAAGTGGCTGCGCTGGCCCGCGATCTTTGCTGCCAGCGTCCCGGGGATGACACAGGCCGCGGCCAGCGCCACCGAGCCGGTGCCGGTGAAGGCATGGTGCAGCTTGCCCATGGACAGGATGCGCGCCAGCAGATCGATCTCGTCTGCACGTACCGCCTTGCCGGCCGCGCTGATGTAAGCGGCCGGCGGGGCGATGAAGGCGATCTTGGGTGTGGCGGGGCGGTTCTGGGTGGCGGCTTCAAGGCTGTCGGCCAGGCCCATCGCCACGCTGGCGGCGGCGCGGATGGCCTCCATGCGGGCAAGCAGCGCAGTGTGGCCATTGATCTGTGGCTGCAGCTCGTCGCCCTTCAGGCCAAGATCTGCAGCGCGCACGATCACGGTCGGGTTGCCGGCGGTGATGAGCGTCGCTTCGATCGGATCGCCCACGGCCGGCACGAGGCGGTCAATCAGCCGCCCGGTGGGAAACAGCCCGCCCGCACCACCCGCATCTTCATCCGGCGCCGGGTCCACGAAGGTGAGCTCGATGGGCGCAGCGGCAAAGGCCACGCCGTCGAGCACAAACTCGCCCTGCTCCTGCACTTGACCGTCGGCCAGCGGCACGCGGGCGATGATGTGCTTGCCGATGTTCATCTGCCAGATGCGCACAATGGCATGGTCGCCATCCGGAATCGGCAGCAGGCCCAGATGGAAGGCGGCCGGGCCGACGGCAGCACTGAGGTTTCCGCAGTTGCCGCTCCAGTCGATGTGGCCGGTCTCGACGCTCACCTGGCCGAAGAGGTAGTCGATGTCGGCATCGGTCCGGCTGCTGCGTGAGAGCAGCACCACCTTGCTGGTGGAGGAGGTGGCGCCGCCCAGGCCGTCGATCTGCGCTTTGTAGGGGTCGGGGCTGCCAAGCAGACGGGCCAGCAGCAGGCTGCGGGCCGTTGCATCTTCGGGCAGGTCGGCAGCGCGCAGGAACAGGCCTTTGCTTGTGCCGCCGCGCATCCACAGCGCCTCAATCCCTGCGTTCATCGTGTCTTGCGCTTTTCGAGCCAGCTGCGCAGCGCCTCGGCGGCCAGCGGCAGGAAGGAGATGAAGATCACGCCGACGATCACCAGCGGCAGGTTGTTCTTCACCATCGGGATACTGCCAAAGAAGTAGCCGGCGCCCACAAAGACGCAGACCCAGGCGATGCCGCCGGTGATCGAGAACAGCTGGAAGCGATGGTGCGGCATGCTGCCGATGCCGGCCACGAAGGGCGCAAAGGTGCGGATCAGCGGCAGGAAGCGGCTCACGACGATGGTGATACCGCCATGCTTCTCGTAGAAGCCTTGGGTGCGCAGCAGCACGTCCCTGGACAACAACCGGTTGTTCTCATAGTGGAACACCCTGGGCCCGAGCCAGCGGCCGATCCAGTAGTTGCTGGTGTTGCCCAGGATGGCCGCGACGATCAGGATCGCGATCAGTACCCAGACATTCGGCCCGCCGGCTGCGGCCAGCGCGCCGAGCACGAAGAGCAGGGAGTCGCCGGGCAGCCAGGGCGTGACCACGAGCCCCGTCTCGGCAAACACGATGCAGAACACGAGCACATAGAGCCAGAAGCCGTATTGCGCCCAGAACCCGCCCACGTGCTTGTCCAGCTCCAGCACCCAGCGCAGCGCCTCGGTCAGAAATTCCATGCGTCCTTGAATCGTGTTTGCGTTCCGCCCCTGCGGACTGTGCCGATCTTATCTGCCGAAGATGGCGGCCATCTTGCACGAGCCGGCCGGCGCGCTGCACCGCGCTGTATCTCACCGCGCCGGCCGCGTGGGGATCGGCGCGGCTCCCTACAATCCGGCCCATGTCTGCTCCGCTGCGCTCCATTGCCCTGCTGCCCGATGCCCTGATCTCTCAGATCGCGGCGGGCGAGGTGGTCGAGCGGCCAGCCAGCGTGGTCAAGGAACTGGTCGAGAACGCCGTCGATGCCGGCGCAAGCCGCATCACCCTGCGCCTGGAGGCCGGCGGCATCGGCCGCATCTGCGTGGAGGACGACGGCGCCGGCATCGTGGCCGAGGAACTGCCGCTGGCGGTGACGCGCCATGCCACGAGCAAGATCCGCTCGCTGACCGAGCTGGAGTCCGTGGAGAGCTTCGGCTTTCGCGGCGAGGCCCTGGCCGCCATTGCCTCGGTGGCGCACATGAGCGTCACCTCGCGCACCGCCGATGCCCAGGCCGCCACCCTGCTGGACAACGCCACCGGCAGCTGGACGGCCAGCCCGGCCGCCGGCAGCCGCGGCACGGTGGTGGATGTGCGCAACCTGTTCAGCCAGACGCCGGCGCGGCGCAAGTTCCTCAAGCAGGAAGGCACGGAGCTTGGCCACTGCATCGAGGCACTGGACCGCCAGGCCCTGGCCGCACCGCAGGTGAGCTTCACGGTCATCCACAACGGCAAGGTGCTGCGCAACTATCCGGCGGGCCCGCTGGATGCACGCATCCGCCAGGTGCTGGGCGAGGACTTCCAGGGCGTGAGCGTGCCCATCGATGCACACAGCGCCTTGAGCCTGGTGGGCCGCGTGGCGCTGCCCACGGCCGCCAAGGGCCGCGCCAGCCACCAGTACTTCTTCGTGAACGGCCGCGCGGTGCGCGACAAGCTGCTCGCCCACGCCATGCGCGCCGCCTACGAGGACGTGCTGCACGGCCAGCTGCAGCCGGACTACTGCCTGTTCCTGTCGGTGGACCCGATGACGGTGGATGTGAACGTGCATCCGGCCAAGGCCGAGGTGCGCTTCCGCGACAGCCGCGCCGTGCACGGCTTTGTGGTGCAGGCCATCAAGACGGCGCTCTCACGGACGGCGGGCACCGCCGGTCCCGCGGCCGTCGCATCGGGCAGCCAGGCTGCTGCACCGGCCGCCCTGCCCTACCCCCTGCCGCAGCAGCAGCCCATGTTTGCGGCCGAGCGCTCCAGCGCCTATCTGGCCTTTGTGCAGCAGGCCCTGGCGCAAGGCCAATCCAGCGAGGCGCCTGCCGGGTTCCGCTTGCCTGGCGCGGATCTTCAAGGCATGCCTCTGGAGAATGGCTCCAGACAAGCGTCTTCAGGCATAGGGCCTGAAGATCGGCTCCAGACAAGCGAGAACGGGCGTGCAGGGATCCAGAATTCGGCCGCTGCCGCGGATGCGCATCCGCTGGGCTTTGCCATCGCCCAGCTGCACGGCATCTACATCCTGGCCCAGAACAGCCGCGGGCTGGTGCTGGTGGACATGCATGCCGCGCACGAGCGCATCCTGTACGAGCAGCTCAAGCGCTCGCTCGATACCCGCACCGTGGAGGCGCAGACCCTGCTGGTGCCCTTGCCCGTGCTGCTCACGGCCGAACAGGCCCAGGCCGCCGCAGACGAACCCGCCGCACTCGCGCAGCTGGGCTTCGAATATTCCATGGCCTCCGAAACGCAAGCGCTGCTGCGCGCCGTGCCGCGCCTTCTGGCCGATGCCGACGCCACCCAGCTCTTTCGCGACGTGCTCGATGAAATGGCGCAAAGCGGCTCGGCCACAGTGGTGGAAGCCACCCGCAACGAGCTGCTGGCCACCATGGCCTGCCACGCGGCCGTGCGCGCCAACCGCACCCTGACCCTGCCTGAGATGAATGCGCTGCTGCGCCAGATGGAAGCCACCGAGCGCGCCGACCAGTGCAACCACGGCCGGCCCACCTGGGTGCAGTGGAGCCTGGCCGAGCTGGATCGGCTGTTCATGCGCGGGAAGTGATGCGCAGCCTGTCGGTGTTGAATCCCGCGCCGCTGCTTGACCGCTTCGATGCGCTCGTCATCAGCGGCCCCACGGCCAGCGGCAAGTCGGCGCTGGCGCTGCAGCTGGCTGCGCACTGGGGCGGGCAGCCGCCCTGCGAGATCATGAGCATGGATTCTGCGCAGGTCTACCGTGGCATGGACATCGGCACCGCCAAACCGTCGCCGGCCGAGCAGGCTGCCGTGCCGCACCACCTGATCGACATGATCGACCCGGCCGAGGCCTACAGCGCCGCGCAGTTCGCACGTGATGTGCAGCGGCTGGTGCCTGCCATCCGCGCCCGCGGTGCGCTGCCGCTGATCGTGGGCGGCACCATGCTCTATTTCAAGGCGCTCACCGAGGGCCTGAGCAATCTGCCCCAGGCCGATGCCGCACTGCGCGCACGCATCGACGCCGAGGCCGCTGCCCAGGGCTGGCCAGCCATGCACGCGCGGCTTGCTGCACTCGACCCCGCCACGGCAGCGCGCCTGGCGCCGAATGACAAGCAGCGCATCCAGCGCGCGCTGGAGGTGATCGAACTCACCGGCCAGCCGCTTTCGGCCTTGCAACGCGGCAGCGCGAACGAGCCTGCTGCGCTGCGCCGGCTGCACATCAGCATCCAGCCCGAGCGCAATCTGCGCCGCGAGGCGGCCGAGCAGCGCTTCGATGCCATGCTCGCCGCCGGCCTGCTGGACGAAGTGCGCGCACTGAAGGAACGCGCTGATCTGCACGCCGACCTGCCAAGCATCCGCAGCGTGGGCTACCGGCAGCTCTGGGCGCATCTGGACGGCCAATGCGATCTGGCCAGCGCGCGCGAACGCGCCATCACCGCCACCCGGCAGCTGGCCAAGCGGCAGATGACCTGGCTGCGCGGACTGGGTGCCGATGTGGTGCTGCCGGCGCCTTCTCTGCCTGATCTGCTCGCGGCCCTGCACGCACAGCTGGACGCTCGCACCGCATGACCCGCTCCGCCGCCTACCTGAGCCTGTGGGCCAGCATGACGCTGGTGGGCACCTATGTGGCCCTGTCCAAGCCGCTCACGGCCGCGCTGCCGGTGTTCATCCTCGCCGGGCTGCGCTTTGGCATTGCGGCTGTGGTGATGCTGCCTTGGCTGAAGCGCGGCGCAGACGAAGCGCCGCTTTCGCCCGCAAGCCGCATGTGGCTCTTCTGGCAGAGCTTCTTCGGCAACTTTCTCTTCTCTGCCTGCATGCTGTACGGCGTGGCGCTGTCCTCGGCCAGCGCGGCGGGCATCATCATGAGCCTCATTCCAGCGGCGGTGGCGCTGCTGTCCTGGCTCATGCTCGGCGAGCGGCCGGGCGGGCGCGTGATCATCGCGCTGCTGCTCGCGGTGGCGGCGATTGCCTTCATCAACCTCGCCAAGCTGGACGCTGCAGGCACCGCATCGGCGGCGCAGGTACGCACGGCGCTGCTGGGTAACGCCCTGCTGCTCGGCGCGGTGTTCTGCGAGGCACTGTACGTCGTGATCGGCAAGCGCCTGGCCGATCAGGTGTCGCCCAAGCGCGTGTCGGCGCTCATCAACCTGGTGGGGCTGGCACTCACCCTGCCCTTTGCCGTTGGCACGTATGTGCTGATGACGCCGCGCTTCGAGTTTGCGAGCGTCAGCACTCAGAGCTGGCTGCTGCTGGTGTTCTATTCACTTGCGGCCAGCCAGTGGGCCGTGTGGCTCTGGATGACGGGGCTGAAGAAGGTGCCGGCCTCGCAGGCGGGCGTGTTCACCGTGGCACTGCCGATTGCCTCGTGCCTCGTGGGTGCACTGTTTCTGGGCGAGCGCCTGGCCTGGCCGCACGGCTTGGCCTTTGCCTGCGCGGCGGCTGGCGTGTGGCTCATTGCCACGGCGCAGCCCGACGGCAAGGTGCACTAGACGCAGGGCTGTCAGCGCGCTTCCTACAAGCGCAGAACTGGCCACCCTTCCCGCCGCTCATCGCCTTTGCTGGCACGCCGATTGCTCGCCTATGGTGGACTCAACACATCCTGAAAACAACGCGATGACGGTTCCATGTCTTCCGCGCGTGGCGCAGCAGCGTTAAGTTTTCAGGACCGTGTCTGCATGGAGGATCAGTGCAATGTCCATCGCCGTCGCCAATGTGAAGTCTGTCTATGACCCCGGCAAGATCGAGCGGGCGCTCAATGAACTCACGGCCAGCGCCAACGACGCACTGAAGTCCACCTACGAGAAGATGATCCGCATGGGCGGCGAGCGCTTCTGCGTCAAGCCCAGCGAGATTCCGCAGATCGACGCCCTGGCCGAGGCCCTGCCCAACTTTGCCGAGCCCCTGGCCGATCTGCGTAAGCAGGTCGCGCTGTGCGCGCGCAGCGGTGACCCGCTCGAGATCACGCCCATGCCGCTGCTCGGTGAACCCGGCATCGGCAAGACCCACTTCGCGCGCAAGGTGTCCGATCTGCTGGGCACGAGCCACGCCTTCATGAGCATGAGCAGCATGACCGCCGGCTGGGTCATTTCCGGCGCCAGCAGCCAGTGGAAGAACGCCAAGCCGGGCAAGGTGTTTGAAACGCTGGTCAACGGCGAGTACGCCAACCCGCTCATGCTCATTGATGAAGTAGACAAGGCCGCCAACCAGACCCAGTACGACCCCCTGGGCGCGCTCTACAGCCTGCTGGAGCACGACACGGCGAGCAGCTTCATCGATGAATTTGCCGAGGTGCCGATCGACTGCTCACAGGTGATCTGGATCGCCACGGCCAATGACGCGCGCGCCATTCCGGAGCCGATCCTGAATCGCATGAACGTCTATGAGATTGAATCTCCGGATGCCGATGGCCTGCGCCGCATTGCGCAGACGCTCTACAACGAACTTCGGGACTCACACGCCTGGGGCGAGGAGTTCGAACCCGAGATCAACGAACTCGCGCTGTCCCGCTTGTCCGAACTCAAACCGCGCGACATGCGCCGCATGCTGCTCAACGCCTTCGGCTCGGCCAAGCTCGCCGGGCGCGATCATCTCGTGCCCGAGGACTTCGCGGCGCACAACGCCAAGAAGGCGAAGGTCGGATTTCTGTAGGCGGCACACCGGTTCGGTGAGCCTTGCGCGGGGGTGGCTTTCCGCTTGTCCCATGCGGGTCTTCAGCCATTTTGGCCTGAAGAACCGCATCCAGAGCCCATCTGAAATTTCAAAGGCGGGTTAGAACTTGCGCGTCAGCGTCGGAATCTCGTCGCGGTAGCGAAAGCGCAGCGCGCTCCAGGTCGCGTCGATCGCCACCTGCGTCACGGGTAGCAGATCAGCAGCAGCCAGCGGCGCCCAGCCGTGGTCGCGCGTGATGTCTGTCTGGATGGCGCCGGTTTTCTTCGGGTAGGCGAACCACAGCTTCTTGCCGCGCACGTAGCGCGGCTGCAGCGCGGCCAGCACCTTCGGCACGTCCGCGGCGGCGTTCACAAAGCCGATCAGCAGCTCCGGTTCACCCTTCACGCTGCCCAGTGCAGGCAGTGAGGTGAACTCCAGCAGATCGGCCGGGCAGCCCAACTGCGCGGCCACCTCGCCCGCCTTCAAACCCAGCTTCTCCAACACCGTCTTGGCCATGCGTTCTCCCCAAGCGCGTCAGTCGCCATCGAGCGCACTGCTGATGTGACGTCTCGCGCGGCGTGTCGCAAAACTGAATTTCAGTGTCGCATGCACGAAATGCGCGCGTCATCCCCCGTCCTACTTTCATGCAGCTCGCGCATGAACCCATGCACAGCGCTCAAGGAGGGGAAACCGATGTCTGCCCACGCTCGTGCAGTACCGAAGCAACTGCTGTCCGTCCTGCTGTTCTGTCTGGTCATCGCCGCGCACCTGCCTGCGCAGGCCGGGGTGCTCTACCTCATGGGGGGCGGCTACTCCGACACCAATACCGATCTCTTCGTCAACGGCCTGCGCCGCGCCACGGGCAAGGACGCAAGCTTCACGCCCAACATCAACAGCACAAGCAACTGCGGCAGCAACTGGGCCACCACCTCCTGCCCGCGCATTGCCGTGGTCACGGCCGCCGCCGCAGACTACGCCACGGGTGCCGACGCCTTTGCCAATGACCTGCTCACCACAAGCGGCGCCGTCAGCAAGCGAGGCTACGCCAACCTGTTCCAGACCCACGGCTTCTCGCCGCGGCACATCACGGCCCATGTGGACAACGCAAGCACACACGCTTACAGCGGCAATACGGCTGGCGACGCAAACATCGCCCTCATCAACCAGGCCGACGTGGTCTTCTTCTCGGGCGGCGATCAATCGCGCATTGCCCGCAGCTTCCTGAAAGGCGACGGCAGCGACACGCCCCTGGCCGCCGCGCTGCGCGCGCGCTGGGCCAATGGCTCGGGCGCCATCGTGATTGCCGGCGACTCCGCGGGCAACCACATCCTGAACGTGACCATGCACGGCGCCGGTGTCTCCTACGGCTACCTCTACTTCGGCGCCGACCTGCAGGCCAAGACCGTGGCCACCAGCAACCCCTTTGGCGACACGCGCGAAGGCACCGCGAGCCTGCGCTATGACGACAACGGTGCCACACTCAAGGGCCTGGGCTTCCTGCCCGCCAGCGTGCTGTCAGATACGCACTTCGATTCCCGCTCCGGGCGCCTGGGCCGGCTGATCGCGGCACAGCGCACGCTGGGCACCACCCAGGGCTTCGGCGTCGATGAGGACACGGGCTTTCTTGTGGACCCATCGACCCAGACCGGCAAGGTTTTCGGCAGCGGCACCGTGATCATCAGCGACACCGCCGCGGCCAGCGTGAGCAGCGGCACCTACTACAAGGTCAGCGGCGTGCGCGTCAGCCTGCTGACTGCCGGCGACAGCTACAGCTATGCCAGCAAGACCGTCACCAGCACCAAGAACGCCATCAACAGCCGCTACTACAGCGGCTACTACGACAGTGCCGACATCTTCGCCGCCAACGAGACCAGCAAGAGCCTGACGCGCGTCGTGGATCAATCCGGCAGCTACAACGTCGGCAGCGCCCCGGCGCCGCGGTACAGCAGCGACCCGAGATACCCGACCAACGCGCCAACCATCAAGGTCCGCTTCACGCGCGATGCCAGCACACGCGGCTGGTACAGCGGCGGGAAGTACACGGTGAGCAAGGTGCTGGTGGAGATCTACTGAGGCCCGACGCTCGGCTCAACCAGAGTGAAACCAGCGCCCCAGGCGGCACCCTGCTGCAGTGAAGTCACTTGACTTCAAAGCGCGCAGTGATTGCCGCCTTCCCGGGCAGGCTGATCAGCGCCACGAGCCGCGTGCCCTTGGCAATCTTGAACTGGCCCGTGGCCTCCAGCTTGGTGCCCGCCGGGGCGAGCGCGGCCTCCTGCTTCTGGCCGGCGGTGAGCAGCGTGACCTTGGCGCTGGCCTGGCTGAGGTCGACGACCTTGCCGTGATCGCGGACATGCAGGGTCAGGCGGTCGGGCCGGGCAACGAGCTCGTAGTCGATGTCCTTGACCACGGTGACGATGCCGCCGTGCTTGGGCGTGGTGTCGTGATCGGGCGATGCCTGGGCGATGCCCAGCGTAGCCATGCCCAGCAGCGTGGCGAAGGCAAGAGTTCGGATGGATTTCATGAAACGCTCCTTGTGGGTGAGGGTGCCGCAAGACACCCGTAACGAAGAATCGAACAGCGATTGGCGGCTCGATAGGGATCAATAGGCCTCGCTGCCGGCAGAGGAAGCCAGCCGCTCGATCGGCCGCCGCCCGATCAGCCACACCATGGCCGGCGTGAGAAAAGTGTCCAGCAGCGTCGAGCTGATGAGGCCGGAGAAGATCACCACCGCCACCGGATGCAGGATCTCCGTGCCCGGCTGATCCGCCTCCAGCAGCAGCGGCGCCAGCGCAAAGGCCGCCACCAGCGCCGTCATGAGCACGGGGGCCAGGCGCTCCTGTGACCCGCGCAGGATCATGGACCGGCCGAACTGCTCGCCCTCGAAGGCGCAGAGGTTCACGTAGTGGCTGACCTTGAGAATGCCGTTGCGAACCGCAATGCCGGCCAGGGTGATGAAGCCGATCAGTGCGGCCACCGAGAGCGGCTGGCCGGAGACCCACAGCCCGATGACCGCGCCCACCAGCGCCAGCGGGATGTTGGCCATGATCAGCAGTGCGAGCACACTGCTCTGGTAGCGGCTGTACAGCACCAGAAACACCATGAGCGCGGAGGCCAGCGACAGCAGGGCTATCAGGCGGCTTGCTTCCTCCTGCGCCTGGAACTGGCCCCCGAGGGTGATGAAGTAGCCCTCGGGCAGCGTGACGCCGGCGGTGGTGGCACGAATGTCCGCCACCACATCGGACAGCGCACGCCCCTGGGCGTTGGCCGAGATCACGATGCGCCGCTTGCCGTCGTCGCGCCGGATCTCGTTGGGGCCGTCGGATTCCTCCACGCTGGCCAGCAGCGACAGCGGCACGCGGCCTGCGGGCGTGTCGATCATCAGGCGCCGCAATCCTTCCAGACCGCGCTCCGACTCGGGCAGACGCAGCACCAGCGCAAAGCGCCGATTGCCCTCGACGATCTGCGCCACGCGCTCGCCGTCGATGAGGGTCTGCAGCTCATCAAGCAGCTTGGCGGGTGCGATGCCGTACTGGGCCGCGCGGTCGTAGTCCACCCGGACCTTGATCTGCGGGGTAAGCACCTGCCGCTCGACGTTCAGATCAGCCAGACCGGGAATCTTCGCCAGCTGCTGGCGCAGCGCCTCGGCCTGGCCGCGCATGGTGTCCAGGTCCTCACCGAAGATCTTGATGGCGATCTGCGCATTCACGCCCGACAGCATGTGATCGATGCGGTGGCCCAGCGGCGCGCCGATGCTGATGTTGGCCGGCAGTACGGCCAGCTTCTCGCGCATCTCGCCGATCACCTCCTCGGGAGCGCGGTCACTGCGCTTGACGCGGATGTCCAGCTCGCTCACATGCACGCCTTCGGCATGCTCGTCGAGCTCGGCGCGGCCCGAGCGGCGGCCCACATACTCCACCTCCGGAATGGTCAGCAGCATGCGCTCGGCCTGCTGCGCCATGCGCGTGGACTCGGCCAGCGTGGTGCCGGGCATCAGGCGGATGCCCACCAGGAGGCTGCCCTCGTTGAAGGGCGGCAGGAAGGTACGCGCGAAAAACGGCACGGAGGCCGCTGCGATCAGCACGGCCACTGTCCCGGCCACCAGCACCTGTCGGGGGTGGTCGAGCACGTGGTTCAGCGCGCGGGCATAGCCGGCCTTGAGCCAGACCAGCAGGCGCGGGTCTCCATGATCCAGCCCCTTCATCTTCGGCAGCAGGTAGTAGGCCATGACCGGCGTGACCGTGACCGAAACCCCCATCGAGGCCAGGATCGACGTGATGTAGGCCACGCCCAGCGGAATGAACAGACGGCCTTCCAGCCCGGGCAGCATGAACAGCGGCACGAACACCAGCACGATGATCAGGGTCGCATACACGATGGCCGAGCGCACTTCGAGCGTGGCCCTGGCAATGACCTCCAGCGCGCCGGGCTTTGCATCACCGGCCTGCGCAGCATGCTGTTTCAGGCGCCGCAGCACGTTCTCCACACCCACCACGGCATCGTCCACCAGCTCGCCGATGGCAATCGCCAGCCCGCCCAGAGTCATGGTGTTGATCGACAGCCCGAAGTAGCCGAACACCAGCGCCGTGGTGACGATGGACAGCGGAATGGCGGTCAGCGAGATGAGCGTGGTGCGCACATTGGCCAGGAACAGATACAGCACCACCGCCACGAGCACGGACGCAAACAGCAGCTTGCCGTTGAGATTGCTGATCGAGGCCTCGATGAAGCTGGCCTGGCGCATGGTGGTTCGCGGCGTCTCGATGCCCGGTGGCAGCGTGCGTGCAAGATCCTTGAAGGCCGCCTCGACCTGCTGCGTCAGGCGCACGGTGTCGGCACCCGGCTGCTTCTGGATGCCCAGGATCACGGCAGGCCCGCCGTTGAAGCCTGCATCGCCGCGGCGGACGGCTGGCGCAAATCTCACCTGCGCCACCTGCTCAAGCAGCACGGCCTGCCCGCGCACATAGCCCACCGGCAGGCGCTGCAGGTCCTGCAGGCGTGCGGTCCGGCCGATGTTCCGGATCAGGTACTCGCGGCCATTGAGCTCCAGAAACCCGCCCGCCGAGTTGGATGAGAAGCCGCGTACCGCAACCTCCACCGCCTCCAGCGTGATGCCCAGCTGCGCCATGCGCGCCGTGTCGGGCTGCACCTGGTACTGACGTACCTCGCCGCCGATGGGAATCACCTGCGCAATGCCCGGAATGGTCAGCAGCCGCGGCCGCAGCACGAAGTCTGCGTATTCGCGCACCGCCATCGGGCTGACCTTGGCGGGATCCAGCGGAATGGCCACCAGCATGATCTCGCCCATGATCGAGGAGATCGGCCCCATGGTGGGTGCGGCACCCTCGGGCATCTGCTCGCGCACCAGCGCCAGGCGTTCCGCCACGTTCTGCCGCGCGCGGTAGATGTCGGTACCGAAGCCGAACTGCACATACACAAAGGACAGGCCCACGCTCGACACGGATCGCACGCTCGTCACGCCGGGCATGCCGTTCATGGCCGTCTCGATCGGGAAGGTGATCAGCTGCTCGACCTCTTCCGGGGCCATGCCCCCGGCCTCGGTCATGATCGATACCGTCGGCCGATCGAGGTCGGGGAACACGTCCACCGGCGTGCGGACGAGCGTCAATCCGCCGAGGATCATCATCAACAGTGCAATGGCCAGCACCAGCAGGCGGTTGCCCAGGCTGGCACGCAGGAGTGCGTTGAACATGAGGAGGCTCCTGGGGCTCAGCGCACCTGATTGATGAGCGCCGCGCCCTGCACCACCACGCGCTGGCCGGGCTTCAGACCGTCGGTCACCACCACGGTGGCGCCATCAACGGCCTGGGCGCGCACCGGCACCGGCACAAAGCGCTCGGCATGCTCATGCACCCACACCACATCCAGGTTGGCGGTGCTGCGCACCACCGCCGCGGCAGGCAACACCACGCCCTGGACACGCTGGCGCGTGGCCACATAGACCTTGGCGGGCATGCCCAGGGCCAGCGGCACCTTGGCTGCATCCAGCACCGCAAACTGCACCGGCAGGGCGCCATCGCGCAGGCTGAGTGCTGCGCCCAGCGGCCGCAGATCCACCTTGCGCTCGCCGATCACGGCCGCCGCACCGGTGATGGACTGCGCCAGCGCCGGGTCGAAGGCACGGGCCTCCACGCGCAAGCGTGCCGGGTCCACGATCTCGAAGACCAGCTCGCGTGCGTCCACAATCTGCCCCACCACCGCGTGCACGCTCGCCACCACGCCGGACACAGGCGCAGTCAAAGGCTCGCGCCCCGCCACGGACGCCTCGACATTGCGGCTGCGCTCCACCAGACCGCGCAGCTCCACGCGGGCGGCCTCGATCTCTTTCTGCGGCACCGCGCCTTCAAGCTGTTCAAGCCGTGCCAGGCGCTGGCGCGCGATCTCCAGCGCGCTGCGCAGCTCGGCGGCCGACGCCGCCTGGTTGGCGCGTTCGATGCTGCCCGTCGTCGGCCGGACGTAGGCCAGCACCTGCCCGGCCGCTACGCGCGAGCCCACTGCAGGCAACCCGGACGGACCGGGCTCGATCCGGCCGGCCACGGCAGCCTGCACACGACCGCCGGCCGACGGGTCCATGACCACCTGGCCCATCAGCTCCAGACTGCGCGGCGCATCGCCGGCCTGGGTGAGCTGCGTGCGGATCTGCAGCTGGCGCTGCGAGGGCTTGGGCAGAAACACGCTGCCATCCGCCGCCCGCGACGGGCCGTCGCCGCTGCGGCTCGGGGTGGCGTCGCCATGGTCATGCCCCGGGCCGGCCCAGGCTGGCGCCCACAGCGCAGCCCACGCGCCCACTGCACACGCCAGAACGGCCTTGCGCAGACCACTTGAAGAAAGGATGCGCCCCATCACACACCTCCCGCGCGACGGCGACGCACCACGGCGACACCGGCAATCGCCGCAAGCAGCAGACCAGCTGCAAGCACGTACACCCCCGTCCGCGCCCAGCGGCCGTGGACACCCGCCTGCCCGGCCTGCGGATCCGGCAGGCTCAGGTTGGCGGCCAGCAGATCCGTCTCGTCACCGGCCGTGATGGTGAAGCTCAGTGCAAGGTCTGCAGGCGCCCTGATCTCGCCCAGCGGCAGGACGTAGCTGCCTTGATCATCCGGCGCAGCCACGCCCGTGCGGCCATTGAGTTCGTACTCGATGCGGGCCTGCGTCACCGGCTCGTTGTTGCTGTAGCGGTCCAGATACAGGGTGATGCTCTGCGCCCGGACCACCCCGACCAGTTCGAACAAGTCGGATTGCGCCTCGAAGCGCGGCAGCGTCATGCCGGGCGTGGCGGCGCTGTCGTGGTCATGATCGTGATCATGGCCGGGGCCAGCGAAGGCCGGAGCGGCCAGCGCGAGCAGGGCAGCGACCAGCAGCGCCCTGTCGCGGGCCAGACGAGAAATGCGGTTCATGGAAGACGTCCAAGCGATTGATTGAGTTCGGAGAGGCTGCGGCCCAGCTGGGCCTGCGCATGCACCAGCGCGCGCTGCGCCTCGATCTGTTCGGTCTGTGCCCGCAGCCGGGTGGCGAGATCCACCTCGCCCAGGCGGTGAGCGCGGGCAAGCAGCGCAGCGGTATCGCCGCTCAGGCTCACGCGCTGCTCGGCGGCCTGAAGCGCATCGCGCGCGCGCTGCACGGCCGCGCGTGCCAGGCGGGCTTGGCTGCGCAGGCGCTCCTCGGTACGCCGGGCCAGGGTCTCGGCCTCCAGCACCTCGGCCCGGGCGCCCTCGGTCGCGGCCAGGCTTGCGGGTGCCGAAGAAAACGGCACGGTGACGCCTAAGCGCAGGGTGTTGCGGGCCGGCTCGCCAAAGGCATCGCGTTCACGGATCACGCCAAGGCTCACGCTGGGCGCCGCGCGGTCCGACACGGCAGCCTGCTGCAAACGCGATTGCGCTGCGGCAAAGGCCAGCTTCATCGAAAGCAGCTCCGGATGCGGCGCATCCGCCCGATCGGCCTGCACCTGCTCATGCTCGACGCGCTGCGCGGCCCAAGCCCGCAGGCGGCTGGCGTCCAGGCCGGTCAGGGTCTGGAGCTCGGTGAGCTGCGCCTCGAGTGCCTGCTCTGCCTCCATCTGTGCGCCGCGTGCGGTCAGCAACTGGATCTGCGCCTGATTGGCATCGGTGCGCGCCACGTCGCCGGCCTTCAGGCGCCGCTGCAGGTCATCGGCCAGTTGCTGGGCCTCGGCCACGCGGGCGCGCTCCAGGGTCAGGGCGTTGGTGGCCAGCACCAGCTGCCACCAGCGCTGGCGCAGCTCCTGCGCCAGCTTGAGCTGCTCCACGGCCTGCTGCGTCTGGGCCATCTGTGCCTGCACGGTGGCGTTCTGGCGCGCGGCAGCGCGCTGCCCGGGCAGCCACAGCGGCGCGGCCAGATCGGCCTCGTACTCGCGACGCCCTTCATTGCGCTGCCCTTGATCGGTGCGGTGCGCCACGGTCAGCGCGGGCGGCTGCGGCATGAGCTGCGCGGCCGCATCCTGCTGCGCCCGGGCGGCGTTCAGTCGCGCAGTCTGTGATGCGGATGCAGGATGCCGCTGCCAGGCGGCCTCGAACAGCAGCGCGAGGATCGGGCGCTGCGCGGTTTGGGATGCGTCAGCCGGTACCGACGCGGACGCCGCAGGCCATACGGCAGGCTGCGCGGCGGCGCTGCCCATGCCGCCGGCTGAGGCCAGGGCAAGGCTGAGGAGCACGCGCCGCCGGGCGCATGCAGACCTGAAAGACATGATTCACTCCGAGAAAGACCAGGGTCATCGAGTCACTGGATCAGTCCCGGCGGGAGACATCGACCGGCGCAAGCCGGTGCATGGAAGGTGAGCGTGATGTCGCCTGCCGGTCAGGCAGGCGTGCGCCAGTTGGGGCGGTCGATCTCGCTGCTCTGGCGGCTCATGCGAGGCTCGGCCGCGCTGGGCGGCTGCGGTGAGGCGCCGATCTGCAAGCTGCAAGCCGGAGAAGCCGGTAACGCCACGGCGTGCAGTGCATGGCAATGCATTTCCGCACAATCATCAGCGGCAGAGGCGCTATGGGCCCGGTCGCTGGGGTCCGCGCTCTTGGCATGCGTACCGTGTTCGGCATGCTCGTCTGCACCGCCCGTGCCATGTGCGGCCGAATGGCCGTACGAGAGCTCGCAGAACAGCCCGGTCGCCCACGCAGATTGCAGGGGCAGCAGGCAGATCAGGAGAATCAGGCACCAGCGACGCATGACGCAATGATAGGCCTTGACTGTGGCCCGGCCCGCCAAACCCACATGCTCCGCGGGCTTTCCCGGACACGCGCCATGCCCGGACTGCGGCAACAAGATCAAGGTTTCATGCGCTTCTTCAGGCCAAATCGGCTGGACAGCCGCACCAGACAAGCGAGACCGTTTTGCGGATGGCGCCCGGAGCACACGGGATGCGGGCCGCGCCGCTGATCAGGCCCCAGGACTGCGGCGGCGCGCCGGCTTGGGCGCGTCGTCCGGTCGCACCTGCCGCGGCCCAACACCCGCAAGGCCATGGACTGCGACGAGCCGCTCCGCAAACGCCCGCAGCCCGCCCGATGCGTCGATCTCAATGCCCTCGGCCTCCAGCAGCTCGCTCTGGCTGACGCCGTCGCCGTCAAGCTGTCGGCGCCCGAGCTGACCGCTTGCCGGCACGACGCGATGCCAGGGCACGGCGGCGCGCTCGTCGGCCGTGAGGGTCGCCATGATGTAGGCCACATGTCGCGGGGCCACATCGAGATGCTGGCCGATGTCAGAAAAGCTGACGACCCGTCCGCTCGGCACTGCCGCAGCGATCCTCAGCACATCGGTCTTGATTCGCGCAAAGAATGGAGACTTGGCCATGGGGTATGCGGGCTGCCGGAAGCGATTGCAATACAAACCGGGAGACGCCCGCTTGCGCGGGCCGCACTCAGGGCAGGCGCGGCGGTCGCGCCAGGTCGTCGAGGTTCACGCCCTTCTCGGCCAGCAAGGCCTGCAGCGCAGGCAACAGGGGGCCGAGGCGTTCGTCGATGGCGTCGCGCACGGTGTCGACAAACACCTGGGTCTGGCGTTCGATCTCGATGTTCAGGCGATCGCCCTCGCGCTTGTCGGCAAAGGTCGTCATGCGCAGGGTCTCGGGGATCAGCCAGACCTCGATCCAGCCCTCACGCTTGTTGACCTCGGCCGCCGTGAGGCTGCAGCCGTTGACGGCGATGTAGCCCTTGGCAAAGACGTAGCGCATCAGTTCAGACGGCAGGCCGATGCGCAGCACATGGTTGTTCTCGGGCTGGCGGATCGCGAGGATCGTGCCCTGCCCGTCCACGTGGCCGGACAGCGGATGCCCGCCAATCTCGGCACCGTCCTTGGCGGCACGCTCCACATTGATGCGGCTGCCTTTGTGCAGACCCGCCAGGGTGGTGAGGCCCAGGCTCTGCTGCATCACATCAAAAGAGGCGCGGTGGCCGTCCTTGTGTTCGGTCACGGTCAGGCACACGCCATCGACCGAGACGCTGGCTCCGATCTCCAGGCCCTCATCAAAGCCTTCGGGGAAAGCGAGCTCGAAGCTGCGCAGGCCCGGGCGCTCGGTG
>JAIXTA010000182.1 GCA_027484405.1 Burkholderiales bacterium
CGCAAGCAGACATAAAGGTCCAGCTCCTGGCGCAGCGCCACATTCAGCGAGCGGATGCCGCCGCCCACGGGCGTGGTCAGCGGGCCCTTGATGGAGACGACGTAGTCCTTCAGGACCTGCAGGGTCTCTTCAGGCAGCCAGACGTCGGGGCCGTAGACCTTGGTGGACTTCTCGCCGGCGTAGATCTCCATCCAGTGGATCTTGCGCTTGCCGCCATAGACCTTGGCCACGGCTGCGTCCACCACCTTGATCATCACCGGCGTGATGTCGAAGCCGGTACCGTCACCCTCGATGTAGGGGATGATGGGGTTGTCGGGCACGTTGAGGGAGAAGTCCGCATTCACGGTGATCTTCTGGCCGCCGGCGGGAACCTTGATGTGCTGGTACATGGTGGAACGCTTCCTTGTTGGCGCGACTGGTGGAGTCGGTAAGCACGCCGGGCGTTGCACCTGGCGTGGATTGCTCGAGCGAAATGCGGCTCAAACCGGTCACCTCTCTGGGCTCCTCGACCGGACCTGCGCCGCAGGTCTTATATAAGAGTTGGATTATGGCCCAATCCGGTTGTCGATGCTACTGCGGGTACATTGCGCAACGCTCGGGGCTGCTTTCGTCTTTGACCGCACGCAAGACCGCTGAATCGCGGACCGCCCCGCTCGGACTGCCCTCTGCGGCCTTTCATGAAGGAACACCATGCATCCCACCCTGATCCGCTGCCTGTTTGTCTGTGCCACGCTCGCTGCCGCTCAACTGGCGGGCGGCGCGGTGCAGGCCCAGTCCGCGACCAGTTCCAACGCCACCGGCAAGAGCGCTGCGGCGCCTGCCGCCAAACCCACGGAGAAGAAGATGTCGGATACCCGCACCACCGAGAGCGGCCTGCAGATTGAAGATGTGGTCGTCGGCAACGGCGCCGAAGCCGTGCCCGGCACCCGCGTCACCGTGCACTACACCGGCTGGCTGCTGGAAAACGGCCAGCGCGGCAAGAAGTTCGACAGCTCGGTGGACCGGGGTCAGCCCTTCCAGTTTCCGCTGGGCGCCGGCCGCGTGATCCGCGGCTGGGACGAAGGCGTGGCGGGCATGAAGGTGGGGGGCAAGCGTGTGCTGACGATTCCTGCCGCGCTGGGCTACGGCGACCGCGGTGCCGGCGGCGTGATTCCGCCGGGCGCCACGCTGGTGTTTGAAGTGGAACTGCTGGGCGTCTGAGCATCCATCGGATGCGGCGGGCTTGAATGACTTCGGGCCGGCCGCCGTTGCACGCCATGTTCAACCCCACCAAAGACCAGGTCCGCGCGTTTTTCTGCGAGACCTGGCGCAAGCTGCAGGCGCGCGAGATCCTGACGCCCATGGAGAATCTGGCTGCGCGCTGGATCACCGAGCACCCGGAGTACCAGGCCGACCTCGCCAACCTGCAGCAGGCGCAGAGCGCGGAGTACTCGCCCGAGAGCGGCCGCACCAACCCCTTCCTGCACCTGTCCATGCACCTGTCCATCAGCGAGCAGGTGCAGGCCGATCAGCCGCCTGGCATCCGTGCGGCCTTCGACGGCCTGCTGGCACGCACGCAGGATCCGCATGCCGCGCAGCATGAGCTGATGGAGTGCCTGGGCGAGATGCTCTGGACCGCGCAGCGCAACCAGGCCGCGCCCGATGGCGCCGCCTACGTGCGCAGTGCCCGTCGTCGCGCCGGGCTGCCGGAGCTGAACTGAAGCTGCAGTCCGTACCGTCTCGGACGGCCGCGCCAAGAAAAAAGCCGCAGCGTCTGCTGCGGCTTTTCATTCCAGCGGCAAGAAGCGCTGACGGGCTTACTTGTGCTTGTACGACAGCTGCGTGGGCAGGCTGGACAGGTAGGCCGCGAGGTCAGCGAGCTCCTTGCCGGTGAGCGGACGCTGCTTCTTGGTCTGCTCGTCGGTGATCATGGTCTGGCCGCCCATGATGGCGTTGTTGCGCGAGAGAGCCTGCGTGCGGTTGTTGGTGGCCGCGCGCTGGTATTGGCGCAAGGCGTTGAGCAGGTAGTCCTCATGCTGACCGGCCAACTTGGGGTAGCTGGGGTCGATCGGGCTGTTGTAGTCCGCGCCGTGACAGGCGGCACAGTTCATCTTCTTGGCGAGGGCTTCGCCGGCGACGCGGTCGCCTGCGGTGGCGCTCAGGCTGACGGCCGCGAGAGCAGCAATCAGCAGGGGCTTGATCATTTGGTTCATGGCGGATCCCCTCACTTCTTCATGGACGCCCAGAAGGCGGCGAGGTCAAGCATGTCCTGGTCGGACAGGCTGGCAGCAATGGCGCGCATGGACTGATGCGTGCGGTCGCCCTTCTTGTAGGCCTGCAGCGCGTTGTAGATGTACTTCTCGCTCTGGCCCGCGATCTTGGGCACCGTGTACTTCTCGGGGAAGGCCCACTTGTAGCCGGGGATGCCGTGGCAGCCGATGCACATCGAGACCTTGTCGCGCGCGGCGCCCAGATCCCCCTTGGGTTCGGCCTTGGCAGCGGGTGCGGCAGCCGGTGCAGGAGCAGCGGGCGCGGCGGCGGGCGCGGTCGTCTGAGCCAGCGCGGCACCAGCCAGGGCGGCCTGCACGGCTACGGCGACGATCAACGCTTGAGCATTGCGAATCATCGTTATCAGTCTTCCAGTACGGTGGGTTCCCCCCGAGGGGTGGGTCTGCCTGCAGCGCGGCCCCGGTCATGGCGGGCATCGTCGGCTCTGTTACGCGGCCCGCCTTGCACGGGCTGCGTCTGCGTGGCCACTTCAGGGCAAGCGGATCAGCCGCCCCACGCGCAAACGGCCGCAAGTGTAGCGGCTCGGCGTCCCGGGCGTCGAACGCGCAATGGGCGCATGCGACCGGCTGCCCACCACGCACGCTGCAGGCCGGCCAGGACCCGTTTGCTAATCTCGTGCGACAAACTGCCCCGGCCCGCTGCGCATGCGCCTGCCGCGCGCACGACGCTGACACACACTCCATCGCCCGCCGCGGGCGCCGCCCTCCTCGCTGCAGAATGCCATGACCGCCACCGCATCCTCTTCCGCACCGCGTTTCACCGGCGCGACCGGCTACGTCGCCACCGACGACCTCAAGCTCGCCGTCAATGCGGCCCTCACACTCAGGCGCCCCCTGCTGATCAAGGGCGAACCGGGCACCGGCAAGACCATGCTGGCCGAGGAGGTGGCGCGCGCCCTGGGCATGCCCTTGATGCAGTGGCACATCAAGTCCACCACCAAGGCACAGCAGGGTCTGTACGAGTACGACGCGGTGAACCGCCTGCGCGACGGCCAGCTGGGCGATGAGCGGGTCAAGGACATCGCCAACTACATCGTCAAGGGCGTGCTGTGGGAGGCGTTCGAAAGTGACGTGCCCTGCGTGCTGCTGATCGACGAGGTCGACAAGGCCGACATCGAATTCTCCAACGATCTGCTGCGCGAACTCGACCGCATGGAGTTCTACTGCTACGAGACCCAGCAGCTCGTGCGGGCAAAGCACCGGCCGCTGGTGATCATCACCAGCAACAATGAAAAGGAGCTGCCGGACGCCTTCCTGCGCCGCTGCTTCTTCCACTACATCAAGTTCCCGGACAAGGAGACGATGCAGGCCATCGTCGACGTCCACTTCCCGGGGCTCAAGAAGGACATGCTGGCCAACGCGCTGAACACCTTCTACGGCGTGCGTGAGCTGCCGGGCCTGAAGAAGAAGCCCTCAACCAGCGAGCTGCTCGACTGGCTCAAGCTGCTGCTGGCCGAGGACATTGCGCCCGACGTGCTCAAGAGCGATGATGAAAAGAAGGTGATTCCGCCGCTGGTGGGTGCGCTGCTCAAGAACGAGCAGGACCTGCACCTGTTCGAGCGCCTGATCTTCATGGCGCGGCACAACCGCTGATCGCCATGAAGCTCGCCGCAGTCCGGATCTGGGTGCATGACTTGCCTGAAGCCGTGAGCTTCTACCGAGATGCCCTCGGCTTGAGCTTTGACGCCGCAGCGTCCAGTCAGTGGGCCGCCGTGTTTCGCACGGACGGCGTCGACCTGGTGATCGAGCCCGCCGGCGAGGAGCCTGAGCTGGTCGGGCGCTTCACGGGCCTGTCTTTTCGGGTGGGCGACATCGCTGCGCACTACCAGACACTCCTCGCGCGAGGTGTGCCCTTCGCGGCGCCTCCGGAGCACCAGTTCTGGGGCGGCATCACCGCCACCTTCCGGGACGCGAGTGGCAACGAGCTTCAGCTCGTGGAGTATCCAAAGTGAACTTCGATCAGTGCTTTCCGCTTGTCCGGCGCGGGTTTCCAGCCATTTTGGCCTGAAGAGCCGCATCCAGAGCCATTCTTCGTTTTCGGACCATGACCCAAGCCTTTGTCCAGCCCGTGACCCTTGTCGAGAATGGCGTGCAGCTCGAGCCGCTTGGCCTGGAGCACGAAGAGGGCTTGAAGGCGGCCGCAGCCGACGGCGAACTCTGGACCCTGCGCGTGACCTCGGTGCCTGAGCCCGAGCAGACGCGAACCTACATCGAGACCGCGCTCAAGATGCGCGCCGAGGGCAGCCGCTTTGCATTTGTCGTGCGCGACCTGGCAAGCGGTCGCATCCTGGGCACAACGAGCTACCACGACATCCTGCCCGCCGTGCAGCGTGTGGAGATCGGCTACACGTGGTACGCGCAGTCCGTGCAGCGCACGCACGTGAACACCACCTGCAAGCTGCTGATGCTGCGCCACGCCTTCGAGACCCTGGGTTGCCGCGTGGTCGGCTGGCGCACCGACAACTTCAACTTCGCCAGCCAGCGCGCGATCGAGCGCCTGGGCGCGAAGAAGGACGGCGTGATCCGCGGCCAGGCGTTGCGCCGCGACGGCACCATCCGCGACACGGTCATGTACAGCATGGCCGCCGGCGAGTGGCCCGAGGCCAAGGCGCAGCTCCTCTACCTGCTCAACCGCCCGCGCTGATTCACGCGCCCCGCCAGCACATGCCGCCCAACAACCGAGAACCCGGCGAGATCTTCTCGCGCAAGACCCAGTGGGGCACGCTGGCGTTCATTGCCATCCTGCTCGGTGGCGGGCCGCTGCTGGCCTGGGGTGTCGCGTCACTGATTGGATTGCGGCCTGCAAGCGACGGTCACGCCTTGTGGCATGCGTTGATTCTTGCTGGCGCGCTGGTCAGTGCCGGCTGGATTGGCAATCGGGTGCGCCGTCGCATTGACGGAGCGTGACGCAGACGCACGGCCGATCGATACTTCCCACATGCTGGTCAACTTCTTCTATCACCTCAAAGGCAGCGGCGTGAAGGTCTCCGTCAAGGAGTACCTGCTGCTGCTCGACGCCATGAAGGCTGATGTCATCCAGCCCTCGCTGGAGGAGTTCTACTACCTGGCGCGCATGAGTCTGGTGAAGGACGAGAGCCAGTTCGACAAGTTCGACCGCGCCTTTGGCAGCTTCTTCAAGCATGTGTCCGGCCTGTTCGAGCAGGACAAGGAAATCCCGCTGGAATGGCTGATCGCCAAGGCGCTCAAGGCGCTCTCCGAGGAAGAACGCGCCGCCCTTCAGAAGATGAGCTGGAACGAGCTCATCGACACCTTCAAGAAGCGACTGGAGGAACAGAAGGAACGCCACGAGGGCGGCAGCCGCTGGATCGGCACGGGCGGGACCTCGCCCTTCGGCAACAGCGGCAGCAATCCGCAGGGGATCAAGGTCGGCGGGGGTCCGAAGGGTTCACGCAGCGCGGTCAAGGTCTGGGACATGCGCAGCTTTCGGGACTACGACGACAGCGTGGAACTGGGCACGCGCAACATCAAGGTGGCGCTGCGTCGCCTGCGCCGCTTTGCCCGCGAGGGCGCGCATGACGAGCTGGACATGGACGGCACCATCCGCTCCACGGCCAAGAACGCGGGCTGGCTCGACATTCGCATGCGCCCGGAGCGGCACAACACCGTCAAGGTGCTGATGCTGCTGGACGTGGGCGGCACGATGGACGATCACATCGGCCGCGTGGAAGAGCTGTTCTCGGCGGCCAAGAGCGAGTTCAAGCACTTCGAGCATTACTACTTCCACAACTGCATCTACGACCACCTGTGGAAGAGCAACCGCCGCCGCAGCGCGGAGCGCTTCTCCACACTGGATGTGCTCCGCAAGTACCCACCGGACTACAAGCTCATCATCGTGGGCGACGCGACCATGAGCCCCTACGAGATCCTGCAGGCCGGCGGCAGCGTGGAATACAACAACGATGAGCCCGGGGCCGACTGGGTGCGCCGCTTCGTCAAGACCTACCCCAAGCACGCCTGGCTCAACCCCGAACCCGAGGGCATCTGGCAGTACCGGCAGAGCATCAGCATCCTGCAGCAACTGATGGGCGGGAAGATGTACCCGGTCACACTGGACGGCCTGGAGCGCGCCATGCGCGATTTGTCCAAGTAGAAGTCGGACAAACATTGGGCGAGCGGCTGTTTGTCAAGCGTTTCTTACTCTGTGACCTGTCAGCCGACACCGCTGTCACGCGCGTGTCATGTCCATACCCTGTTCACGGTCGATCGCTGCGCGCCGTAGGCGACCAGATCATTGACCCTAGGGAAAACCCGCAATTAGGCTGCGTCGCGCACTCGATTCGACCCACCGGTCGGATTCGGCGCGGCGGCAGCGACCCGCAGCCGCCTTCGACATGACGTCTCTGAAAGGACTGAAGCATGAGAGGGATGACGCATTTGGCAGTTGCAGTGGCGGTTGCTGGGCTGTTCTCGGGCAACGTGCAGGCAGATCCACTGGACTCCCACCCCGCAGTAATGCGGGCCAAGAACGCTGTCAAGACGCTGGCCACCCAGGCCAAAGCCACCGCGGACGATGACTTCCAGGTTCGCGACGTGATCCTGGACAACGACGGACGTGAACACGTGCGCATGGACCGCTTCTACAAGGGTCTGCGCGTGATCGGCGGCGACATGGTCGTGCACAACGAGAAGAGCGGCATGACGCGCGCGATGAGCCACACCCTGGCCACACCGCTGGCGCTCGAAACCGCAGCAACGCTCGACGCCGACGATGCGCATACCTACGCCGAATCGCTCTTCGGGCGCCAGATGGCTGGCCGCACCAAGTCCAATCTCGTCATCTATGCACGGGGTGCACGCCCTGTCCTGGCCTACGAGGTGTATGTCGAAGGCGTGGCGCCCGACAAGACGCCGATGGAAATGCACTACATCATCGATGCGCACTCCCTGCAGCTGCTCGACAAGTGGGATGACGTCCACACTGCAGCCAGCACAGGCACCGGCCGTGCCCTTACCGAAGGCACGGTGACGCTGACCACGGACAGCCAGAGCACCGGTGGCTACGCCCTGCGCGACCCGAGCAGGGGCAGCCACTATGTCACCAACATGAAGAACCGCACCAGCGGCAACGGCACCCTGTTCACCGACACCGACAACGTCTGGGGCAACTTCAGCACCAGCGACGTGGCCACCGTGGCCGTCGATGCGCAGTACGGCCAGAACAAGACCTGGGACTACTACAAGAACGTC
Source organism: Burkholderiales bacterium (assembly GCA_027484405.1). Classification (GTDB taxonomy): domain Bacteria; phylum Pseudomonadota; class Gammaproteobacteria; order Burkholderiales; family Burkholderiaceae_C; genus Piscinibacterium. Next base: position 7,476 of record JAIXTA010000182.1, read on the forward strand.
CATGGCCGCAACGGCATTGCCAATGACGGACGTGGCGCGTTCTCCCGGGTGCACTACAGCAGAAACTACGTGAACGCCTTCTGGAGCGACAGCTGCTTCTGCATGAGCTATGGCGATGGCGACGGTGTCACCTATCTGCCCCTGGTCGCGCTCGATGTGGCCGGGCATGAAATGACCCATGGCGTCACCTCACGCTCGGCCAACCTGACCTACTCCGGCGAGTCCGGCGGCCTGAACGAGGCCACCTCGGACATCTTCGGCACCATGGTCGAGTACTACGCCAACAACTCCGCCAGCAGCCCGAACTACCTCATCGGAGAGCGCATCTTCAAGGCGAGCTATCAGCAGGCCAATCCCACCAAGGCCCTGCGCTACATGTTCAAGCCCAGCCTGGATGGCAAGTCGCCCGACTGCTACTCCAGCACCCTGGGCAGCCTCGATGTGCACTACTCCTCCGGCGTGGCCAACCACTTCTTCTACCTGCTGGCCGAAGGCGCGGTGGTACCCACCGGCTTCAGCCTGACGAAGAACGACCTGGTGTGCAACGGCAATACGACCCTGACCGGCGTGGGGCGCGACGCCGCGGCGAAGATCTGGTACCGCGCGCTGACCGTCTACATGACGAGCAACACCAACTACGCCGGGGCCCGTACTGCAACGCTGAAGGCAGCCACCGATCTGTTCGGTGCCGGTTCAGCCAACTACAACGCGGTCAATGCAGCCTGGGCCGCGGTGAGCGTGCAGTAGGTTGGCAAGTCGCTGAGCAACCTGCTGTACAGGAAGGGGGCTCCGGCCCCCTTCCTGCATGCGTGGCAGGAGAGCGACTCGCATTCATGTCACCGAATCCGCCATTCATGCAGTGCGGCGTCGATCAGCCCGGTCGACCTGCTTACACTCGCCGCAGCACGGCGGCGCGATAGCAGCCCGTACACCACGCCACCGGCGCCCCAGGGGAACCCGGCCTGCGCCATCTGGTCCGACGGCGGCCGCCCTGGCGCTGCGATCTGCCCCGGTTCGAACGCCACCCGCCACCGCGCCGCCCGTCTGCTGACATCACCCCCTGCAACCCGGAGACTCCATGCTCAGAACGCTGCTCCTCGCCACGGCATTCACGGCACTCAGTACCCCGCTGCTGCCGCTGCATGCGCAAACCCCAGCCCCGGTGACCCGGGCCGCCGCCCCGGCAGCCGGCAAACCCGGCGTACCCGCCGCCGCGCTCAAGCCGGTGACCTCGGTCGAAGGCATCACCGAGTACCGCCTGCCCAACGGCCTGCAGGTGCTGCTGATCCCGGATGACTCCAAGCCCACCGTCACCGTGAACGTGACCTACCGCGTCGGCAGCAAGCACGAGAACTACGGCGAAACCGGCATGGCTCATTTGCTGGAGCACCTGATCTTCAAGGGCACGCCGACCAACCCGAACGTCTGGGCCGAGTTCGACAAGCGCGGCTTCCGTGCCAATGGCACCACCTGGACCGATCGCACCAACTACTTCGCCAGCTTTGCCTACAACGAGGACAACCTGCGCTGGTACCTGTCCTGGCAGGCCGACGCGATGGTCAACAGCTTCATCGCGAAGAAGGACCTCGACAGCGAGATGACCGTGGTGCGCAACGAGATGGAGATGGGCGAGAACAACCCGTTCCGCGTTCTCATCGAGCGAATGATGGCCACCGCCTACCAGTGGCACAACTACGGCAAGACCACCATCGGCGCCCGCGCCGACGTGGAGAACGTCAACATCGAGCGCCTGCAGGCCTTCTATCGCCAGTACTACCAGCCGGACAACGCCACGCTGATCGTCAGCGGCAAGTTCAAGCCCGAGCAGGTGCTGGGCTGGGTGAACCAGTACTTCGGAAAGATCGCCAAGCCCAAGCGCAGCCTGCCCAAGCTCTACACCCTCGATCCGGCGCAGGATGGCGAGCGCACCGTGAATGTGCGCCGCATCGGCGGCTCGCAGGTGCTGATGGCCGCCTATCACGTGCCGCCGGCCTCGCACCCCGACTTTGCAGCCGTGTCCATGATCAACCTGATGCTCGGCGACACGCCCTCCGGCCGGCTGCACAAGGCCCTGGTGGACGGACAGCTCGCAGCGCAGACCTTCGCCTTCGGCTTCGACTTTGCGCAACCCACCCTCACGCTCTACGGCGCGCAGCTCGCACCGGGCCAGGATCTTGAAAAGGCGCGCTCCGCCATGCTCGGCGTGCTGGATGGCCTTGCCGCCCGCCCCTTCACCGACGAGGAACTCAACCGCGCCCGCACCACCTGGCTCAAGCAGTGGGACCTGAGCTTCACCGATCCGGAGCGTGTAGGCGTGGCCCTGTCGACCGCGATTGCCCTGGGTGACTGGCGCCTGTACTTCCTGAACCGCGACCGCGTGCGCAAGGTCACGCTGGCTGACGTGCAGCGTGTGGCCACCAGCTATCTCGTGGCGGACAACCGCACGATCGGCACCTACCTGCCGACCGAGAAGCCGACGCGCGCGCCCGCACCAGCATTTGCAGACGTGGCGCCCATGGTGGCTGGCTACAAGGGCGACGCCGCCCTGGCGCAGGCCGAGGCCTTTGACCCGACGCCGGCCAATCTGCAGGCCCGCATGCAGCGCTTCGAGCTGCCCAACGGCATGAAGGTCGCCGTGATCCCCAAGGGCACGCGCGGCAACGTGGTGCATGGCGCCATCAGCATGGAGTTCTCTGACGAGAAGTCAGCCTTCGGTCTCTATGAAGTGGGCGCTGCCGCCGGCTTTCTCCTGGACAAGGGCAGCGCAAGCAAGACGCGCCAGCAGGTCCAGGACCGCTTCGACCAGCTGAAGAGCCAGGTGCAGTTCTACGGCTCGGCCACGGGTGCCGGTGCGAACTTCACGACCACTCGCCAGAACCTGGCAGAGGTCATTGCCCTGGCTGCCGAGGTCCTGCGCACACCCAGCTTCCCGGCCGATGCGCTGGAGGAATGGCGCCGCATCTCCCTGGCCGGGCTGGAGCAGGCCCGCAAGGACCCGGAAGGCGTGGTCGAGAACTTCCTCGGCCGCCACGGCAACCCCTACAAGAAGGGCGACGTGCGCTACGGCCGTACCTTCGACGAGGTCGAGGCCGATATTCGCGCCGTGAAGATCGAGGACGTGCGCGCCTTCCATCAGCGCTTCTACGGCGCCAATCACGGGCAGGTCGGGATTGCCGGCGATGCCGATGTGGCCGTCGTGCGCAAGGCCCTTGAAGCGGGCTTCGGCAACTGGAAGAGCCCGGTGGCCTTCACGCGCGTGCCCTACCCCTTCATCGAGGTGCCGGCCATTCGCGAGTTGATCCGTACGCCCGACAAGCAGAATGCCTACATGCAGGTCGAGCTGGCGCTGCCGCTGAACGACACACACCCCGACTATGTGCCACTGATGATTGCGAACTACCTGCTGGGTGGCAGCGGCAACTCGCGCCTGTGGGTGCGCATTCGCGAAAAGGATGGCCTGTCGTACGGCACGGGAACCTGGGTCCAGTGGAACAACCATGAAGCCAACTCGGCATGGAACGCCATGGCGATCTTTGCGCCACAGAACCGCACTAAGGTGGAGACCGCCTTCCGCGAGGAAGTGGCACGCGCCCTGAAGGACGGCTTCACTGCCACCGAGCTCAAGCAAGCCAAGGAAGGCATGCTCAACGACCGCCGGCTCGGCCGCGCGCAGGACCAGGCCATTGCCGGTGGCCTGACCAACCAGCTGCGCCTCGGCCGCGACTTCACGCTCACCCAGCGCACCGACGAGCAGATTGCCAAGGTCACGCTCGAGCAGGTGAACGCCGCGCTGCGCAAGTACATCGACCCTGCGAAGTTCCAGATGGTGTTCGGCGGCGACTTCAAGGAGTGAGCGGGACAGCGGACAGTGCCTGCGCACTGTCCGCTGCCAGCGAGCTCCAAGCGGCATGCTTGCCGCGCGGTGGATCACCGCACAGCGAGAAGCAAACAACAAGGGCCGCATCTGCGGCCCTTGTTGTTTCTGACTTCGAAGCGTGGTGGCTATTCGGTGCGGGTGTTCTGGGCCACAGATGGACACAGATGAACACAGATTCCCTGACTGCACCATGGCCTCGCGCCTCCACAGTCGAAGACGTTTCCGCCTTTCATCTGTGTGAATCTGTGACCATCTGTGGCTCACCCCTTGCCACAAACTGCAAAACCCTTTCCGCTTGTCCCATGCGGTTCTTCAGGCACTTTGCCCTGAAGAACCGCACCAAATGGACTTCCAGGCCTTCCAGTCCGGGCTACGAGCACGCCCTGCCAATCACTCCGCCGCCGCAGGTTCGGCGGCAGCCACGGTCTCGTCAGCAGGCGCCGCAGCCGGCTTCCTGTCGCGCACCAGGTAGCTGTAGATCACCGGTACGACCACCAGGGTGAGCAGCGTGGATGTGATCACCCCGCCGATGATGGCGCGGCCCATGGAGCTCTGGATCTCGCCACCTTCATTGAGCGCCATGGCCAGTGGCAGCATGCCGAAGACCATGGCGAAGGTGGTCATCATGATCGGGCGCATGCGGGTCTGGCCGGCCATGAGCAGGGCTTCCTTCATCTGGGCACCGGCCTTGCGGGCGTGGTTGGCAAAGTCCACCAGCAGGATGGCGTTCTTGGTCACCAAGCCCATGAGCATCACCAGGCCGATCATCGAGAACACGTTCAGCGTGGAGCCCGTGACCAGCAGCGCGATCATCACGCCGATCAGCGACAGCGGCAGCGAGGCCATGATCGCAATCGGCTGGATGAAGCTGCCAAACTGGCTGGCCAGCACGATGTAGATGAAGATCACCGCCAGACCGAGGGCCTGCAGCATGCCCATGAAGGCCTCGTTCTGCTCGCGGGTCTGCCCGCCCACGTCATAGCGGTAGCCCGGCGGCAACTCAAAGGCGTCCACCACCTTCTGCACGTCGCGGCCCACGTCGCCGCCCGGGCGACCTTCCACGCCGGCGTAGATGCCCTGACGCAGCTGCAGGTCCTGGCGCTTGATGACCTCGGGGTTCTTGACCGGCACCACATCGGCCACGCGCGACAGGGTGATGGCCGTGCCGTCCTTGGCATACATGATCGGCAGTTCGGAGAGCTGCGAGATGTTCTCGCGGCTGTCCTTGGGCAGACGCAGCTGCACTTCGACGTTCTCTCCACTCGAGGTCGTCCAGTAAGTGGCGACATCACCCTGCACGAAGGCGCGCAGGCTGCTGGCGAGCTGCGAGGGCGTGAGGTTCAGCTCCTTGGCGGCATCCGGCTTGACGCGTACCGCATAGGCTGGAATGCCCGGCTTCACGCTCGTCTCCAGATCGGTGATGCCCGGGATCTTCTTGATCCGCTCGGACAAGGCCACCGTCAGCTGATCGATCACGGCCTGGTCCGGCCCGAGCACGCCCACGTAGATCGGCCGGTTCCAGCCCACGGAGAGTTCCGTACCCGGAATGACGGACAGGCGCTTGCGGATGTCGGCTTCGACCTCGTTCTGCGTGCGCTTGCGGTCCTTTCGATCGGTGAGCTTGATGTTGATGTTGGCGCTGTTGCGGCCGGTATCCGTGCCCACATAAGTGCTCATGCTCTTGATCTCGGGCACCTGGCGCACGATCTCCTCGAGCTGAGCCACCTTCTCGTTGGCACGCTCCAGGCTCGTGCCCACCGGCATGCGGATATTGATGTTCGTGAAGCCCTGGTCGGTCTGCGGAATGAACTCCGTGCCGACCACGGGGGCGAGCATGAAGGCACCCACCAGACTCATGGCCCCGATCCACAGGATCACGCCACGCGGCGTGATGGTGGCCAGACGCAGGCGGCGCGGCTGGGTGGCGTCCTTCACGCCATCCACCACCGGGCGGGCCCACACCGGGATGCCCAGCACGCGCTGGTAGCCGCGCTTGGGCAGCCAGAACGGAATGTGCGGCACAAAGCGCTTGCGCGAGAAGATCCATTCGATCAGGCCACCGTACCAGCGGTGCAGCGCATCCATGCCGCGATCAGTCGCGCGCAGCAGGTGGCCGATGACTGGCATGCTTTCCACGCGGTTGCTGGGCGGGTCCTTCCAGACGGCCGAGAGCATCGGGTCCAGCGTGAAGCTGACGAACAGGCTCACCAGCACCGCCACGGCCACCGTGATGCCGAAGGGGAAGAAGAACTTGCCGATGATGCCGCTCATGAAGGCAATCGGCACGAACACGGCGCAGATGGCGAAGGTGGTGGCCATCACGGCCAGGCCGATCTCCTGCGTGCCTTCAAGCGAGGCGGTGTGGTGGTCCTTGCCCATGTGCACATGGCGCACGATGTTCTCTCGCACCACAATCGCATCGTCGATCAGCAGGCCGATGCACAGCGACAGCGCCATCATGGTCATGAAGTTCAGCGAGAAGCCGCAGGCATACACCGCAATGAAGGACGCCATGACCGACACCGGCAGCGTGAGCCCGGTGATGATGGTGCTGCGCCAGCTCTTCAGGAACAGGAAGACGATCGCCACC
>JAIXTA010000002.1 GCA_027484405.1 Burkholderiales bacterium
CACGGGCACGTCGGTCGCCTTCAGACCCTGGTTGCCGAGTTCCTTGTAGAAGGGCACATTGGAGTCACCGTTGATGGTGGACACCACCGCCGTCTTCTTGCCTTCGCTGGCGAACTTCTTGATCTTGCCGATGATGGTCTGGTAGTCGCTGTGGCCGAAGGGGGTGTACTCCTCCATGATGTCGGCATCGGCCACGCCCTTGCTCTTCAGGAAGGCGCGCAGGATCTTGTTGGTGGTGCGTGGGTAGACGTAGTCGGTGCCCAGCAGCACCCAGCGCTTCGCGCCGCCGCCGTCCTTGCTCATCAGGTAGTCCACCGCGGGGATCGCCTGCTGGTTGGGCGCGGCGCCGGTGTAGAACACGTTCTTGGAGAGCTCCTCGCCCTCGTACTGCACGGGGTAGAAGAGCAGGCCGTTCAGTTCCTCATAGACCGGCAGCACCGACTTGCGCGACACGCTGGTCCAGCAGCCGAAGGTGACGGCCACCTTGTCCTTGGTCAGCAGCTGGCGGGCCTTTTCGGCAAACAGCGGCCAGTTGGAGGCGGGGTCCACGACCACGGGCTCGAGCTTGCGGCCCAGCACGCCGCCCTTGGCATTGATCTCCTCGATCGCCATGAGCACCGTGTCCTTCAACACAGTTTCGGAGATGGCCATGGTGCCGGACAGCGAGTGCAACACGCCGACCTTGATCGGCTCCTTGGCCTGGGCCCAGGCGGCCCCCATGCTGAGTACTGCACTGACCGCAACCGCGGCCTTCATGACTGCGCGACGTTTCATGCTCTTCCTCTCCCTTGTCCTGGGGTCCACTTGCCGGGCCACCGGTGGTCCGGTTTCAGGGGAGGCTTCGCATCTTCCGTGCCAAGTGCTGCGTTGCAGCAAAAGCAGCTTTTTCAGTCCGGGCCGGGCGCGTGGCCGGCCGGTCGGGTGGGCGTGCACCGCCAAGGCGCGCCGCCGCACCATGCAGGGGCGCGCACCGCTCCGGCGCTAGGCCTGCAGCATGCCGCGCGCCTCAATGAAGCGCACGACCTCCTGCACGCCTGCCAGCGTCTTCAGGTTGGTGAATACATAGGGCCGCAGGCCAGTGGGCGTGGCGCGCTGCACTTTGGTGTCGCGCTCCATGATCTCCAGGTTCGCACCCACATGGGGCGCGAGATCGGTCTTGTTGATGACCAGCAGATCACTCTTGGTGATGCCGGGGCCGCCCTTGCGCGGGATCTTCTCGCCGCCGGCCACGTCGATCACGTAGATCGTCAGGTCAGACAGTTCCGGGCTGAAGGTGGCGGCGAGGTTGTCGCCGCCGCTCTCGATGAAGACCACGTCCGCATCCGGAAACTTGCCCAGCATCCGGTCCACGGCCTCAAGATTGATGGAGGCGTCCTCGCGGATGGCGGTGTGCGGGCAGCCACCGGTTTCCACACCCATGATGCGCTCGGGCGGCAGCGCGCCGGCCACGGTCAGCAGGCGCTGATCTTCCTTGGTGTAGATGTCATTGGTGATGACGACCAGGTCGTAGGTGTCGCGCATCGTCTTGCAGAGCATCTCGGTCAGCGTGGTCTTGCCGCTGCCCACCGGGCCGCCGATGCCCACACGCAGGGGCGGGTTCTTCTTGGTGCGTTGCATGGCCATGCGCAATCAACTCCTGAACAGGCGGGAATACTGGGTTTCATGTCGGGCCGACAGGATCGAGACCTGCGGCGTGGTGGTGTGGCGCTCGTGCGCCTGCATCTGCAAGGCGTGTGCGACGGCGCTGGCAATGCGTTCATGCGCTCCGAGCAGGATGCCCTGGCCCGCGGCCTGGCCGAGCGGCACGGCCTTGATGGCCGCGGCCACCTGGTTCTCGACCCAGGCAAAGGCATAGGCCGACAGCAGCCCGTCCGTGGGGGTGGCCAGCGCAGCACCGGCCAGCGCAAAGGCACAGGGAAAGCTCACGGGCTGCATCGGGCGCGGGCCGTTCAGGCCGCCGAAGGCCGGGGCCAGCGCCTGCAGCACCATGTGCGCGCGCGGCCAGCCCGCAAGCAGCGCAATCAGGCTCCAGCCCATCTGCTGGGTTTCAGCGCGCAGCTCGGCCGTGTCGCGGCTGGCGATGAAGTCTTCGTTCATGCGCTGCAGGGCGGCCACATCGCTCGCCAGCGCGGCGCGGTGCATGAGCGCCAGGGTCGGCAGCTCCCAGCAGGCCATGCCGGCGTCGAAGTGTTCGCCGATCCAGGCCTGCGCAGTCGCAGCGTCGCTGACCCAGCCGCACTCGATGGCCGCCTCCAGCCCCTGGGAATAGCTGAAGCCGCCCACCGGCAGTTGCGGCGAGGCCAGGTGCAGCAGGGCGGGCAGGGCGTGCAGCATCGGTCGGTTCAGTGATGGTGATGGGGAATGCCCTGGGCATAGGCGCCGGACTCGGGCTCGAAGGGGGCCTGCGTTCGGGTCACGGTGAGCCCCAGGCCGCGCACCATGTCGGCCAGCACGGCGTCGTACTCCAGCTTGAGATGGTCCAGCGCCAGCTCCATGGGCATGTGCCGGTTGCCCAGGTGATAGGCGGCGCGCAGCAGGCTGAAGGCATCCGGCGCGTGCAGCAGCATCACGTCCTCATCGGCCGCGCGCACGCGCACCAGCTGCGCGTTGTCGCAGACCAGCACGTCGCCCTCGCGCAGGGTGCTGCCACGCGGCATGAACAGGCCAATCTCCCGGCCGTCGGCCAGCTGCGCGCGCAGCCGGCTCTTGCTGCGCTCAAGGTAAGGCAGACGCAGCTCGGGCAGGGGCGTGTCGGCCAAGTCTCTGGCCTCCTCGGCGCTCAGGCGGGCCTCGGCGCGCAGCATCGGCGCCATCGATTCAGCGGCGTCCGACATGGCTTCTCGCTTGTCCCGCGGGCGTTTTCAGGCACTTTGCCCTGGAAAGCCGCATGAATGCTCGATCCGGCATGACGTTCCCGGGCTCAGAACAGGAAGTAGCGCTGCGCCATGGGCAGGACCTTGGCCGGCTCGCAGACCAGCAGCTCGCCGTCGGCGCGCACGGCGTAGGTCTCGGCGTCCACGTCCATCTGCGGGCAGTAGTCGTTCCAGACCATGTGCGCCTTGCGCAGCGTACGGATGCCGCGCACGGGGACCAGCGGCTTCTGCAGGCCCAGGCGTTCGCCCACTTTCTTCTTCATGGCACTTTGCGAGACGAAGGTCAGCGAGCTGGCCGTGAGGCTCTTGCCAAAGCTGGCGAACTGCGGGCGAAAGTGCACGGGCTGCGGCGTGGGGATGCTCGCATTCGGGTCGCCCATGGCCGCCAGCGCAATGCTGCCGCCCTTGAGGATCAGCGCCGGCTTCACGCCGAAGAAGGCCGGCTTCCAGAGCACGAGATCGGCCCACTTGCCCACCTCGATGGAACCGACCTCGTGCGCAATGCCATGGGCCAGGGCCGGGTTGATCGTGTACTTGGCGATGTAGCGGCGGATGCGGAAGTTGTCGTGCTCGGCCGCTCCGCCGGGGTCGCCCGCCAGCGCGCCGCGCTGGGCCTTCATCTTGTGCGCCGTCTGCCAGGTGCGCAGGATGACTTCGCCCACCCGGCCCATGGCCTGGCTGTCGCTGCTCATCATGCTGATGGCGCCCAGATCATGCAGGATGTCCTCGGCGGCGATGGTCTCGCGGCGGATGCGCGATTCAGCGAACGCGAGATCCTCGGCAATGCCGGCATCCAGATGGTGGCAGACCATCAGCATGTCCAGATGCTCGTCCAGGGTGTTCACCGTGTAGGGCCGCGTGGGGTTGGTGGAGGACGGCAGCACGTTCGCTTCGCCCACCACCTTGATGATGTCCGGCGCATGGCCGCCCCCTGCGCCTTCGGTGTGGAAGCTGTGGATCGTGCGGCCCTTGAAG
>JAIXTA010000043.1 GCA_027484405.1 Burkholderiales bacterium
ACGCGACGCGAAGACGGCTCGAACAACGCCCCGGCCCATGGCCTCGCCGCCCTGGGGCTGCGCGAGGAACGCGCATGCGTCCGCCTCTGAAGGCCGAATCTGATGGATACTGAATCGGCTATATGGCGGTATCGCGCTTTGGGTGCGCGATAAGCCGATGAACGCCCTTTTGGAGAACGTGGCCGATTTTGAATGAAACTAGCTCGGCTGCGGTGTACCTGGCTCGCGCTCCTTGCCTTCGGGCGCCGGGTTGCTTTGCACTGGCACGAGCTGTGACGGGGCCTGACTACCCGGCAGCACGGGCATCACGCCACCCGGCGGCAGGGTCTGCGGCATGGTGCGTGGCGTGGCCGCGTTGATCCCGCCAGCGATGGTGGCCGACGGCGCGGGCAGCGCCACGCGCACCGGCTGGCCGTTGCGCTCGATCAGCGCGGCCCGCGCCTCCAGCTGCTTGAGCACCAGACCCGGCGCAATGTCCTTGCCCACTGCATAGGACTTGGGCGGGCCGTCATTCAGGCTGATGAGCGCGCGGCCGCCGCCATCGCGCTCGGCAATCAGGCCGAGCAGCTTGATGCTGCTGTCCGTGGCGAGCGCCGCACCGCCGAAGAGATTGGTCAGATCGCGTGGCGGCGCCTCGGTGAGCGAGGCGTCCGGCGTGAGCGTGCGTGCCGCGCCTTGGGGCACACCGGCGGCGAGCTTGGTGAACCAGAAGACGCAGATGACCGCGAGCAATGCGGCCAGCAGCAGGGTCGTAATCCTTGGTAACCAGGCAGAGTTCATCAGCACACACAGGGGGAAGGGGCTGGCTATTATTCCCGCAAGTTGCGTTGCCTGTGCGCACAGATGCTGCCTGCATGTGACGAAACTTCTCCGCGCGCAGGCTGCCCAAGCAGACTCGGCAGCCGGCCGCCCCGGGCTTGGCCCTCACTCAAGGCTTTGGAATCGCATGTCGACGTCTCTCTCCACGCCGCTGTCCACCCCGCTTTCCACGTCCCGCCGCGTGCGCGGCTTCACGCTGATCGAGATCATGGTGGTCATCACCATCATCGCCGTGATTGCCTCTTTTGCCGTCCCGAGAATCCTGGGTCGAAGCGATGACGCCAGGCGCAAGGCCGCAGGAATTGAGATCACGACTATCAAGCGCGCGCTGCAGATGTATTACTTAGATAACAGCAACTACCCGACGACTGAGCAGGGTCTGCAGGCGCTGGTCAGCAAGCCCACTTTGGCGCCGATTCCCAACAACTGGAAGGCCGGCGGCTATGTGGAAAAGATCAACCCGGACCCATGGGGCAACCCCTATCAATATGTGAAGCCGGGACTGGGCGGCTCCCCGTTCGAGATCTTCAGCTATGGCGCTGACGGCAAGCCGGGCGGCGAAGGCAACGACGAGGACATCACCTCGTCCAAGCTCTGAGACGGACATGCCGCCGCGCATGCAGCCCCGCAGCACCCGGGCAGGCGCGCGCGGCTTTACCCTGATCGAGCTGCTGGTGGTGATCGGCATCATGGCGCTGATCGTCTCCATGGTCTCGATCTCGGTCACCAACGATCCGGCGCAGATCCTGCGGCGTGATGCGCAGCGCCTCGCGCTTTCCCTGCAGGCCGCCACGCAGGACGTGGCAGCGACCGGCAGCCCCCTGCGCCTGGTGGCCAATGCGCGGGGCTGGCACTTCGAGCGCCGCATGCGCGCCAGCGACGACCCGGCCGAACTGACCCGCACCCGCTGGACCGAGGTCAATCCGGCCGATGGCGGCGCGCTCGCACCCTACGCGCTGCAGGCCGAGGAGTCGCGCCTGATCGTGCCCGGCGGGGCGCTGCTGCTCTCCGGCGAGCCCTATGCCCAGCGCATCGAGGCGCGCCTGGAAAGCCCCGCGGCGCGCATCACCGTGGTGCAGGAAGGCACACGCGTGCCGGCCCGCATCGAGTCGATTCAATGAAGGCAGCCCGCGGATTCACCCTGATCGAGGTGCTGGTGGCAGTGGCCATCGTGGCGCTCGCGCTGCTGGCCGGGCTGCGTGCAGCGGGCCAGCTGGGCGAGAACACGCGCGCGCTGAACGTGCGCACCATGGCCCTGTGGTCGGCCGACAACCGCCTGGCCGAGATCCGCCTGAGCGGCGCCCAGCCCGTGGTGGGCACGCGCAACTTCCCCTGTCCGCAGGCTGATCAGGTGTTTGAATGCGAGGAGCGCGTCACGCAGACACCCAACCCCTTCTTCGTGCGCGTGGAGGTGAGCGTGTTCGATAACGCCGCGCGCAATCAGGAGCTGGCCATGCTCTCCACCGTGGTCGGGCGGGCGCGGCAATGAGGCGGGCCCGCCGCCGCAGCCGCGGCTTCACGCTCATCGAGCTGCTGGTGGCCTTGACCATCTTGGCGCTGATGTCACTGATGGCCTGGTATGGCCTGGACGGCGTGATCCGATCCCGCGCGCAGTCGCAGTCTGACGCAGACCGGCTGGCGCGCATGGCGGCGGCGCTTGACCAGCTGGCAGCCGATGCGCGCGCGGCCAGCGATCTGGGCACGGAGGGCGTCTTCATGCTGGCCGATGGCCTGCAGATCACCCGCAACACCACCCTGGCCGACGGCCGAAGCGAAACCGTCATCGCCCGCTGGGAAGTGCTGGATGGTGCACTCATTCGCACCCTGCTGCCATTGCCTGCCAGCACCGCAGGCGCAGCGGCCGGTGCCGCCAGCGCCGCGAACGCCAGCGGGAGCGCAGGCGCCACCACGCCGCAGACCATTTCCGCCGAAAGCGCCGGGCCCACACTCGTGCGTCTGGAGGCCATGACCGGCCTGCAGGGCCTCGACGTGCGGGTCTTCGCAGCGGGCCGCTGGTGGTCGCGCCAGGACTGGGCCCAGGCGCGGCTTGAGAATCGCCTGCCTGCACCGCTGCAGGGCCTCGGCGTGAAGCTGCAGCTGCCGCAGGGCGAGGTGCAGCGCACGCTGGTGCTGGCCGGGCAGTAGCGGGCACGCATCATGCTCGACCCCACGCACACGCCTGCCGCCGCAGCCCGCAACGCGCGCCGCCTGCTCCTGCAGGCCGCGGGCTGGCTGGCACTGGCCGCGTTGCTGGGCATGACCTTCGTGGCCTACTTCAACCCGGCGCTGCGGGTGGAGCTGTCCAATTTCTGGGCGATGTGCGTTGCCGCGCTGAAGTAACGCACGGCGCACCGAGCCCACGTCCGGAGCTGCTGATCCCCCATGACTCGAACCACCGACGCACCCGCGCTCACCCTGGTGTCGCATGATCTCTGCCCCTATGTGCAGCGCGCAGCCATCGTGCTGATCGAGAAGAAGCAGGCCTTCGAGCGGCGCTGGATCGATCTGGCCAACAAGCCCGAATGGTTCCGCGCCATCTCGCCCCTGGGCAAGACGCCGGTGCTGCTGGCGGGCAGCACGCCGCTGTTCGAAAGCGCGGTGATCTGCGAGTACCTGGATGACACGCTCGCGCCGCGCCTGCATCCGGCCGATGCGCTGGCGCGTGCGCAGCACCGCGCGTGGATGGAGTTCGGCAGTGCGCTGCTGAACAGCATTGCCGGCTTCTACGGCGCGCATGATCGGGAGGCGCTGGAGAAGAAGCGCACCGAGATTGCCGAGCGGCTCACGCAGCTTGAAGTCGAACTCGGCCAGCGGGCGGCTGCCGGTGCACACGGCCCCTTCTTTGCCGGCGCCGGGTTCTCGATCGTGGACGCCGTGTTCGGGCCGATCTTCCGCTACTTCGAGGTGTTCGATCAGTTCTCGAACTTCGGCTGGACCGCGGGGCTGCCGCGCACCGATGCCTGGCGCAAGGCCCTGGCTGCGCGCCCCTCGGTGCAACAGGCGGTGGTGCCGGACTATGCGCCGCGTCTGCTGGCGTTTGTTGAACGCAAGAACTCGGCGCTCACGGCGGTGATGCGGCAGGCGCATGCAGCGCCCACGCCCTGAAACTGCAGGCTTCGCTCAGGGCTCGAAGCGTGAACCGACCGTCAAGCTCGTAGCCCGCGCCCATTCCCCCGCGTCCTGGCGCTTGCCGCCGGCGCGCTGCACTTCGGTGACTTCGATGGCGCCCTCGCCGCAGGCGACCACGAAGCTGTGCTTGCCGCAGGCGAGCACCGCGCCGGGCACACCCGACAGCGGCACGACGCTCGCCCGCCAGAGCTTGAGCTCCTGATCGGCAAAGCGTGCGGTGCAGCCGGGAAAGGGATCGAAGGCGCGCATGCGGCGCTCGATCTGCGCGGCGCTTTGGCGCCAGTCGATCGGTGCCTCTTCCTTGCGGATCTTCTCGGCATAGGTGATGCCTTCGGCCGGCTGGGCCACCGGGGCAATGCGCCCGGCGACGATGCCCGGCAGATCGCGCACGATCATGAAGGCGCCCAGGTCGGCCAGGCGGTCGTGCAGGCTGCTGGTGGTGTCGGCAGGTGCGATGGCGGTGCGCTCGATGGTGAGCATGGCGCCGGTGTCCAGACCCGCATCCATCTGCATCAGGGTGATGCCGGTCTCTGCGTCGCCCGCCTCGATCGCCCGGTGGATCGGCGCAGCGCCGCGCCAGCGCGGCAACAGGCTGCCGTGCAGGTTCACGCAACCCGCGCGCGGCAGGTCCAGGACCCACTGCGGCAGGATCAGGCCGTAGGCGGCCACCACCATCACATCGGGGCGGGCGTCGAGCAG
>JAIXTA010000096.1 GCA_027484405.1 Burkholderiales bacterium
CCTACGTGTCTGGGTGCGGGCTAACTCAACGCCAACCTGCGGTCGGGCGATCGACTCAGGAAATCGACTCCACGCGGCCGCTTTCCTCATAGGCCCGGCCGAAGCGGTTGGCCAGGAAGTCGGCCAGCTGGATCTGCTCCTGGCGGATAAAGCCGGTCTTGGGCAGCTTGCCTTCGCGGAACAGGTCCACGGCGCAGCAGATGCCGGCGGCGGTGGTGATCTGGATGGCGGACAGGGGCTTCTCGCCGCGCTCGGCAAAGATCTTGCGCGCGAACACTTCCTGCACATAGGCGCCGTTCTTCTCGCCGCTGACCGTGATGAACACCAGCACCACATCCTGCATGGTGGTGGGCACGCTCTTGCGCATGATGTTCTTGAGCGTCTCCTGGTCCTCGGACAGGCGCAGTTCCTGCAGCAGCACCTTCATCAGCGCGTTGTGGCCGGGATAGCGCACGCTCTTGTAGTCGAGGTTGCGCACGCGGCCTGCGAGTGTGTCGCACAGCGTGCCCAGACCGCCAGAGGTGTTGAAGGCCTCGTACTCCACGCCATCCAGAGAGAAGTGCTCCATGCCCTCGAGCGCCTGCAGCTCGGTCAGGCGACCTTCGTGGATGGCCTCGCAGGGGTGGCAGTACTCGTTGATCAGGCCATCCACGCTCCAGGTCAGGTTGTATTTGAGCGAGTTGGTCGGGAAGGCCGGCAGCGCGCCCACGCGCATCTTGATTTCATCGATCTTGTCGAAGGCCTGGGCTAGCGAGTGCGCCGCGATGCCGATGAAGCCCGGCGCCAGACCGCACTGCGGCATGAAGGCCGTCTTGGCGTCCTGGGCCATGGCCATGATGGCCTTGGTGGCGGCCACGTCCTCGGTCAGGTCGAAGTAGTGCACGCCGGTGGTCTTGGCGGCCTGGGCCACCTTGATGGCCATGTGATACGGCAGGGCATTGATGACGGCGTCCTGGCCCTTGAGCACGGCCTTGAGCGCCGAGTCATCGTCGGTATCCACCACCGCGGTCTTCACGCCGAAGGGCTTGAGCTTCTCAAGCGGCGCGGCCACCTGGTCGACCACGGTGAGCTGATAGTCACCGCTTTCAACCAGCAGGCGGGTGATGGTCTGGCCGATATGACCGGCGCCGAGCAGAACGATCTTCATGGTGGGGCTCTCTGTGCGGTTGTGCTGCGGCTCGCACGGGGTGTGCGAGCGATGGCGCGCAGTCTAGGGAGGCTGGCTGACGATATGAAGGCACAAACTGGCTAATTCGGCCGGTCAGTACGACAATTCGTAGCCTTTTGAATAGCAAACTGACCTGACTGACCATGAACGCCCCCACCGACGCCACCGACCGCGCCCTGCTGGCCCTGCTGCAGGCCAACGCCCGCGAGAGCGTGACCACGCTCGCCAAGAAGCTCGGCGTGGCGCGCACCACGGTGCTGGCGCGCATGCAGAAGCTCGAAGCCGCAGGCGTGATCACGGGCTACAGCGTGCGCATCAACCGTGCAGGCGTGGAGGCGGGCCTGAGTGCCTATGTGGGCCTGACCGTGGAGCCCAAGCGCGGGCGTGACGTGGTCAAGCGCCTGGGCCGCATGCCTGAGGTCGCGCTGCTGGCGTCCGTGAGCGGCGAGTTCGACTACCTGGCGCTGGTGCGGGCGGCATCGAGCAACCAGCTCGATACGCTGCTTGATGAGATCGGCGAACTCGACGGCGTGGTGAAGACCACCAGTTCCGTGGTGCTGGCGGAGAAGATCAATCGCCTTGCTTGAGCTTGGCTTCCGGTTCTGCCGGCTTGATCGACGTGTCCATCTTCATCGCCGCCTTGATCAGCAGGTGAGCGGAGACCGGCGCGGTCATGAAGAGGAAGAGCGTGATCAGCAGCTCGTGCAGGGACAGCATGCCCTGGGCGTTGAACCAGATCATGGAGGCGATGAGCACGCAGCCCACGCCAAGCGTGGTGGCCTTGGTGGGGCCGTGCAGGCGCTTGAGAAAATCGCCGAGCTTGACGAGGCCCCAGGAGCCGATCAGCGCGAACACGGCGCCGATCAGGATGAGCAGGGCAATGAGCACATCGAGCCAGAGGGGCAGGGCGTTCATTCGACGATGTCTCCGCGGCTGATGAACTTGCTCACGCAGACCGTGCCCACGAAGCCGAGCAGCGCGATGACGAGTGCGGCTTCGAAGAACAACATGGTCTTGAACTGGATGCCGATCAGCAGCAGCAGGGCCACGCTGTTCACGTAGAGCGTGTCCAGCGCGAGCACGCGGTCAGGCAGGCTGGGGCCCTTGAGCAGGCGCAGCAGATTCAGCACGAGCGCGACGGCGAAGGCGCCGATGGCCATCGGCAGGACGGTGCTCAGCATGGCGCAGCCTCCGGGGGCACGACCGACAGGGCTTCTCGCTTGTCCCGCAAGGGTTTCCAGCCATTTTGGTCTGAAGAAGCGCATGAATGCTGGATCTGCGTTTTCATGTGCGGGCCTCTCATTCGAAGATCTCCCGCAGCGGGTCTTCGTAGCGGGCCTTGATGGCGGCGATCAGCTCGGCCTCGTCATCCACATGCAGGGCATGAATCAGGAGGTGCCTGCGGTCCTGCGTGAGGTCGGCCGAGAGCGTCCCGGGCGTCATGGTGATGATGCCGGCCAGCGCGGCGATGCCGTGCGGGTCCTGGATGGTGAGCGGCACCCACACAAACTGCGGATTGAGCTTGGACTCCGCACCGAGGATCTGCCTGGCCACGGTGATGTTGGACATCACGATGTCGTAGAGCACGATCAGGCCCAGCTTGATGATGACGCCGGGGCGCTTCATGCGGGCGCGATCTTCGCCGCGGAAGCGGTCGGTAAACCAGGGGATGCTGATGCCGAAGAGCGCCGCCAGGATCAGGTTGCCTGGTGACACGGAGTTGTTGAGCAGCAGCCAGGTGATGGCGATCACGAGCGACATGAGCGGTGAGGGCAGCAGCGTCACTTCTCACCTCCGGCTTTTACGCGCTCGTTCATTTCCTTGCGGATGTCGTGCACCGGCGGCACGGGCTCCTTGCCGAGTACCGCGCGGATGTAGGTCTGGCGCTCGAACAGCTGCCCGGCCGCCGCCTGGGTGTAGCGCGCGAGTGGCCCGGCCATCACGCTGGTGAGCACCAGCAGGCCGAGCAGCGCCCACACGGGCAGTTCGCGCGCCAGGCTGAAGCGCGCGCCCTCGGTGCTTTCGTTGCCGCTCTCCCAGAACAGGCTGGCCCCCGCGCGCGCAAAGGCCACGACCAGCAGCAGGCTGGACAGCAGCACCACCACCCAGACCCAGACGCTCAGGGGCGTGTCGGCCGCGCCCTTGAGCAGCAGCGCCTTGCCGAAGAAGCCGGCCAGCGGCGGCAAGCCGGCCACCGCCACGGCACCGATGAAGAACATCACGCCAATGCGCTGCCGGTCGGCGCCGAACGCGGCGGGTGCCAGCTGGTCGCCCCCCACCGGGCGCGACAGGATCACGCGGTCGGCCACGAGGAACATGGCGCAGGCCGCCAGGGTGCTGTTGACCAGGTAGAACAGCCCGGCGCTCACCGTGTCCACCTGCGCCAGACCGGCCGCAAGCAGCAGCACGCCGGCAGAGGCCACCACGCCATAGGCCACGGTGCCGCGCAGACGGGTAGCGGCCAAGGTGCCCAGTGCGGCCAGCAGCAGCGTGAGCATGGCCAGCACGGCCAGCCAGGGCTGCACGGTGCCTGCAGCCGCGCCCGCATCCGTGCCGAAGATCAAGGTACTGGTGCGGATGATCGAATACAGGCCGACCTTGGTCATGATCGCGAACAGGGCCGCCACCGGGGCCGTGGCGGCGGCGTAGGTATCCGGCAGCCAGAAGTACAGCGGCAGCAGCGCGGCCTTGACGGCAAACACCACCATCAGCAGGAGGGCCGCGGTCTGCACCAGCTGCGCGCTTTCGGGTCCCAGCTGCGGCACCTTCACGGCCAGATCCGCCATGTTCAGCGTGCCGGTCAGGCCGTAGAGCAGGCTGACCGCGATCAGGAACAGCGCACTGGCCGCCAGGTTGAAGGTGATGTAGTGCACGCTGGCACGCAGGCGGGCCGCACCCGCGCCGTGCAGCAGCAAGGCATACGAGCTGATCAGCAGTACTTCAAAGAACACGAACAGGTTGAACAAGTCCGCCGTCAGGAAGGCGCCGTTCAAACCCATGAGCTGGAACTGGAAGAAGCTGTGGAACAGCGCGCCACGCTGGTCGTCGCCCGCGCGGGCGTAGATCAGTGCGGCCAGCGCCACCACGCTTGTGAGCACCAGCATGAGGGCGGTGAGCCGGTCGAGCGCCAGTGCAATGCCGAAGGGCGCCTTCCAGTTGGAGAGCAGATAGGCGCTGATCTGGCCCGTATCGGCCTTGAGCAGCAGACCCAGATTCACCGCAAGCAGTGCCACCACGCCCAGCAGCGAGAGCGCGCCCACCCAGCCGGGGCGCAGGCGTTCGATGAGGATCAGCGCCGCGCCCACCATGAGCGGCAGCACGATGGGCACGATGATCCAGTGCGCCCACAGCGAATCTGCAATCCACTGCACCGGGTTCATCGTTCCTGCCCGTCCACGTGGTCGGAGCCGGTGTCGGCACGGGTGCGCAGGGCGATCACGAGCATCACGGCCGTGAGAGCAAAGCTGATCACGATGGCCGTGAGTACCAGCGCCTGCGGCAGCGGGTCTGCATAGGTGGCAAGCGTGGGCGGCACGCCCTTCTCGATGATGGGCGGTGCGCCGACCTTGATGCGACCCATCAGGAAGATGAACAGGTTCACCGCGTAGGACAGCAGCGTGAGACCGAGGATGAGGTCGAAGGTGCGCGCGCGCAGCATCAGCCAGATGCCGGTGCCGGTCAGCGTGCCGACGCCGAGTGCCATCAGGCCCTGGACGGATAAGAAGCTCACTTCCATGTGGGTTTGCCTCCTGCGGTGAGGCGCGCGATCGCCAGGAGCGCAAGCACCGTGGCGCCGACCACCGTGAGGAAGACGCCGAGGTCGAAGATCGATGCACTGGCCAGCGGCACGCCACCCACGCCGGGCAGCCAGGGGTAGTCGTAGGTGCTGGTGAGGAAGGGGTGTGCCACGAACCAGCTGCCGATGCCGGCAGCACCGGCAATCAGCAGGCCCCAGCCGATCCAGGGCCGGTAGTCGCCCGTGGCGCGCTGCGCCATCCAGGCTTGTCCGTTGGCCACGTAGGTGAGGATGATGGCAATAGCCAGCACCAAGCCGGCAATGAAGCCGCCGCCCGGCAGGTTGTGTCCGCGCATGAACAGGTGCATGGCCACCACCGCTGCAAGGGGCAGCAGCAGGCGGCTGATGAGCTTGAGCAGCAGGGGATGCCTGTCGCGCTCGGGCTCGCCCCCAAGTGCGCGATACCCCTGGGGCACGAAGTTGCGCAGCAGGGCAAAGATCATGAGGCCGGCAATGCCCAGTACCGTGATCTCGCCCAGGGTATCGAAGCCGCGGTAGTCCACGATGATGACGTTCACTGCGTTCGCGCCACCACCTTGCGGCAGGGTGGTCTCGAGAAAGTAAGGCGAGATCGAGCTGAAGGGCCGGGTCAGGACCTGCCAGACGATCGCCGTCACGCCGGCGCCGGCGAGGACCGCCACCGTGAGATCGCGCAACTTGCGCAGCCTCGAGTGTTCCGGCGGGCTTTCGGCAGGCAGCCAATGCAGCGCCAGCATCATGAGCATGATGGTGACCATCTCGACCAGCAGCTGCGTCAGCGCGAGGTCCGGCGCCGACAGGTACACAAAAGCCAGTGCGACCACCAGGCCGGTGGCGCCCATGAGCATCAGCGCCAGCAGGCGGCGCGTGTAGCACAGGACGGTGGCAAGCGCTCCCGCCATGCCGATCAGCCAGACCGCGACAAAGCCGACCGTCAGCGGCGTGGTGGCCAGGGCCTGCGGTACCGGAGCGCTGCTGAAACCGCTGCGCACGAAGGGCCAGGTACCCAGCACGAGCGCTGTGCCGAAGAACAGCAGCAGATAGCGCTGCAGGCTGCCGTTCTGCAGCACCTGCGTGAGGCGGCGGGCGTTGCCGATGATGCGCTCCATCTTCCACACGAACAGATCCCGCCCGCCACGCGGCAGGTGGTTGGTGGTGTGCAGGTTGATGCGCTTTTGCAGCCAGAAGTAGACGATCAGGCCGCCGGCCAGGGCGATGGCGCTCATCAGCAGCGGCAGGTTGAAGCCGTGCCAGATCGTGAGCTTGTAGACCGGCAGTTCGCCGGGGCCACCGTGCAGTGCGGCCTGCGCCGCCACGGCCAGAGTCGGACCGATGATCAGGCTCGGCATGATGCCCACGGCCAGGCACAGCAGGGCCAGCACCTCCACAGGCAGGCGCATAAACCAGGGCGGTTCGTGCGGCGTCCTGGGCAGGTCCACGGGTTCGCCGTTGAAGAACACGTCGTGGATGAAGCGCGCGCTGTAGGCCACGCTGCAGATGCCGGCAAGGGTTGCACCAATCGGCAGGATCCATTCCATGGCGGCGTGGGTGCTCTTGTTCACGGCCTCCATGAAGAACATTTCCTTGGACAGGAAGCCGTTGAACAGTGGCACGCCGGCCATGGCGGCGCTTGCGATGATGGCCAGCACGCCGGTGATGGGCATGTACTTCATCAGGCCGTTGAGCTTGCGCATGTCGCGCGTGCCGGACTCATGGTCGATGATGCCTGCGGCCATGAACAGGCCCGCCTTGAAGGTGGCGTGGTTCAGGATGTGGAACACGCCCGCGACGATCGCCAGCTTCTCGTCCAGACCGAACAGCAGGGTGATCAACCCGAGGTGGCTGATGGTGGAGTAGGCCAGCAGGCCCTTGAGGTCGTGCTTGAAGATGGCGATGTAGGCGCCGGCCATGAGCGTGGCCAAGCCCGTGAGCGAGACGATCCAGAACCAGGGCTCCGTGTTGCCGAGTGCCGGGTACATGCGCGCCAGCAGGAACACACCCAGCTTCACCATGGTGGCCGAGTGCAGGTAGGCCGACACCGGCGTCGGTGCCGCCATGGCATGGGGCAGCCAGAAGTGGAAGGGGAACTGGGCGCTCTTGGTGAAGCAGCCCAGCAGCACCAGCACCAGGGCCACCTCGTACAGCGGATGCGCGACGATCCGGTCGCCCGCGCGCAACACCTCGTCGAGCTGGTAGCTGCCAACGATGTTGCCGATCAACAGCACGCCGCCCAGCAGCGCCAGGCCACCGAGGCCCGTGATGGCCAGCGTTTTGGCGCTGTCAGCCATC
>JAIXTA010000168.1 GCA_027484405.1 Burkholderiales bacterium
CAAAGGCGCCGTGCTGCTCGCGGTGGCTCACGATGGCCTTGGCGGTGGTGGTGTTGAGGCCGGACACGCGGGCGAGCAGGGCGGGGCTGGCTGTGTTCACGTCCACGCCCACGGCGTTCACGCAGTCTTCCACCACGGCGTCTAGCTGGCGGGCCAGGTTGCGCTGGTTCACGTCGTGCTGGTACTGGCCCACGCCAATGCTCTTGGGGTCGATCTTGACCAGCTCAGCCAGCGGGTCTTGCAGGCGCCGGGCAATGGACACGGCGCCGCGCAGGCTCACGTCCAGGTTCGGGAACTCCTGCGAGGCCAGCTCGGAGGCGGAATACACGGATGCACCCGCTTCACTCACCACCACCTTGCGGATGTTGAGTTGCGGGGCCATGCGGATCAGGTCGCCGGCCAGCTTGTCGGTCTCGCGGCTGGCCGTGCCGTTGCCAATGGCAATCAATGCCACCTTGTGCTTCAGGGCCAGGGCGCCCAGGGTGGCCAGGGCGCCATCCCAGTCGCGCCGCGGCTCGTGCGGGTAGATGGTGGCGGTGTCCAGCAGCTTGCCGGTGGCGTCCACCACGGCCACCTTCACGCCGGTGCGCAGGCCCGGGTCCAGGCCGATCACGCCGTAGTTGCCGGCGGGCGGGGCCAGCAGCAGGTCGCGCAGGTTGTCGCCAAACACGCGAATGGCCTCGGCCTCGGCAGCGTCGCGCACCTGGCCGAGCAGATCGGTCTCCAGCATGGGCGCCAGCTTCACGCGCCAGGCCCAGCGCACACAGTCAGAAATGAAGGCATCGGCCGGCTGGGTGCCAATGTTGAGCTTCAGGCGCGCGGCAATGGTGCCTTCCATGGGGTGGCGCGCTTTTGGGTCTGCCGCCATGTGTTCAAGATCCGGCGCAGGCAGGTCCACCGCCACGCGCAGCACGCCGGCCGTGCGGCCGCGCAGCATGGCCAGCGCGCGGTGGCTGGGGCACTTGGCAATCGGCTCGCGGTGGTCGAAGTAGTCGCGGAACTTGATGATGTCCGGATCAAGCTTGTCCTTGTGTTCCTCGGCCACGATGCAGATCAGCTCGCCGCGGCTCCATATGGCGTCGCGCAGGGCGGTCACGGTGTCGGCGTCTTCGGCAAAGCGCTCGGCCAGGATGTCGCGCGCGCCGTCGAGTGCGGCTTTGGCGGTTTCGATCTTGGGCTCGGACGAGCTGTTGAGGAACTTGGCGGCTTCTTCCTGCGGCACGAGTGCGCGGTTGGCAAGAAGACCATCCGCGAGGGGCAGCAGGCCGGCCTCGATGGCGATCTGCGCGCGCGTGCGGCGCTTGGGCTTGTAGGGCGCGTACAGATCCTCGATGCGCTGCTTGGTGTCTGCGGCCAGGATCTGCTGCTGCAGCTCGGGCGTGAGCTTGCCCTGCTTGTCGATTTCGGCCAGCACGGCGGCGCGGCGTTCTTCCAGCTCGCGCAGGTACACCAGGCGCTCGGCCAGCAGGCGCAGCTGCGTGTCGTCCATGCTGCCTGTGACTTCCTTGCGGTAGCGGGCGATGAAGGGCACGGTGGCGCCTTCATCGATCAGCGCGATGGCCGCCTGGACGTAATGGGCCGGGTGGGCGAGCTCACGGGCGAGCTGGGCAATAATTCCTTGCATGACGCAGGTGCTGTCCTTCAAAAAGGCCGCGATTGTGGCACAGGCCGCAGTGCGCATCTGCGCGCTTGTGTGGGTGGGCAGTGCGCAGTTGACGGCCGCCGCCACAACGGCCGCGCCTGCAGCCGCAACGCCCGCAGCCGACATGCAGGCCGTGGCCGCACGACTGCTGGCCATCGAAACCGAACGCGAACAGGTGGACGCACGCGAGCGCGAGCAAAGCAACGCCTGCCTGAGCCGCTTCTTCCAGGAAAACTGCACCCGCAATGCCCGGCGCGATGCCGCGCTGGCGCGCCAGAAGCTCCTGCAGGAAGAGGTGCGCCTGCGTCGCATGGAGCGCGAGGAGCGCGTGCGCGAGCAGGACCTGCGCATTGCCGAGAAGCAGCGCGAACGCGCCGAAGAAGCCGCGGCAGCCGCCAAGGCGGCGCAGAGCGATGACGCCCGCCAGCGCACAGAGCGGGTGGAAGCCGCCCGCGCCGCCGCGGCAGCGGCAGAGGCGGCGCCGGTCAAGCCCAGCGCGCCGGTGCCGACCCGGTCTCGCAATCCGCCCCTGTCGGCGCAGCCCAATGCGCAGGAGCGCGCGGCCAATCGCGCCGCGGCAGAAAAGCGCCAGGCCGACGCCACGGCCCGCCAGGCCGACATCAAGGCACGGCAGGAAAAGCGCCGCCAGCGGCAGGCTGCGCAGGCGGCCAAGCGTGCTGCAGATGCCGCAGAG
Organism: Burkholderiales bacterium; assembly: GCA_027484405.1. Classification (GTDB taxonomy): domain Bacteria; phylum Pseudomonadota; class Gammaproteobacteria; order Burkholderiales; family Burkholderiaceae_C; genus Piscinibacterium. Next base: position 2,337 of record JAIXTA010000168.1, read on the forward strand.
GCCGCAGGCACTGCAGGCACCACAGGCGCTGCACCGGCTGCAGGCGCACCCTCAGCCCGGCCCTAGGGAAGCGCGGGCTCTGGCCCGCCATCGCTTCAAGGGACTGCCGGAAATGAACAAGGCGCGGTGTGAACGCGCCTTGGATCGCTGCTCCGCCGAGCGGGGCGGGGTGTCAGCCCGCAATGTCCGGGGGATCGAGCTTGACGATGATCAGCGAGAGGTTGTCGCCCTTGCCACGGGCCCGTTCGCGCGAGAGCTGCACCAGCAGCTCGGCGGCTTCGCGCGGGGGCAGGGTGTGGATGATGCGGGCGAGCTCGTCGTCGGAGAAATAGGCCCAGACGCCATCGCTGCACAGCAGGAAGGCGTCGCCGGGGCCGTGGTCCTTGACTTCAGCATGGGTCACGCGCGGCGCGCTCTTGGTGCCCAGCGCGCTGGTGATCATGTTGCGGTACTTGTGCGTGGCGGCCTGCTGCTCGGTCAGCTTGCCGGCGCTGATCATGTCCTGTACGTAGGAGTGATCCAGCGTGCGGTCGACCAGGCGGCCGGCGCGGAAGTGGTACAGGCGGCTGTCGCCCACATGCATCCAGTGGCAGCGCTGCGGCGTCACTACCAGCGCCACGGCGGTGCTGTGCGGCTCCTTCTCTTCGGTGAAACCTGCAAGCTGGATGACCGTGTGCGCTTCCTCGACCATGTGGTCGAGCCCGGCTTCGAGTCCGTCGGAAGCGCGCCAGTCCTTGAAGAAGTTGCGCGCGGTCGAGACCACCTGATTGGCGGCCATGGCGCCGCCGGTCTTGCCGCCCATGCCGTCGGCAACCACGGCAATGAGTGCACCGCCCACGTGGGGCGAAGCCATCAGGGTGAGTCTGTCTTGCTGTTCCTGCCGATCGCCGATGTGTTGTGCCGTGCAGGCGTTGACCGTGTAACGCTTCACTGAGAGAGGATCGAATAGTGGGCAGAGCTGACTGGGGTCGCACAGTTCATGGGTGCTGCGCTTGAGCCCGCAGGGCAAATCTCTGACAATTGAGTCCATTCTAATGATCTGGCAACAATTGGTTGCTTTCCTGTGAGCGACGTTGCGTCAATTCATCACCGAATCGTCGAGCTCGAACTGGAGCACCGCGAACTTGATCGCTCAATCGAGGTATTGATGGCGCAAGCCGTCATCGACGAGCTCATGGTCAAGCGCATGAAGAAGCGCAAGCTGCTCCTCAAGGACCAGATCACTTTCCTGCGCCTGCAGCTCACGCCGGACATTCCGGCCTGATCCTGCGCCCGGCCAGCCCCCTGGCGCGTCTGCGTCACAATCCCGGGCTTCCCCCACGCTTTCGGCTGTGTGCCGAGCTTGCGCCTTGTTGTTCCATCACTTTGAATCTCACTGTCCATGAGTGTTGCCGACGCAGTCACTGAAGCCCTGTCGGCCGCCGGCGCGCTGGCAAAAGGCATCTCAGGCTTTCAGCCGCGCAGCGTGCAGCAGCACATGGCCACGACCGTGCTGGGTGCGATCGAGACCCAGGGCACGGCGGTGATCGAGGCGGGCACCGGCACGGGCAAGACCTTCGCCTACCTCGTGCCCGCATTGCTTGCTGGTGGCAAGGTGCTGATTTCGACGGCCAGCCGGAATCTGCAGGATCAGCTCTATGACAAGGACCTGCCGCGGGTGCGCGACGCATTGCGTGCGCCGGTGACCGTGGCGCTGCTCAAGGGCCGGGGCAACTACGTGTGCCACTTTCACCTGGAGCGCACGCGCACCGAAGGGCGCCTGGCGTCCAAGGACGAGGTGGCGCATCTGGCGCAGGTGGTCGAGTTTGCCAAGCTGACCAGCACGGGTGACCGGGCGGAACTGGCCAGCGTGCCGGATGAATCCGGCATCTGGCCCAAGGTGACCTCCACGGTGGATAACTGCCTGGGCAGCGAATGCCCGAACTTTCGCGAATGCTTCGTCATGAAGGCGCGGCGCACGGCCATGGAGGCGGACGTGGTGGTGGTGAATCACCATCTGTTCTTTGCCGACGCGGCACTGCGCCGCGAGGGTGTGGCCGAGCTGTTGCCCTCGGTGAACACGGTGATCTTTGACGAAGCGCACCAGATTCCGGATGTGGCCACGCAGTTTTTCGGCGAGACCGCCAGCACGCGTCAGTGGCTGGAGCTGGCGCGCGACAGCACCGCTGCGGTGCTGGCCCATGCCCGCGAAGCGACCGGTGCCGCCGACGCCGCCGGCGCGCTGGAGCTGGCCGTGCGCCAGGCGCGGATCGCGCGCAAGGAGCTGGTGGGCCGCCTGAACTTTGCGCAGGCCAGCGAAGACGCCGTGCTCATGCAGCGCCTTGAGGCGGTGCAGACCGCGCTGGGCAGCCTGGCCGAGGCGCTGGCGCCGCTGCGCGAGCGTCACGTGCTGATCTCTCAGGCGTTTTCACGTGCACTGACGCTGCAGGAGCTGCTGGGCCGCTGGCTGGACACAGGCCGTGGTACGGACGACATCCGCTGGATCGAGTTCACAGCCACAGCCATGATTCTGCAGAGCGCGCCGCTGCAAGTGTCCAGCAAGCTGGCCGAGCTGCGCGCCACCAGCGGGGCGGCGTGGATCCTGACCTCGGCCACACTCGCCGTGAAGGACGACTTCTCGCACTTTCTGGGCCATGTCGGACTCGATCTGCCCAGCTTTGGCACGCATTGCCTGCGGCTGGACAGCCCCTTTGACTACGCCCAGCAGGGGCTGCTGTATGTACCCGGCGGCCTGCCTGCTGCCACCGATCCGGCATTGGCCGAGGAGCTGGTGGCCCATTGCGCACCGCTGGTGGCGGAGCTTGGGGGCAGGAGTTTCTTTCTGTGCACCACCTTGCGCGCGGTGGACCGCACGGCCAAGGCGCTGCGCGCACAGGCCCAGACAAAAGACCTTGAAATCCTGGTGCAAGGCGAGGGCGGGCGCGCAGCCTTGCTGGAGCGCTTTCGTGCCAGTTCAGGCGCCGTGCTGGTGGGTGCGGCCAGCTTCTGGGAGGGCATCGACGTGCGCGGCGAAGCGCTGTCGATGGTGGTGATCGACAAGCTGCCCTTCGCGCCGCCGGACGATCCCCTGTTTGCTGCGCGCCTGGAGGCCGCCAAGGAGGCCGGCGGCAACCCGTTCTTTGACATTCAACTGCCCGAGGCCGTGATTGCACTCAAGCAGGGCGTGGGGCGGCTGATTCGCGACCCCTCGGATCGCGGACTGCTGGTGATCGGTGACGCTCGCCTGGTGGAGAAGCCCTACGGGCGGCGCATCTGGGGCAGCCTGCCGCCCTTTGCGCGCACCCGGGAGTTCTCGGTGGCGCTGCAGTTCGTGAAGGCGCTTGAGCTGGGCGCCGTCAGAACGGGCTCCACCAGCGCGGCTGCTCAACCTTCTTGACTGCGGCCACCATGCCGGAATTGGGGAAGTTCTTGTCGAGCACGCGCTGCGCGTCCTTGGCCAGTTCCGGCTGTTTGATCTCTTCGTAGGCAATGATCATGATCGCCAGCGCCTCTTCAAGCGCGGGTGCACTCTGGTAGGTCTTGACTGCAAACTGCGCGCGATTGATCGCAGCCAG
>JAIXTA010000137.1 GCA_027484405.1 Burkholderiales bacterium
AAGGCCGCCGGCGGCGGTGGCGGGCGCGGCATGCGCGTCGTCCACACCGAGGCGGCCCTGGTGCACGCCGTGCAGACCACGCGCGCAGAAGCGGGTGCCGCCTTCGGCAACCCCGAGGTCTACATGGAGAAGTTCCTGGAGAACCCACGCCATGTGGAGATCCAGGTGCTGGCTGACCAGTTCAAGAATGCGATCTGGCTGGGCGAGCGCGACTGCTCCATGCAGCGCCGCCACCAGAAGATCATCGAGGAGGCGCCGGCCCCCGGCATCCCCCGCCGCATCATCGAGAAGGTCGGCGACCGCTGCGCCGCCGCGTGCAAGAAGATGGGCTACCGCGGTGCGGGCACCTTCGAGTTCCTGTACGAGAACGGCGAGTTCTACTTCATCGAGATGAACACCCGCGTGCAGGTGGAGCATCCAGTCACGGAGCTGATCACCGGCGTGGACATCGTGCAGGAGCAGATCCGCATCGCCGCCGGCGAGAAGCTGCGTCTGCGCCAGCGCGACATCGAGCTCAAGGGCCACGCGATCGAGTGCCGGATCAACGCCGAGGACCCGTTCAAGTTCACGCCCAGCCCCGGCAAGATCACCACCTGGCACCCGCCGGGCGGCCCGGGCGTGCGTGTGGACAGCCATGCCTTCAGCGGCTACACCGTGCCGCCGCACTACGACTCCATGGTGGGCAAGCTCATCACCTACGGCGACACGCGAGAGCAGGCGATTGCCCGCATGCGCATCGCCCTGTCGGAGATGGCCGTGGAAGGCATCCTGACCAACATCCCGCTGCACCGCGAGCTGATGACCGACACGCAGTTCATCGCCGGCGGCACCAGCATCCACTACCTGGAAAAGCGCATCGCACAGCGCCCCTCGGGCAAGTAGGCATGCTGCAGGAACTGATCGTCGTCGTCCCAGGCCCCAAGGCCGATGCGCTGTATGACGCCTTCAGCGAGGCCGGCGCCTGCGCGCTGCTTCTCGAAGACGCCGGCGCCGGCACCGACGAGGAGACGCCGATCTTCGGCGAACCCGGCTCGGCCGACGACGGCGAGCCGCGCTACTGGCCGCGCTGCCGCATCACCGCCACCTTCGACACCAACAGCAACCACGTGCGCAATGCCCTGCACCTGGTCGAGGGTCTGAGCTACGAAATCCGCGACGTTGAGGACCGCGACTGGGTGCGTCAGACGCAGTCTCAGTTCGAGCCGATCGAGGTCACGCCGACGCTCTGGATCGTGCCCTCCTGGCACCGCGAGCACACCCTGCCGCGCCTGCCAGCAGGTTCGGTGGTGATCGAACTCGATCCGGGCCTCGCCTTTGGCACCGGCAGCCACCCGACGACCCGCATGTGCCTGCAGTGGCTGGCCGAGCATGTGCCGAGCATGCACGGCGTGAGCGTGCTGGACTACGGCTGCGGCTCGGGCATCCTGGCCATTGCCGCGGCCAAGCTGGGCGCCGGCCGGATCGAGGGCACCGACATCGATCCGCAGGCTGTTCAGTCGAGCATGGACAACGCCCAGGCCAACAGCTGCCCGCAGATCCGCTTCGGCCTGCCCGAGGAGATTACCGATCGCGCACAGATCGTGGTGGCCAACATCCTCGCCAACCCCCTGCGCGTTTTGGCGAGCATGCTGGCGCAGCGCAGCACGGGCCATCTGGTCCTTGCCGGCATCCTGTCCCGCCAGGCCGACGAGATTGCGGAGGTCTACCGGCCCTGGATCGACCTCTCTGTCTGGCGCGAGCAGGACGGCTGGGTCTGCATGACCGGGCAGGTTCGCTCCTGAATGAACTCGACCCCGCGCCGCACGGGGCGCGGATGCCGGCAGCGGCGATAATCCAGGTTTCGTCTTCCGCGGCCCCCGTTCGCAATGAGCCTGGCAGCCACCTGCCCGCAGTGTCATACCCTGTTCCGCGTTGTCCCTGACCAGCTCAAGCTGCGCGGCGGCATGGTGCGCTGTGGCGCCTGCCAGCATGTGTTCAACGCAAACCTGTCGCTGTCCTTCGTGGCCGAGGACGCGATTGCACTGCGCCGACGTGCGCAGCGTCTGGACGCCCCGCGCCCAATACGCCCCGCCGCGCAGGTCGACCCGGCGGCGCAGCAGACTCACCCTGTTCAAGACGCACCCGCCGCGCAGCCCGCTGCATCACCCGCGGCCGCCGGCAGAACCTCTTCGCTGGAACGTCCGTCGATCGCTGCATTCGCCGAGCAGGGCACGCGCCCCGCGGAACAACAGCGGCCTGACGCTCCGCCGGCGCTGCAGCCCGCGTCTGCACCCGCGCCCGTCACGCCCCGGCCGATCGAGATCGTTCCGGCCAGCGATGTGGACGCTTCCCGGCTCGCACGCCGGGAACAGCGGCTTGCACGCGCCAAGGCGCTGCGCGAGATGCAGCGCGCCGCCGACGCGCCAGCCCTGGACGCTGCAGCGTCGAAGCCGGCCGATCGCGCCACCGACAGTGCCTCAGCGCCGGCCGATCCGTCGGCTGCCAACCCGAGCAGCGCCGAGCCCCCGGGTGCGTCTGAGACGCCGGCGCCCCTCTTGCTCAGTGCCATCGACACCCAGGACTTGGCCGCGGCATTCCTAGCGCGGGAACAGGCCGCAGAGCGTCGTGCTGCCCGTTGGCGGCACGCGGCCTTGGTTGGCAGCATGATGGGCTTGCTCGCACTTGGAGCGCAGGTGGCCTACGCCATGCGCGACGAGCTGGCACAACTGCAGCCGGCCTTGAAGCCGGGCTTGACGGCTGCCTGCGAATGGCTGGGTTGCCGGATTGAGCTGCCTCGCCACGCACGCGCCCTCTCGCTTGAGTCCATCCAGCTCGAAGCGCTCGATCGCAACGGCCACTATCGTGTCAGTACGGTGCTGCGCAACACGGGTACGGTGACGACCGCCGCACCGCACCTGGAGATCAGCTTTCCCAACAAGAGCGATGGCCTGCTCGCCCGCAAGGTGCTGACGCCCGAGCAATGGCTGCCGCCCGCGGTGGTCAACGGCGGCATCGCGCCCGGTGCGGAGATCTCCGCACGCTTCGGGCTGGAGTCCTCGCTCGATCTGCTGGGTTACACCGCCGCCGTCTTCTACCCCTGACACACCGCAGCACCTCGACCTTCTTCATTCACCTACTCCGGATTTCCCACACATGAGCGCATGCATCTGCGGTTCGGTCGCCTTCGACACCATCATGGAGTTCGATGGCCGGTTCGGTGAGCACATCCTGCCTGACAAGGTCCACATCCTGAATGTGTCTTTCCTCGTGCCGGCGATGAAGCGGGAGTTCGGCGGGTGCGCCGGAAACATCGCCTACGCGCTCAAGCAGCTCGGTGGCGACCCTCGCATCGTTGCGGCGGTCGGCAGCGACAGCCCGGACTATCTGGACCGCCTGCGCAACCTGGGGATTGCCACGGACGGCATCCGCGTGGTCCCGGACGCCTACACGGCGCAGGCCTTCATCACCACCGATCACGGCAATAACCAGATCACGGCTTTCCACCCGGGGGCGATGATGCAGTCGCACCTGGCACCGGTCAGTCTGGCCGGGCCGGTCAAGATCGGCATCATCGCGCCGGACGGCAAGGACGGCATGGTCACCCACGCTCAGCAGATGCGCGCGGCCGGCATTCCATTCATCTTCGATCCGGGTCAGGCCCTGCCCATCTTTTCCGGCGCGGAGCTGCTCGATCTCATCGCCCAAGCGGACTGGCTTGCGGTCAATGACTACGAGGGGCAGCTCGTCGCCGAAAAGACGGGGCAGTCGCTCACGGCCCTCTCCAAGGGGCTGCGCGCGGTGATCGTGACCCGGGGCGAGCACGGCGTTGAACTCATCCAGAACGGAGAGGTCACATCGGTGCACGCCATGCCCGCCTCAAGCGTTGTTGATCCCACCGGCTGTGGCGATGCATTCCGCGGCGGTCTGCTGTTCGGCCTGATCCAGGGCATGAGCCTGCCGGCGAGCGTACAGATCGGGGCTGTGATGGGTGCCCTGAAGATTGCCCACCCGGGCGGACAGAACTATCGCACCAGCTGGGATGAAGTCCGTTCGCTGGTTTCAATGCACTACCCGGCAGCCTGATCCCAGCCTTGCGGGGCCTGCCATCTCGCCTGATGAAGGAGGCACCATGATTACCTTGCCCAGAAGCAGCACGACCCGTCCGGCCCGCGTGGTGTGGGCAGGCAGCGTGGCAGCCATCCTGCTGCTTGCCAGCGGCTGCGCTACGAACTCCAACTCGGCCTCGGTCTACTCGGCCAACCAGACGCAGCGCGAGTACACGGTGCGCATGGCTGTCGTAGAGAGCGTGCGCGAAGTGAGCATCGAGCGCGAGCAGACCGGGCTGGGTACCGGTGCGGGAGCCATCGTTGGCGGTGTTGCAGGCTCCTCGGTTGGGGGTCGTCGCGATGGCGTCGCCGGTGCGGTCATCGGCGCGGTCGCGGGCGGAATCATCGGCCAGGCCATCGAAGGCGCGGGCAATCGACGCAAGGGGATCGAGATCCTGCTGCGCTACTCCAATGGTGATCTGCGCGCGATCGTTCAGGAGGACGATGGTCAGGGCCTGAAGGCCGGTGATACCGTGCGCGTCATGCAATCCGGCGGAGTCACACGCGTCGTTCGCGGCTGAGTCTTTGCATTCATGGGCGACTTGTTCGCGCATGAGCATGGCACGCGCATCGCGCGCCGAGCGGTCGCTCCGATTCGAGGATTGTCGCGTGCAGCAGTCGCTTGAATGAAAAACCCCGGAGAGCCTTGCGACACTCCGGGGTTACCTTTCAGGCTCTGAAAGCAGGTCGAGAAACTCGACTTACGGACGAGAACCCGTCGGGAAGGGCCATGCTGCCGCTGGGTTCAGCGGAGCCTTGGCGCCAGGCGCGGCGGCGGTCACCGGCGCAGCAGCTGGAGCCGCTGCCGCGGGCTTCGACTCCACTTTCTTGGCTGCTGGCTTAGGTGCTTTTTTTGCTGCTGCGGGCTTCGCGGCAGGCTTCGCAGCGGGCTTGGCGGCCGGCTTCTTAGCCACAGGCTTTGCAGCCTTCTTCGCAGGAGCCTTCTTGGCAGCAGGCTTCTTGGCCGGTGCAGCCTTCTTGGCCGGTGCAGCCTTCTTTGCGGCGGGCTTCTTGGCGGCAGCCTTCTTGGCCGGAGCGGCCTTCTTTGCTGCAACCTTCTTCGCTGCGGGCTTCTTAGCAGCAGCCTTCTTGGCCGGAGCGGCCTTCTTGGCGGCCGGCTTCTTTGCGGCAGCCTTCTTGGCCGGAGCGGCCTTCTTGGCGGCCGGCTTCTTCGCCGGAGCGGCCTTCTTGGCCGCAGGTTTCTTGGCAGTTGCCATGGTGCTCTCCTTCACGTGAATGAGCATGCTTCAAAAAAGCACCCGATGCCGCAAACGCGTATTGGCATCGAGTGATTCATCGGCACAGGCGGACTGCTGCCTGTGACTGATGAATCCCGCACCAGGCCCTTCGAAAAAGCGAGAGTCGTCGATCGCGACGTGGGACTTTCGCCTTACCGAAAGACCAAAAAAAATGCCGAGCCCATGCCCGGCATTTTCTGGATCCGAAAACTTTCAGAGGACACGTCACCCGCCGAAGAACGGCTTTGTGCTTTGCTTTGGCGGGTGTTGCTGCGTTGGTTCAACGCTTGCTGTCCTCTTGACAATCAACTTACTCCCAGTTTAGCGCGCCACCGGTCTGATACTCAATAACTCTCGTCTCAAAAAAGTTACGCTGCTTCTTCAAGTCAATCACTTCGCTCATCCACGGGAACGGATTTGTGGCCTGCGGGAAGAGAGCCTCAAGCCCGATCTGCACCGCTCGGCGATTCGCAACGAAGCGCAGGTACTCCTTGAACATCGGCGCGTTCAGACCAAGCACACCGCGAGGCATGGTGTCCTCTGCATAGCGGTACTCGAGGTCCACGGCCTTGATGAACAGCTCCTTGATGCGCTCGCGGAACTCAGGCGTCCAGAGATGCGGATTCTCGAGCTTGATCTGATTGATGAGATCGATGCCGAAATTGCAGTGCATGGATTCGTCGCGCAGGATGTACATGTACTGCTCAGCGGCACCCGTCATCTTGTTCTGCCGCCCCAGCGCCAGGATCTGCACGAAGCCCACGTAGAAGAACAAGCCCTCCATCAGGCAGGCAAAGACAATCAGGCTCTCGAGCAGCTTGCGATCATTCTCCGGCGTTCCTGTGTGGAAATTCGGGTCCATGATCTGGTCGATGAAGGGAACCAGGAAATCGTCCTTGTCACGGATCGAGGGCACCTCGTGATACGCGTTGAAGATCTCGGACTCATCCAGGCCGAGGCTCTCCACGATGTACTGGTAGGCGTGGGTATGGATCGCTTCCTCGAAGGCCTGCCTAAGAAGGAACTGCCGGCACTCAGGTGCCGTGATGTGGCGGTACGTGCCTAGGGTGATGTTGTTGGCTGCCAGCGAATCGGCGGTGACAAAGAAGCCGAGGTTGCGCTTGATGACGCGCCGCTCATCCTCGGTGAGCCCGTTCGGATTCTTCCACAGCTCGATATCGCGCTGCATGTTGATCTCTTGCGGCATCCAGTGGTTGGCGCAGCCGGCGAGATACTTTTCCCAGGCCCACTTGTACTTGAAGGGGACGAGCTGGTTCACGTCGGTCTGTCCGTTGATCACGCGCTTGTCCACCGCCTTGACGCGCGTGGTACTGCTCGCAACCACGGAACTGGCAGCGACCGGCGCACCCTGAGCGCTTCGGGGCGCGATCGCGACCTGATCGGCTGCTGCGGGGCGGCTTGCAGGCGCGACAGGGGGGGTGGCACGGACGGGTTGCAGTGCCGGTGTCGGCGTACTGACTTCATCATCCCAGGAAAGCATTCTGGCTCCAGCGCAAACTTCTGACGGGTTCAGGATCACTTGGTACCGCCCAGGCAAGGATCGGGGAGGTACCCCATTCACACTTACTGGCAGGCTTCACACTCTTCAAAGCCGGGGTCGCCCGGACGCATCGTGCAGACCTGACCGACGACCTCAGGCTCGGGCAGCACAGGCGCCGCACTCACGGCTGCGCCAGCACCGCCACCCACCTGTGAGGACACTGCATTGAGCTCGCCGCCGCGTCCGGTGGACTTCTCGGCGCTAGTGGCCGCCAGCGTACGCAGGTAGTAAGTCGTCTTCAGACCACGCAGCCACGCGAGCTTGTAGGTCTCGTCAAGCTTCTTGCCCGAGGCGCCGGCCATGTAGATGTTCAGACTCTGCGCCTGATCGATCCACTTCTGGCGACGCGCAGCGGCTTCGATGATCCACGAGGTGTCCACTTCGAAGGCAGTCGCATAAAGCTTGCGCACTTCCGGCGGCACGCGATCGATGCGGGCCAGCGAACCGTCGAAGTACTTCAGGTCGGCCACCATCACTTCATCCCACAAGCCGCGCTCCTTGAGATCGCGGACCATGTACTCGTTCAGCTCGGTGAACTCACCTGACAGGTTCGACTGCACGTACAGGTTCTGGTAGGCCGGCTCGATGCAGGCCGACACGCCGATGATGTTGGAGATGGTCGCCGTGGGTGCGATGGCCACGCAATTGGAATTGCGCATGCCATGCTGCTTGATGCGCGCTCGCAGGGCGTCCCAGTCCATGGTGCTGGACATGTCGATCTCGACATAGCCGCCGCGCTCCTCGGCCAGCAGCTTGAGCGTGTCCTGGGGCAGGATGCCCCGATCCCACAGCGAGCCCTTGAAGCTGGAGTAGCGGCCGCGCTCCTCGGCCAGTTCGGTCGAGGCCCAGTAGGCGTAGTAGCAGACGGCCTCCATCGAGGTATCCGCGAATTCGACGGCTGCCTGTGAGGCGTAGGGCACACGCATCATGTGCAGGCAGTCCTGGAAACCCATGATGCCCATACCCACGGGGCGGTGCTTCAGGTTGGAATTGCGCGCCTTGGCCACCGAGTAATAGTTGATATCGATCACGTTATCGAGCATGCGCATGGCTGTGTGCACCGTCTTGCGTACCTTCTCGACATCGAGCTTCAGGCCACCCTTGCCGTCCGACACCATATGGTTCACCAGGTTCACCGAACCGAGGTTGCACACTGCGATCTCGGAGTCGCTGGTGTTGAGCGTGATTTCCGTACACAGGTTGGAGCTGTGCACCACGCCCACATGCTGCTGCGGACTGCGAACGTTGCACGGGTCCTTGAAGGTGATCCACGGATGGCCGGTCTCGAACAGCATCGCAAGCATCTTGCGCCAGAGCTGCACGGCGGGAATGCGCTTGAACAACTTGAGGCGGCCGGAGTCTGCATCGGCCTCGTAGCGCGTATATGCCGCTTCGAAATCAGCGCCGAACCTGTCGTGCAGGTCGGGGCAGTCGCTCGGGCTGAACAGCGTCCAGTCCTTGCCCTCCATCACGCGCTTCATGAACAGATCGGGAATCCAATTCGCCGTGTTCATGTCGTGCGTGCGGCGGCGGTCGTCGCCGGTGTTCTTGCGCAGCTCCAGGAACTCTTCGATATCCAGGTGCCAGCTTTCCAGATACGTGCAGACGGCACCCTTGCGCTTGCCTCCCTGGTTCACAGCCACGGCGGTGTCATTGACCACCTTCAAGAAAGGCACGACACCTTGGCTCTGGCCGTTGGTGCCCTTGATCCAGGAGCCCATGGCGCGCACGGGCGTCCAGTCATTACCCAGACCACCGGCGTACTTGGCGAGCAGCGCGTTTTCCTTGATGGCCTCGTAGATGCCGTCCAGGTCGTCGGCCACCGTGGTGAGGTAGCAGGACGACAGCTGGCTGCGCAGAGTGCCGGAATTGAACAGGGTCGGCGTCGAGCTCATGAAATCAAAGCTGGAGAGCAGCTCGTAGAACTCGATGGCACGGGTCTCCCGATCAACTTCCTGCAGAGCCAGGCCCATGGCCACGCGCATGAAGAAAGCCTGCGGCAGCTCGATGCGGCGCTTCTTCACGTGCAGAAAGTAGCGGTCATACAGAGTCTGCAGGCCGAGGTAGGTGAACTGCAGGTCGCGCTCCGGCTTGAGCGCAGCGCCGAGGCGCTTGAGGTCAAAGCGCAGCAGCTCCTCGTTCAGCAGCTCATTGTCGACACCGGTCTTGATGAAGCGCGGAAAGTACTCCGCATACTTTTCACCCATCTGCGACTGGATAGCTTCCTCACCGAGCACTTCCTTGCGGATCGTGTGTAGCAGCAGGCGGGCCGTCACCCGGGTGTAGTCCGGATCCTTTTCGATCAGGGCACGGGCTGCCAGGATCGCTGCCTTGAAGACTTCATCAATCGGCATGCCGTCATACAGATCGCGGAAGGTCTGCTCGATGATCAGGTCTGCGCTGACCTGGTCACCTAGTCCTTCGCAGGCCGACACCACCAGCGCACGCAGTGCAGCCTCGTCCAACGGCACCGAGCGGCCGTCCACGTTGACGTGCATGCGGGCGCGCATCTCCTCGCGCTCTGCATCCTGCTGCGCCGCGCGGGCACGCGAGCGCTCTTCGCGGTACAGCACGTAGGCCCGGGCGACGTTGTGCTCACCGGCGCGCATCAAAGAGAGCTCGACCTGATCCTGCACATCTTCGATATGGAAGGTGCCGCCTGCCGGCTGCCGGCGGATCAAGGCGTTGACGACCATGTTGGTCAGCATCTCCACCTGTTCGCGAACACGCGCGGATGCTGCACCCTGACCGCCATTGACGGCCAGAAACGCCTTGGTCATGGCCACTGCGATCTTCGCGGGCTCGAACGGAACGACCGCGCCATTGCGGCGGATGATCTTGTAGTCGGCAAACGCCTGGCCGGGCACGGGCGCGCCCGTGTCACCGGCCGCGGTGCCGCCCAGAATGGCCGGATTCGCGCCGGTGCGCGCTTCGGTGGTTTGCAGACTCATTGCTTCTCCTCTGTCTTGTCTGGCAACTGCTTGCCAGGCCCACAAAGTCCGGGGGGAAAATGCCACCCCGGGTCTTCACGAGACCCTGATTGTTCAAATCTTGCTCTTGGAAAGGATGAGCCTGTAAGCCAGGCTCATCATGCAGCGGTCGCCCCTTTGCGGGTGAACCCGCTTGCAGGGACGCGGCTGGCGCGGGATCAACTGGATGGTCGAGTTCGGCGGGGTGGCGGTGCGAATTGCATGTGTGTTGGCCGGACCTGCTGCGTCCGCTGCTTGGACCGTGCCTTGCACAGCGCCAAACCGTCGGACTGCCGAATCACTACAACCATGGCTTCCACCCCTTCGAATCGGGCCTTGCTCCAACTCGACACAACTTGCATTGTACGACGTCGGGCCCGGCCTCCATGAAGTTATAGAGCACTATCTGTAGTGGCACAAGCGTCTCAACCAACTAAGTGTAGTGTTTCGACGACCTCATTCACGCGAGCCAGAATTGATGCGGCTTGCCGGGCAAAAAGTCTGCGAAAGCCGCTCCAAGCCTAGATGTGCATCTGCACAAAGATGTCCAGACCCGCGCTTCTAGCACTGCAATTCGGCACAAGCCGATCGCGCCGCGGCGGGAAACCCCGAGCCTCGCATGAAGCGTATCCAGTCAAAGTGTGCGCCGGGATCCGTCTTGCGGCCCGGTGCAATCTCCGAATGTCCACGCAAATGCACCAATGGCAGGCGACGCCTGAGCCAGCGTGTGAGGCGAGCGCCTGCGGCGTACTGGCGCACCGTGAAGACCTTGTCGTCCGTGCCCTCGAACTCGATGCCCACGGAGAAGTCGTTGCAGCGCTCCCGGCGCCCCTGGGGGGTGACGAGCTCGGAGACGCCGGCGTGCCAGGCGCGACGATGAATATCGACAAACTGCACGACCTGCCCGCCACGGCGCACGAAGAAATGGGCAGAGACCCTGAGGTCCGCAATCTGCGCGAAGAAGGGGTGCGCCGAGGGGTCAATCCGGTTGGTGAAGAGCGCCTCGACAGCCGACCCGCCGAACTGCCCCGGCGGCAGCGAAATGTTGTGGATCACGAGCAGATCGACCGGGGTGCTGCCGCTGCGCTCGTCCGCATTGGGTGAAGGAACACGCCGCGCTCGCGGGTACCAGCCATGTGCAGACTGCCGACGCGCAGCCTGCAAGCGCTTGATGCGCTGCGCTAGCCTCACTTGATGCCCAGACGCTGGAGCCGGTAGCGAAACTGTCTGAACGACAGCCCAAGCAGCTCCGCAGCCTGCGTCCGGTTGTATCGCGTCTTGAGCAGCGCCGGCTCGAGGAGCGTGCGCGCGATCGAATCGAGATGTGCCTCCAGAGCAAGCGGAAACTCGACTGCCGGTTCAGGGGCGCCTGTCGCCTGAGGCGCGAGCGCCGCGGGCTCGCCTGCACGACTGGGCTCCATGAGTGCGCTGCTTTCCACCTCCTCAAGCGGCGCAAGACCTCGTGCGGCCAACTGGATGGCTTCTCGGTCGATCGTCATTCCGTCAGACAGCGCCACTGCGCGCTCAAGCACGTTCTCCAGCTCGCGCACATTGCCTGGAAAGCGCAAGCTGCCCAGTGCCGACTGCGCCGAATCGAGCAGCTTGACGCCCGAACTGCCATGTCGCTCGGCAATGCGCATCAGCAAGTGCCTGGCCAGGAGCGGGATGTCCTCTGCGCGCTCGGCCAGGGGCGGCATCTTCAGCTCAATCACATTGAGCCGGTAGTACAGGTCCTGGCGAAACGCGCCATTGGCCACCAGCTTGGCCAGATCCTTGTGCGTGGCCGAGATCAGGCGAACATCCACAGCCTCCTCGACGGTGGCTCCGACCTTGCGCACCTTGCGCTCCTGGATGGCGCGCAGGAGCTTGACCTGCATGGCCAGCGGCAAGTCAGCCACCTCATCAAGCAGCAGCGTGCCGCCATGTGCCGCCTGGAAAAAGCCGTCGCGATCCTCGTTGGCCCCGGTGAACGCGCCCTTGCGGTAGCCAAAGAATTCGGCTTCCATCAGGTGCTCCGGGATCGCACCGCAGTTCACCGCGATGAATGGCCCGCCGGCCCGGCCGCCCTGGGCGTGGATGGAGCGCGCAGCCAGCTCCTTGCCGCTGCCCGAGGGTCCCGAAATCGCCACCGGCGCCATGGTGCGCGCCAGCCGGGCAATCAGCTCCCGCACCTGCGCAATGGCCCTGGAGTCGCCCTGCAGGCTGGGCACATCGGCACGTGGACCCTCGCGCGCCGTGCCCTTCTCCTCACGCCGTGCCGCAGGCTTGAACACATTGCCAATCAGCTGCTTGAGCGTGGCGAATTCAATGGGCTTCTCGACATAGTCGAAAGCACCGGCCTTCAGCGCGGCGACTGCCGTTTCTGCACTGCCGAACGCGGTGATGACTGCCACAGGCAGTCCGGCGGCGCTCGCCAGCTCAACCACATCGACCCCGGTGCCATCCGGCAGGTTCATGTCGGTGAGCACCAGCGCAAAACCGGGCTTTCCGAGCCAGCCGCGGGCCTCGGACACCGAGCCTGCGGTCTCGCAGTCCAGACCCATGCGCAACAGAGACAGCGACAGCAGCTCGCGCAGGTCGGCCTCGTCATCCACCACGAGCACCTTGCCAGGGGTGTCGCGTTCAGTGCTGCTGCGTGTCATTCCTTGCTCCGTAGACGGATCACAAACATCTTCTGCGGGGTCTCGATGCGCCCGCGCTCTTCATAAGTGATCTGCGCGCGGTTTGCCACGCAGTACTCGCGCGCAAGGTACAGGCCCAGGCCCGTGCCGCTTCGCTCCGTGGTGTGGAAGGGCTCGAACAGATGAGTCCGCACCTCTGCGGCAATCAGGGGACCGTCATCAATCACCTGGATCTCGCCCAGGCCAGCGCGCAGTCGCACCATCCGGACCGACACCCGTGACCGGGCATGGCGTCGTGCGTTGCGCAGCAGATTGATCAGCGTCAGCCGCAGATGCAACGGATCAAACCACACCGTCAAATGCCCTTCCAGATGCACGTCGCCGATCGATGGCACCTCCAGGGCCACATCACGCACCATCGCGGCCACATCGACATTGGCTGGCTGCACCCGATCCACGCGGGTCACGGCCAGCACGTCCTCGATGATGTGGTTGATGCGCTGCGCGTTGCTGCGCACGATCTCCACCAGGCGCGCATTGGCGCGCGACTCGGTCATTGCCTCGTCCTGGGCAAGCAGCTCGGCTGCCTGGGTGATGGATGCCAGCGGATTGCGGATCTCGTGCGCGATCGACCCGGACATCCGTCCCATGGCCGCCAGCTTGCTGCGCTGGGCCCGCTCGGCCACCGCCTCGGCCGGCTCGATGAACGCCACCAGGTCCGACTCGTTGGACAGGCCGCGCGCCACCTCGGTCACACGCACGAGCAGCACCGGCTCGCCCGGCACCTCAGCGAAGACCACGGCATGCGCCTCGCCCGCGCCGCTGCCTTGCACGCGCGACTGCTCATCGATGCTGCGCTGCAGGGGCGCCAGGCTCTTCCGGGCATCAAGACGGTCACCGGGCTCCACCACGATACCCATCGAGGTCAGCAGCTGCCTCGCGCTCGGGCTGATGGCCCGTACCACCCGGCTGGGGTCGAACACGATGACGCCTG
This sequence comes from Burkholderiales bacterium, assembly GCA_027484405.1. Taxonomy (GTDB): domain Bacteria; phylum Pseudomonadota; class Gammaproteobacteria; order Burkholderiales; family Burkholderiaceae_C; genus Piscinibacterium. Next base: position 13,469 of record JAIXTA010000137.1, read on the forward strand.
GCGCCAGTTCCTGCATCACCTGCTGGGATAGCAGGGTCTCCTTGAGCGCCAGCTCCTCGGCCTCGCGCGCAAGACGCTCGTTCGTCTCCGCGCGCTGGGTCAGGCCATTCATCAGCATGACCAGCCCGAAGGCGACCACCCCGTGCAGACCGGTCAGGACCCATGAAGGGTCAGCGGTGGTGTAGATCGAGCGGTAGCCCGCGTCACCAAGCAACAGCAAGGTGGCCGCTGCGGCACACATCAGGCCGATGGCACGCGGCAGCAGCAATCCTGCTGCGGCCAGCGGCATGAGCAGAAGTACCGCCAGACCGCTGCGGATGCCATCGGTCTGAAACAGGATCTGCCCGATGAAGAGCAGGTCCAGGAAGAACTGCGCCAGCACCTGCGCATGGAAACTGCGCCGGATGGTCAGCGCGAGCCAGGCAAATCCGCACGAGAACGCAAAGTAGGTCAGCAGCAGTGCAAGCCACTGCCCTTCGTTGGGCAGGTTTGCGCCGGACAGCTGCATGCCCAGCAGCACCTGCGCCAGCACCAAAGCCGCCAGGACCAGGGCGCGGGCGAGCGCAAAGATGGACAGCGATCGCCAGGCGTTCACGCCGGGCAGGCTGGTCAGGGACAGAACGCTCATCGGGCGGTGGCAGGCTGCGTCAGACGTCCTGCGCCTTCTTGGCATGGGCTTGCGTGCAATAGAACCGGCCGCCGCGCACCACGCCCGCAGACAAGGGCGTCATGGCATTGCAGTGCTGGCAAGCCAGCATGCGCTCCGGCGACGACGGCTGCGTGCCGCCGCGTTGCCCGGAGGATCCTGAGTCGTCCTCGCGGCTGCGCGCGCCGAGCGCGCGTCGCACGGCGTAAGCGATCACGAAAACAAGAATCAGGATCAGGACAAGCTTGCCCAAGAGCAGTCTCCAGAAGTCCGGTCCGGCTCAACTGAGCCGATGGAGGATGGCCTCGGCCACAAAGCGGCTGCCGACGTAGGCGAGTGACAAGGCCACGAATCCGGCGAGCGTCCAGCGCACCGCTGTGCGGCCGCGCCAGCCGCCCAGCCAGCGGCCCAGAAGCAGCCCCAGCAGGATCGCCCAGGCCAGCACGGAGAACACGGTCTTGTGGTCGAAGCGCAGGCCGCCCATGCCTTCGCCCTGCGCCACGACGACACCAAGCGCCAGCGCGATGCTCAGCACAATGAAGCCTACGGTGAGCATGCGAAACAGCAGATGCTCAAGCGGCACCAGCGCCGGCGCGTTGCGCTGCAGCACTGCCCTCAGGGGGTTGACCGGTCCGGCGCGCTCCAGGCTCTTGCGGTGCAGGCCCCGGTCCACGATGACCATCATCACCGCGTGGATGGCCGCGATCCCGATCACAGCGTAGGCGACCATCGCCAGCCAAAGATGCGCCTTGAGCAGCGGATGACCGATCGGCAGCACCACGCCCTTGAACCAGAGCGGCAGGGGCAGCGCCACGGCAGCCGCGCCGAATACCAGCGGCCGCATGGCGTGGATGCGCACGTAGCGTTCCTCCAGCAGGAAGAACAGCACGCCCAGCGCCGTGAACAGGGTCAGGGCCTGCGCAAAACCGAAACGCATGCCCTCGATCGCATGAAAATCCTGGCCAAGAACGGTCACATGCACCAGCAGGGCCACCCAGGGCAGACGCAATTCCCAGCCGCCCGGGCGGTAGAGCTCGGAGGCCTGCATGCGGCTCGCTGCGCGCAGGGCCAGCGCGGCATAGCACGCGCAGGCCAGCGCATACACTATCGACATGGTGTGACGAGGCTCCATGCGGCCGAGTGTAGCGGTGCGTTTTGCGCACTCGCCCAGGCCCTCGGTCGTGATGTCCAAAGATGTCGCACACGTGCCCAATGACCGGGCCCCCGGCACCCGGCCGGCTGCATGCACTGCGCACGCGTCGAGCCGAAATTCGCCGCGCCCACCCCTCAATCCGGTAGCTCCCATGCTCGAATCGCTCTCCACCCGCCTGGCCCGTGTCGTCAAGACCATGAAGGGCGAGGCGCGCCTGACCGAGTCCAACACCGCGGACATGCTGCGCGAGATCCGCATGGCGCTGCTGGAGGCCGACGTGGCCCTGCCGGTGGTGCGCGAATTCATCGCCAAGGTCAAGGAACGCGCGCTCGGGCAGGACGTGGTCGGCTCGCTCTCCCCAGGCCAGGCGCTGGTGGGCGTGGTGCACCGCGAACTCGCCAATGTGATCGGCGCCGATCTGGGAAAGGACGCCAGCCAGATCAATCTGGCCACCCAACCCCCCGCCATCATCCTCATGGCCGGCCTGCAGGGCGCGGGCAAGACCACGACCGTGGCCAAGCTGGCCAAGCATCTAATAGATACACGCAAGAAGAAGGTGCTCACCGTCTCGGGCGACGTCTACCGCCCGGCCGCCATCGAGCAGCTCAAGACCGTGACGGCGCAGGCCGGCGCCGAGTGGTTCCCGTCCACGCCCGACCAGAAGCCGGTGGACATTGCGCGCGCCGCGCTGGACTACGCCCGCAACCACTACTTCGACGTGCTGATCGTCGACACCGCCGGTCGCCTGGCCATCGACGAGGCCATGATGAAGGAGATCGCCGAGCTGCATGCCGCGATCAAGCCGATCGAGACCCTGTTCGTGGTGGACGCCATGCAGGGCCAGGACGCGGTGAACGTGGCCAAGGCCTTCTCCGACGCCCTCCCCCTGACCGGCGTGGTACTCACCAAGACCGATGGCGACAGCCGCGGCGGCGCGGCCCTGTCCGTGCGGCACATTACCGGCAAGCCGATCAAGTTCATCGGCGTGTCCGAGAAGATCGGCGGGCTCGAGGCCTTTGACGCAGACGGCTTTGCCAACCGCATCCTGGGCATGGGCGACATCGTCGCCCTGGTGCAGGAAGCCACCAAGGCCATCGACGTGGCCGAGGCGCAGAAGCTCGCCGAGAAGCTCAAGAAGGGCAACCGCTTCGACCTCGAGGACTTCAAGGCGCAGATCGGCCAGATGAAGAACATGGGCGGCATGCAGGGCATTCTGGACAAGCTGCCGGCGCAGTTCCAGCAGGCCGCCAGCCAGGTCAATCAGGACGAGGCCGCCAAGAAGGTGCGCCGCATGGAAGGCATCATCAACAGCATGACGCCCGGCGAGCGCGCCAAGCCCGAACTGATCAAGGCCAGTCGCAAGCGGCGCATCGCCACCGGCGCCGGCGTCACCGTGCAGGAAGTCAACCGCCTGCTCAACGAGTTCGACCAGATCGCCGGCATGATGAAGAAGATGAGCGGCGGCGGCATGGCCAAGATGATGCGTGCCATGGGCGGCATGAAGCGCGGCTTCCCCGGCTTCGGTCCGAAATAGGCCTGCAGCTCGTCCGGCCGTGAGCATTCAGCCTGCCCGCATCGAGGCAGCGGCGTCCGGCACGCCCTTCGCCCCGCAGTTCGACGACGTCTATCACGCCATCGCGGGCGCTCGCGCCCAGGCGGAGCATGTCTTCCTGCATGGCTGCGGCCTGCCGCAGCGCTGGCGCGGTGTGCGCCGGTTCACGGTGCTGGAGACCGGCTTTGGCCTGGGCAACACCTTTCTCACCCTGCTGGCCGCCTGGCGCGCCGACACCGAGCGCTGTGCGGCGCTGCACGTGGTGTCGATCGACGCGCATCCGCCCACGCGCGATGATCTGGCGCGCTGGCTGCCGGCCGGCCCGGATCCGCAGGCCGACGCCGACCGCGCCGCGCTGATTGCACAGTGGCCCCCGGCCATTGCCGGCCTGCATCGCCTGGGCTTCGCCGATGGCGCGGTCACCCTCACCCTGGCCCTGGGCGATGTGCAGACCCTGCTGCCGCGGCTCGCACTGTCTGCCGACGCGATCTTCATGGACGGCTTTGCGCCGGCCAAGAACCCGGCCATGTGGGACGCGGTGGTGTGCAGGGCCCTTGCCGCCCGTGCCGCGCCGGACGCCCTGCTCGCCACCTGGTGCGCCACGGGCCAGTTGCGCCGCGATCTGGCCGCCTGCGGCTTCGTCGTCGAGAAGCAGCCGGGCTTCGGCCACAAGCGCGAGATGACCGTGGCCCGCTGGCCCGGCGCGCCGTCCGGTGCCCACGCGGACGCAGACCCGCGCAGCGCGACACGTCTCAGCACCACCGATACCGAGGCCAATGCCATCGTGATCGGCGCCGGTCTGGCCGGTGCCGCAGTGGCCGCAAGCTTGGCGCGCCGCGGCCTGCGCGTAGCCGTGCTTGAGCGCGAAGCCGAACCGGCGGCGCGCACCTCCAGTCACCTCGCGGCAGCGTTCCGCCCGGCCATGGCACGCGGCGCCACGCCGCTCTCCCGCATCACCCTGGCCGGCTGCGTGCTGGCTGCGCAGCACTGGCCGCAGCACGCTTGGCATGCCAGCGGCACGTTGCAGATGGAATCGGACGACCGTGAGGGCCAGGCACTGCTGGCCGCGCAGGCCTGGCCAGCGGACTTTGCGCGCTGGGTAGAACAAGACGAAGCCGAGGGCCTGCTCGGCCTGCGCCCTGCCGCAGGCGGCATCTGGTTTGCGCGGATGGGTTGGGCCAGGCCACGCGAGCTGGTGGCGCACTGGCTGGCGCAGCCCGGTGTAGCCCTGCATGTTCGCGCCCAAGTGGTGGCGGTCTCGCGCAGCGCGGCCGGTTGGTGCGTCACGACCGCAGACGGCCGGCGCTTCGAGGCGGGCCAGCTCGTGTTGGCGCAAGGCTCGGCGGATCTACCGGGCGGCGCAGCGCTGCAGCCACCGCAGGGCCTGCACCAGCTGCCGCTCGCCCCGGTGCGCGGCCAGTGCAGCCTGATCAGCGGCCTGGCCCCGCAGCTCAAGGCCGTGCTGGCAGGTGCAGGCTACCTGCTGCCCGCGCAGGCTGGCACCACGGTTTTCGGCGCCAGCTACGAGCACGGCGACGCCGGCACCGACGAGCGCGAGAGCAGCCACGCCCAGGCCTATGCCAAGGCCGCCGCCCTCTGGCCCGGCTTTGCGGCCGCCACCCAGGGCAAGCTGCGCCGCGCCTGGACGGGGGTGCGCGTGGTCACGCCGGACCGCCTGCCCGTGATCGGCGCCCTGCCCGACCCGGACACCCCGCCGACTGCCCGCCCCGGCGCACCCCACCTGGCCGACATGCCGCGCCTGCCCGGCGCCTGGATCGCCAATGCCTACGGTTCGCGCGGTCTGACCTATGCGCTGCTCGGCGGCGAGCTGATTGCCGCGCAGATGCTGGGCGAGCCGCTGCCCATCGAGCAAGATCTGGCCGACGCCGTGGACCCGGCGCGGTTTGCGTGGCGGCAGCTCAAGCGCGGCAAGACCCCCTGAGACACTTGCGCGCTCGCGGCAACGCGGGATCGCCAAGCGCGGCGCAATGCCGTTCAATCCGGCGATCTGTCCACCGCGAGTTCCGCCCCATGGCCGCCCCCGTTCAAGCCCCCGATCTGCATCTCGACACCGAACTGCGTGTGCGCAACCGCGGCATCCGCGTCCAGCTGGATGTGCCGCAGCGCACCGAGAGCGCCGCCTGGTTCCTGCCCACGGCGCGCACCCTCGCCAACCGCGTGATTCACATTGCGGTGGAGGATGTGGCGGCGGCGGGCGAGCCGATCAGCTGCAAGGCGGGCTGCGGCGCCTGCTGCAAGCAACTGGTGCCCATCCTGCCGAGTGAGGCGCGGCGCATCGCGCAGCTGGTCGAGGAAATGCCGCAGCCGCGCCAGGGCGTGATCCGCGAGCGCTTTGCGCAGGCTGCCGCGGCCATGCAGGCCGCGCAGGTGGATGGGCCGCTGCGCAAGGCGGCCAATACCCTGACGCCCGACCAGGCCAACGCCCTGGGCATGAAGTACTTCGAGATGGGCGTGAGCTGCCCCTTTCTGGAAGAAGGCTCCTGCTCGATCTACGAGGAGCGGCCGCTGATCTGCCGCGAATATCTGGTGTCCTCGCCGGCCAGCGAGTGCGAGTGGCCCACGGCCGAGAGAATCAGGAAGGTGGCCATCCCGGCCAAGGTGGCACAGGCCGCCATGCAGCTGGAGCAGGACCGCGAAGGCCGGCGCTGGGTGGCGCTGACGCATTCCCTGGACTACGCCAAGGCCCATCCGGAACCGACCGACCGCGCCCCCGCGCCGGAACTGGTCACGCGCTTCTTCAACGCGCTGGCCGATGCCAAGCTGCCCAGCGGGCCGGGCATGGGCAGCTAAGGCCGATCAATTTCGGCCATGAAATAAAGCGAAGCACTGAAAGGCACTTCTCGCTTGTCTGGCGCGCTTTTTGAGCCGATTTTTGTCAAATGAATCAAAATTGATTCAGTTGATTTCGGCCAAATCAGGTGAATGCAGCCTTTCGCAAGCTACCGGGAACAGCGCCACCGGAGCTGGGCGCCAGGTCGACGCACGCGCGGCCTAGCGCTGCACGCGCTGCACCTCGAAGCCGGCCTTCTGCAGGAGCGTGATCAAGCCGCGCTCGCCCGGAAGGTGCAGGGCGCCCACCGCCACCATCAGGCTGCCCTCCTTGCCCGCCAGCTCGATGATGCGCTGGACCATCTGCGGATGGCGCGAGAGCAGCAGTTCTTCATTGAGCCAGCGGTCCGAGGCCTTGGCGGTGGCCGGGTCGGTATTCACCATGGCGGCCAGAGTGTTGACGTCGCCCTGCTCCCAGGCGGCCACCAGCTGCTGCAGGTCGGCGGGCATGCCGCTGCCCTGGGCGTAGAGCAGGGCCTGCTCCACATACTCGCGCAGCACATTGCGCGGCATGGCATCAAGCAGCGCAAACTGCTGGTCCACCGACTCCAGCTCCAGCACCGGCAGGCGCCGCTGGCGGGCCGCGCCGAGCAGGAAGACTTCGCTGCCCGCCGTGGCCAGGTAGCCGCCGCGCGCAAAGGCCGACATCGACAGCTGATTGGCCAGGAACCAGGGCTTGAACATGCGCACCTGCACGGCCGACACGCCCGCCTGCTGTGCGCCGGCACGCAGACGCTCGATCAGATCGGACGGCAGCCCGGCCGTGGCGCTCTGCGCATCGGTGGCCAGCGCATAGCGCTGCAGCGCGAACTGGATCGGCGCGGGCTGCGAGATATCCACTTCCACGGCCAGCGCAGTGGCACGCGAGAGTGCGGCCTGCACGCCTGCGTCCGGGCCCCAGGCAGGCCGGCCCACATGCAGGGTGCCGTAGAGCGTGTGGGTCTTGCCGTCCTTGCTGAAGGTGTAGAGCGGGCCGCGGGCGGTCTGGGCGGCCGGCGCGGCCGGGGCTGCAGGCGGCTTGGCTGCTGCCGGTGCGGTGGCTGCCGCACCTCCGGCCGGGCTCGGGCTGGCGCAGCCGGCCAGCGCCAGCGTGGCGGCGGCTGCCAGGGCGGCCGCGGCGCGCGTGCGCTGGCCAAGTGCCTGCAGCAGCACCCACGCCATCCGGCGCAGCGGTGCGCTCATGCGGAACAGCAAGCCAGCCAGCAGGGTGGGCGTCATGGGGTGTCCTTGAATTTCCAGCGCTCCCAGGCGGCGAGCACGGCGTTGGGATAGGGGTCGCGCCCGCGGCTGCCGTTGTAGCGGCCCAGCGCAAGGAAGAGATTGCCGTTCTCGCGGTCGATGTAGTGGCGCAGGATGGTGCAGCCGTAGCGCAGGTTGGTGTGCATGTGGAAGAGCTTGCGCACGTCGCTGTCGCCGATGGTGCGTGTCCAGAAGGGCATCACCTGCATCAGCCCGCGCGCATCGGCATCGCTGATGGCGTACTTGCGGAAGTTGCTCTCCACCTGGATCAGGCCGAGCACGAGGCCGGGGTCCACGCCGGCACGCTTGGCCTCGTAATAGATGGTCTCCAGCAGCTCGATGCGGGTGCGCGCATCCATCTCGCGGCGTCGCTTGGCCAGGCGCTCATCCATGACCGACAGCCAGCGCTGGTAGCGCGCGCGTTCCTCGGGCTTCTCGTAGCGCCACACCGGCGGCGCCTTGTCGGCAATGGCGGCGGCCAGCGCGGTGCGCACGTTGTCCGCCAGCGTTTCTTCCTTCTGGGCGCCGGCGTGAGCCAGGGGCGCGGCAAGCGCGACACAGACCGCAAGCACAGCCGCCACGCCCGCACTCGCAGGCCAAGAATGGCTCTGGACAAGGCTCTTCAGACCAAAATGGCTGAAGAACCGCACCAGACAAGCGGAAAGGCTTTTGCGAGACGCAGTCAAAGGGATCAACTGCGGCATCAAGGGCGGCATCAACAGCGCTGCGTTCAAGCGGCGAGCGCCGCCTTCACATGCGCGGCAATGTCAGCCACCGCCACGGGCGTCGCAGCGGCATCGCGGCGGGCCTGGTACTCGACCTTGCCTTCCTTGAGGCCACGCTCGCCAATCGTCACGCGGTGCGGCACACCGATCAGCTCCCAGTCGGCAAACATCACGCCCGGGCGTTCGCCACGATCGTCCAGCAGCACGTCCACGCCGGCAGCCTGCAGTTCGGCATAGAGCTTGTCGGCCTCGACCTTCACGGCCTCGATGCGGTCATAGCCCACCGGGCAGATCACCACCTGGAAGGGCGCGATCGCGTTGGGCCAGATCATGCCCTTGTCATCATGGTTCTGCTCGATGGCCGCACCCAGGATGCGCGTGACGCCGATGCCGTAGCAGCCCATCTCCATGAGTGCGGGCTTGCCCGTCTCGTCGAGGAAGGTGGCGTTCATGGCCTTGCTGTACTTGGTGCCGAGGTAGAACACATGGCCCACTTCGATGCCGCGCTGGATGGCGAGTGTGCCCTTGCCGTCGGGCGAGGGATCGCCCTCGCGGATGTTGCGCAGGTCCGCCACCAGATCCGGCTCGGGCAGATCGCGGCCCCAGTTCACGCCGGTGAAGTGGAAGTCCACCTCGTTGGCGCCGCAGACGAAGTCGCTCATGTTCGCCACGGTGCGGTCAGCAATCACGCGCACCGGCTTCTTCATGCCGATGGGGCCGAGGTAGCCGGGCTTGCAGCCGAAGTGCTCGACGATCTCAGCCTCCGTGGCAAAGCGCCAGCCGTCCTTCATGCCGTCAATCTTGCCGGCCTTCACTTCATTGAGGTCATGGTCGCCGCGCACCAGCAGCAGGTGGATGACGGCGCCCTTGTCGGTATCCGTCGCCAGCACGAGCGACTTCACCGTGCGTTCGAGCGGGATGCCCAGCAAGGCAGCCACATCGGCGCAGGTGCTCTTGCCCGGCGTCGGCGTCTTGTGCATCGCCTCGGCTGCAGCAGCACGCGCGGCCAGCAGCGACACCGCCTCGGCCAGCTCGATGTTGGCGGCGTAGTCGCTGGTGGGGCAGTAGGCAATCGCATCTTCGCCCGTGTCGGCAATCACCTGGAACTCGTGGCTCTTGTCGCCACCGATCGCGCCGGTGTCGGCCGCCACGGCGCGATAGGTCAGGCCCAGGCGGTCGAAGATCCTGCAGTAGGCGGCGTACATGGCCTCGTAGCTCTTGCCGGCGTCTTCCACGGTGCGGTCGAAGGAGTAGGCGTCCTTCATCGTGAACTCGCGCCCGCGCATCACGCCAAAGCGCGGCCGGCGCTCATCGCGGAACTTGGTCTGGATGTGATAGAAGTTCTTGGGCAGCTGGCGGTAGCTCTTGATCTCCTGGCGCGCGATGTCGGTCACCACCTCCTCGCTGGTGGGCTGGATGATGAAGTCGCGCCCATGGCGGTCCTTCACGCGCAGCAGCTCGGGGCCCATCTTGTCGAAGCGGCCCGTCTCCTGCCAGACCTCGGCGGGCTGCACCACAGGCATCAGCAGCTCGATGGCGCCGGCACGGTTCATCTCCTCGCGGATGATGGTCTCGACCTTGCGGATGATGCGCAGGCCCATGGGCATGTAGTTGTAGATGCCGCCGGCGAGCTTCTTGATCAGGCCGCCGCGCAGCATGAGCTTCTGGCTCACGATGTCCGCATCGGCGGGAGCCTCTTTGAGGGTGGAGATGTGGAATCGACTGGCGCGCATGACGTTGGAGACCGATGCAGAAAGATGCGGGGGAAATCGCGTGGCAAGAACAGGGTTTCACCTTGTCTTGAGCGCGAAGCTTGTGATTAGAATCGGCTCAGATTGTAAAGATTTGGGGTAGTCATCATGCTCGACAAGGAGGGCTTTCGCCCGAATGTCGGCATCATCCTGCTCAACCACAAGAACGAGGTCTTCTGGGGCAAACGGATTCGGGAACACTCATGGCAATTCCCTCAAGGGGGCATCAAGTACGGGGAATCTCCTGTGCAAGCGATGTTCCGCGAGCTGGAAGAGGAAATTGGCCTGAAGCCGGAGCACGTGAAGATTCTCGGCCGCACCCGCGGCTGGTTGCGCTATGAGGTGCCGGATCATTGGATCCGCAGAGAATGGCGCGGACATTACCGCGGCCAAAAGCAGATCTGGTTTCTGCTGCGTCTGCTCGGACGCGACAGCCAGATCGATCTGCGGGCCTCCACCCACCCGGAGTTCGATGCCTGGCGCTGGAGCAATTACTGGGTCGAGCTCGACGCAGTGATCGAGTTCAAGCGCGAGGTCTATCAGCTCGCGCTCACGGAGCTTGCGCAGTACATCCAGCGACGCCAGGAAGGCAACCGCTACCTGCGCGGCCATGTGCACCTGACGCAGCAGGCCGAGGAAAGCCATCCGCCCGCCGCGGACCTGAACTCGGACACGGTGATCGGGCCGATCACCGGGATTCATTTCGAAGGTGAGCCCGAGGAGCCTCCGGCTGAAGCGGAGCCGAAGACCGCGGCGAGCAACTAGCCCCGTCGGCTTGTAGGCAGAAAGTCAAAACGGCTGGGGAGTTCCCAGCCGTTTTGTTTTCTGCGCCAGGTCCGGCGCCTAAGCCACCAGCACCATGTTGCTGCGGTGGACGATCTCCGGATCCTCGACAAAGCCCAGGATGGCCTCGATCTGGCTGGAGGGCTTGCGCGAGATCAGGCGCGCCTCGGCCGCGGAGTAGTTGGACAGACCGCGGGCCACCTCAGCCCCGGCCTCGTCCACGCAGGCCACCAGCGCACCGCGGCCGAACTCGCCCTCCACGCGTGCCACGCCAATGGGCAGCAGACTCTTGCCGTCTTCGCGCAGGGCGCGCACGGCCCCAGCATCGAGCACGAGCTTGCCAGCCACCTGCAGGTGGTCGGCCATCCATTGCTTGAAGGCGCTGCGCTTGGCCGTCTGCGCCACCAGCAGGGTGCCGATGGATTCGCCGGCCGCCAGGCGCGTGAGCACGTCGACCTCACGGCCGGAGGCGATCACCGTGGACGTGCCGCTCATGGCCGCGCGCTTGGCCGCCAGGATCTTGGTGATCATGCCGCCCTTGCCGAGGCTGGAGCCCGCGCCGCCCGCCATGGCTTCGAGCGCCGGATCGCCCGCAGCGGCCTCGCTGATGAAGCGGGCGCTGGCGTCCTTGCGCGGATCGGCCGAGTACAGGCCGCGCTGATCGGTGAGGATGACCAGCAGGTCGGCATCGATCAGGTTGGCCACCACCGCGCCCAGGGTGTCGTTGTCGCCGAACTTGATTTCGTCGGTGACCACCGTGTCGTTCTCGTTGATCACGGGCACCACGCGCAGGGCCAGCAGGGTCTGCAGGGCGCTGCGGGCATTGAGGTAGCGCTCGCGGTCCGCATGGTCCGCATGCGTGAGAAGCACCTGCGCGGTCTGGATGCCGTGCTGCTTGAAGCTGGATTCATAGATCTGCGCCAGGCCCATCTGGCCCACGGCGGCGGCAGCCTGCAGCTCGTGGATGGCGGTGGGCCGCCTGGGCCAGCCCAGGCGCTTGACGCCTTCGGCAATCGCGCCGGAGGACACCATCACCACCTCGCGGCCCTCGGCCCAGAGCTGGGCGATCTGCGTGGCCCACAGCGCGATGCGCTCGGCATCGAGTCCGCGGCCCTCGTTGGTCACGAGGCTGGAGCCGACCTTGACGACGATGCGGCGCGCCTGGGTCAGTGCGGCGCTGGACGCGGCGCCTGCGCTCATTCCTGCCCCTCACCGGCTGGCGAACTGCTCCCCGCCGAGGCGGCGCCTGCAGGGGCTTCGCGGTCGAATCGTTCATCAAAGGCACGGGGCTTGGCTTCGTCGCGGATGTGCACCAGCGCCTTGTACAGGTCGAGCACGAGGGGCTCGCAGCCTTCGCGCGTGAGCGCGGAGATGCTGTAGATCGGGCCCTTCCACTTGTAGCGCTTGACGAAGTCCTTCACGCGGGCGGCGCGCTCTTCCTCGGGCACCATGTCCAGCTTG
>JAIXTA010000219.1 GCA_027484405.1 Burkholderiales bacterium
CATGCTGCAGCAGAAGCTCGGTCACCCCAAGGCCGGCGCCAACACCGCCTGGGTGCCCAGCCCCACCGCCGCCACCCTGCACGCCATGCACTACCACCAGGTGGACGTGTTCGCGGTGCAGAAGGAGATGGAAAAGACCCTGGCCACGGTGGACCAGGACGCACTCCTCAACGACCTGCTGACCATCCCCGTGGTGGCCAAGCCCAAGTGGAGCGACGCCGAGAAGCAGGCCGAGCTGGACAACAACGTCCAGGGCATCCTGGGCTACGTGGTGCGCTGGGTGGACCAGGGCGTGGGCTGCTCCAAGGTGCCTGACATCAACGGCGTGGGCCTGATGGAAGATCGCGCCACGCTGCGCATTTCCAGCCAGCACATCGCCAACTGGCTGGAACACGGCATCGTGACCGAGAAGCAGGTCAAGGACACCTTCCGCCGCATGGCCAAGGTGGTGGACGGCCAGAACGCCGGTGATCCGCTCTACAAGCCGATGGCTGGGGCGTTTGAGAAGAGCGCGGCCTACCAGGCGGCGCTGGACCTCGTCTTCAAGGGCAAGGAACAGCCCAGCGGCTACACCGAGCCCCTGCTGCACGCCTGGCGCCTGAAGGTCAAGTCCGCGGCCTGAAGCACGGCCCTGTCGGGGCACCTCGCGAGCTGAGGGATTCATCCCATAAGCTTGCGCTGTGCCCCAGACCGACTACCAGCCGGACCGACTCACCGCCGGCAGCTACCTGACCGACCCCGCCCACTACGACGCTGCACACGCCGACGTGGTGAGCGATCTGCCGTTCTGGCGCCGCATGGCGGACGCTGCGGGGCAGGACGCACGCATCCTGGAGCTGGCCTGCGGCACCGGGCGGGTGGCCCTGCATCTGGCCAAGGCTGGCTTCGAGGTCTGCGGGATCGATCTCTCGCCGGCCTTCATCGAGGCGGCGCGCCGCAAGGCGGCCGCGCACTGCCTGGACGCGCGCTTTGCCGTGGGCGACATGCGCGACGCCACGCTGGTCGACCAGCTGCTCGCCGGGCAGCGCTTCGAGCGCGTCTTCATCGCCTTCAACAGCCTGGGGCTCATGCTCAGCGTGGCGGACCTGAACGCCGCTGTGGCCGCGGCGGCGGCCTGCCTGGCGCCGGGTGGCGAGCTCATCATCGACACCTACCCGCCCGACATGGTGCGCGACGCGCCCATGGCCGTGGCGCACCCCGCCATCTTCCCGACCGGCAAGCCTGGCGTGGTCTGGCGCTGGGCCTATCCGCATCCCGAGACCGGACTGCCGGTCGCAGTGGACCATCGGCACCGCTTCGATGCCGGCACGCAGCTGTTGCGCCATGCCTTCATCATCCACCACGGCCCGCCGGCCGCACCGATCCCGGCCCACTTGACGGTGCGTCTGCACAGCGATGCCGAGATGCAGGCGGCGTTTGCCGCCGCGGGCCTGCAGGTCAGCGAGCGCCTGGGCGACCATCGCGGGGGCCCCTGGCGGCCCGGCGCGCGTCACAACATCTGGGTAGCGCGCGCGCGCCACAGCAGCGCGCACTGAGCCGCGCCCGCCCACGGTGCCGCACTATGCTGCGCCACCCATTCGGGAGGGAGAGAAAAAAATGAAGCGAGGGATCGCGGCCTGGGGGCTGCTTGTGGTGTGTTTGGTGGTCGCCGTGGTGGTGGGCCTGATGGCGCCGATCGAGGCGGGCAAGGCCTCCCGGCAGGCGGCGGCCCTGGTGCCCGCGGATGCCGCCTGGCGCGCGGCTCTGCCGGCCGATCCGGAGGCTGCCACCGCCGCCTATCTGGCCCGCGTGCCCCAGGCCGCCCAGGAACGCGTGAATGCCTATGTGGATGGCGAGAACGCCCTGCAGTTCTGGGGCTGGCTGGCCGGCCTGGCGGTGGCCGGGATGTTGCTGACGACGGGCTGGTCGGCCCGGCTGCGTGACGGCATCGAGGCCAGGGTGCGCGCCGGCTGGCTGCGCACGGCCATCTACGGCGCACTGTATGTACTGATCACCAGCGTGCTGCTTGCTCCGCTGGCGGCGTATTCCGGGTTCTTCCGCGAGCATGCCTTCGGCATGTCGAACCAGAACTTTGCGGGCTGGGCGCAGGAGCAGGCCATCGGCATGGCGATCTCGGCCGTCGTGGGCGCCGTGGCCATCCTAGTGCTGTATGCCGTGATCCGCCGCGCCCAGCACAGCTGGTGGGCCTGGGGCGCTGCGGTGGCCACAGTGATGGGTTCGCTGCTGCTGCTGATCGCCCCGGTGGTCATCGATCCGCTGTTCAACGACTACAAGCCGCTTGCGGCGGGCGAGGTGCGCGACAGCATCCTTTCCATGGCCCGTGCCAACGGCGTACCGGCCAAGGATGTGCTGGAGTTCGACGCCTCGCGCCAGACCCAGCGCATCAGCGCCAATGTGAGCGGCATCTTCGGGTCGGCCGCCATCCGCCTGAACGACAACCTGCTCAAGCGCACCAGCCTGGCCGAGATCCGCGCCGTGACCGGCCACGAGATGGGGCACTACGTCCTCAACCACATCTACAAGGCGCTGATCATCATGGGTGTGGTCTTCGTGGCCGTGGGCCTGCTCGTGCACCTGATCACGCAGGCCGTGCTGGCCCGCTACGGCGCGCGCTGGGGCCTGCGCGGCCTGACAGATGTGGCCAGCCTGCCGCTGCTGGCCGCCGTGTTCTCCACGGTCATGCTGCTCGCCACGCCCGTCACCAACAACCTGACGCGCAGCCAGGAGATCGAGGCCGACATCTTCGGCATCAACGTCGCGCGCGAGCCCGACGGCTTCGCCGAAGTGGCGCTCAAGCTCTCCGAGTACCGCAAGGTCAAGCCGGCGGCCTGGGAAGCCTTCATCTTCAATACGCATCCCTCGGCCTACGACCGCGTGCTCATGGCCATGCGCTGGAAGGCCGAGAACCAGGCGCTGCTCGCACCGCGGCCTGCGGCGGCGGCCAGCAGCGAGTGACCGACGCGGCGCCGACCGATGCCGTCGCCAGCCCGCTGGCGACGGACGCGGACGCCGAGCTGCTTGCCGCGTGCGCCGCACTGGCCCGGCAGCTCGGGCTGGGCGAGACCGCGCCGCAGATCGTCGGCCGCTTTTCCAACCGGGCGGTGTGGCTGGCGCCGCGGCCGGTTGTGGCGCGGGTGCCCACGGGCACCACGGCGGTCCGTGATGCTTCAGTCTTTGCCCGCCGCGAATGCGCGCTGGCCGGTGCGCTGGCCGCACAGGGCGCGCCGGCGATTGCGCCGCTGGCCGACCCGCTGGCCGGGCCGCATGCGTTTAGCGGCTGGACCATCAGCCTGTGGCAGCGGGCCGACGTGCAGCCGGGCCTGCCGGACCCCGCCGAGAGTGCTCGCGCGCTGGCTGCCTGCCATGCTGCGCTGCGCACCGTACCCGCTGCGCTGCAGGCCCGCTTCGTACGCTGGCAGCCCTTCGATGAGATCGAGCGTCTGCTCGGTCATCCGGCGGTGCGGGCGCGTCTGGCTGCGCCGGACCGCGCCCTGCTGGCCCAGCAGGCGACGGATCTGCGCGTGCAGCTGGCGCAGAACGTTGCGCCACTGCAGCTCCTGCATGGCGACGCACACCTGAACAACGCCCTGGCCACCGCGCAGGGCATGCGCTGGCACGACTGGGAAGACGCCTTCATCGGCCCCGTGGAATGGGATCTGGCCTGCGTGGTGGCTGGTGCGCGCGTGCTGGGCAGCCATGTGGCCTGGAGCGAGGCGCTGCTCGCCGCGTATCCGGCGCCCTGGGATGCGGAGCGGCTCGCGCGCTGCATCCACGCCCGCACGCTCTTTACCGTCGCCTGGATGGCGCTGCTGGCCGGCGACGATGCCGAGAAGCTTGCGCGCCTGCAGGGGCGGCTGCGCTGGCTGCGCAGCCTGGGCAAGGCCGCTTGAGACGGGTTGCGCAGACCGCCTGCCTGTTCTCGCTTGTCTGGTGCGGTTCTTCAAGGCATTGGCCTGAAAAGCCGCATGGATGCTTATTCTTCAGCCGAATACCCTGCGAAGCCGCACCAGACAAGCGAGACCGGGCATGCCGTTTGGGGACATGACGCTGGTGTGGGGGGCGGCAGGCGGGCGCGCAGCGCATGCTTGTGCGGATGCACCGCACGTGCATCACCCGCGTGCTGCGGGCTGAATCGCGCGCGAGGCTGTGCCGGGTGCGGACCGAGCGCGAACCCGGTGCGTTCGCCCCTTCGCTCAGCGAGCGCGCAGCGCAATCAGGTGCGTCTTGCTCGCCACCAGCACCTGGCCCTGGGCGCTCACCACGGGCGGCGTGATCAGCGCGCCGCGGTCCGAGGTGTAGAGCACGCGCCGCTCGCCGGTGGCATTGAAGGCCGCCAGCTCCGTGCCGTCGGCCACCAGCAGGGTGCCGTCCGGCGTGACGGCCAGCCCGCCGGGGGCGGCAGACACCGGCTTGGTCCAGAGCACCTGGCCGGCCGCGGACACCGCGATCAGGCTGCCGCCTGAGGCCACGAACACGCGGCCATCGGCCGCCACGGTCGGCGGCTTGGGCAGGCGCTCGGCGCTGTCGGGCAGGGCCACTGCGGGCCAGGCCGTCCCTTGCGCAGACACGCGCAGCAGGGCGCGGCCCTTGTCGGTGCTGACGATCAGGTGGGCGTTGTCCGCCTCGTCGCTGCTGATGGCCAGTGGCTGGGCCTTGAGCTCGTAGGCTGCGCTCACGCTCAGATCGGCCCCCAAGGCCAAGAGTGCACCCGGCACCGCGGCCCAGACGATGCGCGGCCCGCGCGCGGCAAACAGCGGCGCCGACGGAATGCGCAGGTTGCGCGTCTTGACGCCGGTGAGCATGCCGCCGGCGCGTACCCGGATGCCTTCGCCGAAGCTCATTACTTCCACATGGCTGGCGCTGCCGGGTGCGGGCGGCAGGGTCGCGCTGCGATCGAGCTGCTCGAAGTCGGCCTTGGGCTGCTCGAAGCCGGCGATCAGCACCTCGCTGCCGCGCTTGCTGATCAGGGAGAACATCGAGGCATCGCCGCCCACCGGCAGGATGATGAAGCGGCGCCTGCCATCGCCCACCTCATTGCCCGCCAGATAGCCATTGACGTCGATCGACATCAGCACCGCGCTGTCGAGCAGCAGCTGCCCAGGCCCGGCAAAGCCGCTGCCGAGTTTCTGGCCGTTGATGTCCAAGAGCTGCCATTGCGCGGCCTGCACCGCCACCACATTGCCCTGGGTCAGCACGAAGCGCGGCGTGAGCTCGGCCGGGATGTCGGCGCGCCAGACCGGCGCCAGCGTGCCGGTCGGCAAGGCGTGGGTGCGGCCGGTCTGCGCGTCCGAGCCGTTCGGGGCGATGCCCAGAGGCGTAGGCGCGGGGCCAGCGGCTGCGGGCGCCGGCCCGGGCGCGGCGGCCCGCAGGGGCTGCAGGCTCAGCGTGCTGCGCGCAATGTCCATCGGCGAGGTGGTGAGGCGGACTTCCATGGTCTTGTCCTTCTTGGAACGCTGGGTCTGGGCGGCTGCGGGCGCATGGGGCAGGGCGCAGGCCGAGAGAATGAGGGCCGCGAGCAGCGCCGCAGCGACACGCTGCGCACGAGCTCGGCTCGGCTGCGGCGTGTCTGGCGCCTTGGGCGTCATAGGGCGTGCACCGTGGCCCCGGGCAGCACCGTCTGCGCCAGCGCGGTGAGATCGGCGGCGACCACATCCGGTGCGGTCTTGAAGAGGCCGAGCATCGATGGGTACTGCTCGATGAATAGCGGCCCGAGTTCGTTGTCCGCGTTGTAGGTGATCTGCAGATGGCGGTTGCGCCGCAGGTCTTCCAGATAGGTCTTCCAGGCCTTGGCATCCGTATCCAGCAGCTGCACGGCGGGCCGGCGTGCCGTGGCCGCCACGCCCCCGGCAAAGGCCGCCAGCCAAGCCGTGGTGCCGGTGATGATGGTGTTCAGCGCGGTGATGCGCTCGTTCAGGCGCAGTGCGTCGATGGCGCGATACGCCGTGATCTGGGTGCCCAGGGCATCGAGCCGGTGGTCCGCCGGTGTGCGCACGCCGCCCAAGACCCCGGTGGCGTTCTTGAACATCGTCTCGTCCATCAACGGTGCCGGCGCAGCCGTTGTCGGCATCCAGACGGCATCGACAGGGTCTGCGCCAGCGGGATTGACGACCAGGGTGAAGTCGACGCCCAGGTTGCCGGCCATGGTGAGTGCAGCCGTCGCGCTGGCGCCGTTGTCCACGACACTGGCGCCCACCACATCGTGGTAGTTGGTCACGATGAAGCGCGGCATGAAGTGCAGCAGGCAGCGGCTGAACTGGCGCTCCTGCGGTGTGCCGCTGCCCCAGGTCCCGGTGACATAGAAGCGTCCGTTCATGCCGGCCACGGCATCGCGAACCACCGTCGCAAATTGCTGCAGGACGCTGCTTCGCTGATCCTTCATGTCGTCTTCGGTCGTCCACCTCGGCAGGATGCAGCGCAGTTGCGTCACGGCCACCAGCAGGCCGTCATAGGTATGGGGCTTGGTGACGGCTGCGCCCAGGTTCTGCGTGGCGTACTTGTCCTTGCCCAGGGCATAGAGCAGCAGGCTCGATTTGCCGCGGCTGTTCGCGGCATCCGGCTCCCACCCCATGCTGGCGTTCATCGGCCAGTTGGCATAGGTGCGGTTAGGCGTGGGGTGGGGCGGCAGTTGGTAGTCGTCAAAGGCCCCAAGCTTGACCTTGAAGGGTGTGTTGGCGATGCGCCTCGCCCACTCGGCGATGTGCCAGAAGTAGCGGTTTCGCACCTCGATGTTGCCGTTCATCATGGCCGCGCCGGCTTCGTGGAACTCGATGGTGCGGCCGTCGGGCTCGTAGGGGTCGCCGGGCATGTGCCAGCGCAGGCTCATCTGGCCGTAGCTGAAGGCGTTCCAGCGCTCGCAGTAGTCGTCGTTCAGACCCACGCCGTGGCCGCATTCATGCGCGCCGACGAACCACATCAGCCCGGTGTTGTTGCTGTTCTGCTCGCCGCCGCCAAGCTTCGACAGTTCGCCAGTGCCGTTCGAGCCGTTGAACCAGGACCGTGGGTTCTCCTTATGTTTGGGGACCTCGATACGGCATGCGAAATGTGCCTGTGCCAGCGGCAGGCTCTGGCCAAACCAGACCACTTCCACCTTGAGAGGCGGCGGCGCATTGCCCACGGGCACAAACTGTGCCCGGGCAGCGGGTGGCTTGCCGTCTGTGCCATTCCAGCGGGCGGCCACGTTGTTGACAAAGCCTTCTGCATACAGGAGCTGCGAGTTGCCGCTCAGATTGGAGGGCACGGGCTCAGGCGGCACCGCACTGGTGTAGCTCGCCTGAACTTCTGCGCTCGGCGCAGGGAAGCTGAAGTTCATGCGGAAGTAGACGAGATTCACCGCCTTCTCGTCGTTGCCGTCCACATCGCAGCAGCGCAGCAGGGCCAGATCGAAGCGACCCATGCGGGTTGTTGCCGGCGCACCGTGGTTGTACTGGTTCTGCGAGAAGCGCTGCGGATGCTCCAGCTCATGCAGGGGCTCGATCGCAAAGAAGGGTTGGGTGGTCACGCCGGGTCGCGCGGCCACGGCGCCCGCGGGCCGGCCGGTCACGGCATCGACCCAGCGCACCGCGGCGCGCGCGCCCACCACATTGCTAGCGTGATCGGGGGTGCGCTGATCGAAGACGTCGAACAGGTTGCCCTCGCAGGCCACCAGGCGCGTCCAGTTCGGGTAGTCGGCGATGTAGTTGGTGTTGAGCTTGACCTTGCTGAAGAAGCTCGTGTGGATGCCGAAACCACCGGCCGGGTTGTAGACGCCGCGGTTGTTGACCCAACGGCGGTCCTTTGGCGTCGGCTTCTGCGGCTTGCCCGCGGCCGGCTGGGCCTGGGGGCCGGTGTCGCCGGGCGCCTTGGCCGCGCCGGGTGAGGCCGCAAAGGTGTGGGCAAACAGCGCCACGCGGGTAGTGTCGGTCCAGGGCGTCTTGACCGGGCTCAGATCCGCCGCGGTGAGCACGATGTCGTCGAAGGAGAAGACGATCGGCTTGGCGGCGGTGGTGTCCTTGGCGGCGATGTCCTCGTAGGGTCCGAACTCGCCGTCGGCATCCGAGATCCAGCCGAAGTAGCCGCGCGACTTCCAGAGCTTGGGCAGGTCGTAGTACGCCAGGCGGGCCACGGCGGGCGTGTTGCGCACGGCGTCGTCGGTCAGGTCGATCAGCTTGCGGTCGCCCGCAGCCACGGTCTGGATGAAGGGATGCGTCTCGGGTCGGCTGATGCGCAGCAGGGTGTCGGCGTCCGGCTTGAGCTGGTCGGCGGCGCGCGTGCCGTCCTTGCTCAGGATCCAGGGCAGGCACTGCACCACCTTGTCCTCGGCGGCGTCGTTGAACCACAGCGCCACGCCGGAGGCCGGCTCGGTGCCTTCCTTGGTCTTGTCGCGCCAGGCCTCGATCCAGATCGGCAGGACCTCGCCATTGACCTTGGCGGGCACGCTGATCGGGTCGTCGCCCTTCAGTTTCCGGTCGTAATAGACAAAGCGCACGAACTGCCAGACCGGGCTGAGCGTGAACTCGGCCGGTGCGGCGGGCGTGCCGACTGCGGCGGCATCGGGCTCGATGTTGTTGATCTTGCTGGCGTCCTGATCCAGCGTGGCGGTCTGCAGGCCACCGGGCTTCAGGGCCCAGTCGGCATTGGCCAGGGTCCAGTCGGCCACGGGCAGGCGGAACATGCGCTTGCCGGTCTTCAGGGCGTCCTTGAGCGTGCCGGCGTTCGGATCGGCCTCGGCGATGTAGGTCTGCGTCGCCGGGTCGCCCGGCTTCTCGCAGACCACGCAGCCGGCCGTGGCCTGGGTGAAGTCGAGCTTGACGCTCTTGGCGCTGCGCAGCACCTCCACGTAGGGCTGGCCGTTGAAACTCAGGCGACCCTCGGCATCGGTGAGCACGCTGCGCTCGCCAGCTTCGGCGCCCGCCTCGAAGGTGAGCTTGACCGGCACGTCCTTGGGGAAGGGGCGCACCGTGCCGTCCGGGTCCTTGAACTGCAGCTTGATGTGCAGGCGGATGATGCGCTCGACCT
Organism: Burkholderiales bacterium; assembly: GCA_027484405.1. Classification (GTDB taxonomy): domain Bacteria; phylum Pseudomonadota; class Gammaproteobacteria; order Burkholderiales; family Burkholderiaceae_C; genus Piscinibacterium. Next base: position 8,995 of record JAIXTA010000219.1, read on the forward strand.
TGAAGGCCACATTGACCACGCCGCCGCCGACGATGCGTTCGCTGGTGCGGGCCGAGGCGCCGACGACGCGGTACTTCTCGGCATTGGCTTGGCTGAGCGGTGCGACGCTCACGGCGTGCGTGCCGCCTTCATCCAGATCGGTGTAGAGCGTGATGCCCGAGGCGCTGGTGGTCTTGCGGTCCGCGGCCTCGCGCAGGATGTCGATGGCCTGCACGCCGCGGTTCTGTTCGTCGGTCACCTCCACGCGGATGGCGCCGGTGCGCGGGATGGGCGCTGGTTTCGGACCCGGCTTGGGCTGTGGCTTGGGCTGTGGTGGCCGCGGAATGATGTGCACCGGATGCAGCGGCAGCTCGGGTGCGGCGCACAGGCGGATCTGGCCGAGCGCCAGCGGCGCGGCCAGGCGCGTGCGCAGGTCTGCGTCGTCCACGCGGTGCAGGTGGTCGGCCACGCCCGCATCCAGCAGGGCCATGCGCAGCACCTCCAGATCGCCGGGGTCGGCGAGGCGGGTCTGCAGCCAGTGCAGCGCGCTGTCTTCCGATGCAAAGGGCACCGGGCCCTTGCAGTCCGTGCAGCGAGCAAATCCGCAGACGGTGTATTGCCCGTTGCAGACAAGCGCGGTCAACCTCATGCGGCCCTCCCGGCCGGGGTGTGAGTCGTTATTGCGTGGATTGCCCCCGAAGCCTGCGGACGCTAGCACCGTGTTGCAGTTCGCTCAATCCTTCGAGCGCAGGATGGCGCGTGCGCCGGAAACCCGTCGTTACCTCCGCGGTCCCCAGCACCCCTGCCAGTACGTGCAGGGCGTTGATACGCTGCAGCCGGTCATTCCACACGCCGGCTTGCAATGATTTCCGACCGCTGCTCCGGCGCCATCGAACCTTCCACCCCATGTTGCGCCGCTGCCCCATGACCCTGTCTGCTTCTTTGCCCCGAACGTCAACGCAATCGATTTGCATGCGCGGGCTGCTTGCCACCGCGCTGGCACTGCTCAGCGGTCTGGCTGCAGCGCAGGCGCCAGGGGCGGCTGCGAGTGCGCAGGAGGTGGCCCGTGCCGAGCCGATTGTCGTGCCGCACGCAGGGCCGCGCTTCGCATTCGATCCGCCCGAGGAATTTGTACCCGGCGACCGGGTCAGCCTGCGCATCCAGGGGCTGGCGCCGGGCGTACGCGTGCATGTGACTGCGCAGCGGCCGCGTAGCGAGCCGGGTGCATCGTCAGTGTTTGAAAGCCAGGCGCTGTTCACTGCGAGCCCCCGGGGTGAAGTGAATCTGGCCACGGACCCGCCCGTGTCCGGCAGTTATGAAGGCGCCGATCTGCGCGGCCTGTTCTGGTCCATGCGGCCGAGCGAGCAGCCACGGCCCGCGGGCTGGCTGGCCAGCGAGGTCCGCTTCACTGCGCGCCAGGACAGCGCAGAGGGCCCGGTGCTGGCCGAGGGCCGGCTGCGCATCACCCTGCAGCGGCCGGGCGTGTCGGTGGAGCGGGTGGCGGCCTTTGAAGGGGCGGTGCTGGCCCGCCCCGTCGGCGAGATCGAGCGCAAGCGGCCGGCACTCATCCTGCTCGGTGGCAGCGAGGGCGGCAGCCGCATCACCCAGGATGCGCCGCTCTGGGCCTCGCACGGCTATGTGGCGCTTGGACTGCCGTACTACTCGCCGGCCGGCTTCGGGCCGGACGGCAAGGGCGGCATGGGACCGCTGCCGCCGGAGTTGCCCGGGCTGCCCGGCAGCTTCGTGGACATCCCGGTCGACCGGCTGCAGGCCGTGCGCGATTGGCTTGCACAGCAGCCCGGCGTGGATGCCGAGCGCATCGGCGTCATGGGCACGAGCAAGGGTGCCGAATTCGCACTGCTGGCGGCCACCCGCATGCCCTGGATCCGCGTCGTCGTGGCCGTGGTGCCCACTGACGTGGTCTGGGAAGGCTGGGGACCGGCCGCGCCGGTGCCGGGGCAGTCGAGCAGCTTTTCCTGGCAGGGCAAGCCGCTGCCTTTCGTGCCGTACAAGGGCATGAACGAGGAGATGGCCGGTTTTGCCACGGGCGCCGAAGTGCGCCTGCGCCGCCCGCAAGATGCCGGCCGCGAGGCGAACCCCGAGCGCGTGCCGGCGGCGCGCATTCCGGTGGAGAACTACGCCGGGCCGATGCTGCTGATCGGCGGGATGGACGACCAGGTCTGGGCTTCCGGGCCGATGGCGCGCAACATCGCGGATGCGCGCCGCCGCGCCAATCTCCCGGTGCAAAGCCTCGTCTATGAGGGTGGCGGACATGCGCTGGGCGGCCACGGCTGGAGCCCGACAACCCTGTACAACGCCACGCCCTACAAGATCGGCGGCACGCCCGCCGTCGAAGCCCGGGCCCAGGCCGATGCGTTTGGCAAGACCCTGCAGTTCCTGCGCAGCAGCCTCGGGCAGTGAGGCGGGTGCCGCAGGCGGCGCGTACGACAGGCCGCCGCCGCTTGCTTCCGGCAATTAAATTCGCGTGCACAGGCACATGCGGGCGCGACATGCAGCCACCGTGCGCCACCGGAGGCACTCATGGTTCGACGCAGCGCCCCTGAGGGGGCTGATCCACCCGCAGCAGGCAGGCAAGACGAGCTCGCAGACCGCGCTGCGCGCTTGCGGGCCTTCAACCGCTTCTATACCCAGTGCATCGGCGCCGCCCGACGGGACGAGCTCGACAGCGCCCACACCCAGGCCGAGATGCGCATCCTGTACGAGCTCGCGCAGCACGATGGCGCCACCCTGTCCAGCCTGTCGCAGGAACTGGGCTTGGACGCCGGCTACCTCTCGCGCACCCTCAAGCGCTTCACCCAGCAGGGTCTGGTGGCCAAGTGGCAGAGCAAGGCCGACCACCGCCAGCTGCTGCTGACGCTGACCAAGGCGGGCCGTGAGGCCTTTGCGCCCTATGAGGCCCGCCGCCAGCAGCAGGCGCAGGGGCTGCTCGCGGCGCTGCCGGAGGCCGGGCAGACAGCGCTGCTGGCCCATCTGGGCGCGGCGCAGGCCCTGCTCGGCGGCAGCCAGACCGATGCGATCCTGCGTACCCACCGTCCCGGCGACATGGGCTGGATCATCGAGGCGCACGCGCGCCTGTATGCCCAGGAGTGCGGCTTCAACGGCGAGTTCGAGGCCCTGGTGGCCGACATCTGCACCCAATTCCTGAAGCACTTCAACGCCGAGCGCGAGCGCTGCTGGATCCTGGAGCGTGCGGGATGGCGCCTGGGCTGCGTGTTCGTGGTGAGCCATAGCAAGACCGTGGCGCAACTGCGCTGCCTGCTGCTGGAGCCCGCCGCACGCGGGCAGGGCATGGGCAGGCGGCTGGTGCGCGAGGCCATCGACTTTGCCCGCAGCGCCGGCTACCGCGAGCTCATGCTCTGGACCCACGATGGCCTGCACGCCGCACGCGCGATCTATGAACAGGCCGGATTCCGGCTCGACAGCGAGGCGCCCGAGACCCGCTTCGGCGTGCAGATCATCGGGCAAACCTGGTGCCTGAAGCTGAATGGCCGAAAATGATTGATCATTGATTGGGAGATTCGGCTTGTCGCTTGCCTGGTGCGCGATCAAGTCGATTCTTTATCAACGATCAAGGTGGCTGAAAATGATTGAATTTCGGCAGATTGCGCGCTCCTGAGTGCGCAACCTGTCCGCCGTGACCAACCGGTGTGGCGCGTCAGCCGCGCCGTCTCTCAGCTTGCAAGACGTGTCAGACGCAAGCGGGCCGGGACTGGACGATCCGGCGCGTCGAGCTCCACGCGCCAGCGACCGTCCGCAGGCACGTCAATGCCCAGATTGGCCCCACGGCGCCGCAGCGGCGTCCATTCGCCCGGCACCACGCGGCCGTACTGCAGCCCGCCCAGATCGACCTGCTGCCAGTTCGCATCGCCAAGCTTGAACTCGTGCCGACCCGCCGGCAGGTCCATCTCGATAGCCCAGCGTCCCGGGCCCACGGGTTGCAGCGCCGGCCCCGGCTGCCAACCGTTGGGGCTGCCGCGCAGGCTGAAGCTGGGCAGTGCAGCGGTGCGCGGCGTGCGCGCCACGAGGACGCGTTCGTCCGTGGCGTTGCCGTATTCGTCGGCGGCCATGCGCAGGCCGGATGCAGACAGGCCGATGCGGATTTGCCCCTGCTCGGTGGTGAAGCGGCCGTCCGCCATGCGGATCAGCCGTTCCCAGCTGCCCGGGCCGGGTTGCAGCCAGAGCGCACCTTGCGCCGCACGCACCACCAGGGTGTTGCCGTCGGCCAGGGTGTAGCGGCCGGCCCAGCGCCCGGCGCCTTGCGGCAGGCGCTGACTGGCTGCCGCGCGCGGGGCCGCCAGTTCAGGCCAGCCGTAGATGCGCGCGACGGTGCGCGCGATGGCGTCCATCAGCGGCCAGCTGTTCTGGCTGTTGATCATGATGACCAGGCCGTCGCCGGAGGTGGCGTCGATGGTGGACAGGCTCTCGAAGCCCTGGTTGGAACCGTTGTGGCCGAAGCGCCGACCGTCGAGGAAGAAGCCGGGTGAGGTGCTCTCAGTCTCGCGCTGGGTGGCGGTGCGCGCCACGCTGCCGCTCAGGGGGCCGCTGCCCGTCGCGTCCGTGCCTACGGTGCCGGCGCTGCGGGCCTTGTGCACGGCAATCAGCATGCGCGCCAGATCGCTCGGTGTGGTCCACAGGCCGGCGGCCTCCTTCTCCGGATACACGCGCCAGCCGCCGGGCTCCGGCTTGCCGATGCCCTGGTGCGAGAAGGCGTGCTGGTCGAGCGCCTCGCGCGGCGGCTGCTCGAAGGAGCTCTGGCGCATGCCCAGCGGCTGCAGCACCCAGGTCTGCATGGCCTGGGCATAGGGCTGTCCGGTCTGTTCCTCGACCCAGAGCTGCACGATGGTGCTGCCCCCGCCGGAGTACTTGAAGCCCTTCACCGCCGGCACGAGCGGCCGAACAGCCGGTGAGTTTGCAGGCGGCAGGCCGTCGAGGATCTGCTCGATCGTCGGCAGCGGCGCATCGGCCGCATAGCCGCCAAAGCCGTGCGTCGTGAGGCTGGCGCTGTGGCTCAGCAGGCGGCGCAGGGTGTAGCGCGGCGGGCCGTCCTCAGCCGCGGGCTGCCAGCGCTTGAGCATGGGGCGCAGATCGGCGTCGATGGAGATGCCGCGCGCCTCGGCCAGGCGCAAGGCGGCCAGGGCGCCCACGGGCTTGCTGATGGAGCCCGCCGAAAAGCGGGTGTCCGGCGTGGCCGGTACGCCCGCGCGGGCCTCACCCCAGGCGCGCGCCCAGTGAATTTCGCCGTTGCGGATCACGGCAATGCTCACCGCCGGCAGGCTGAACTGCTGCATCTGCGCGGCCAGTCCGGGCGGCGCCGGCAGGTCAGGGCGGATCAGGCGCGCATCCAATGTGCGTTCGATCTCTGCGATGGCCGCGGCCGGGCTCACTTGCCCTGCTCTGGCCCGGGTGCTCGCGGAGTCGGGCGCAGTGGTGATTGCGTGCGCCAGCGGGGCCGCCAGGGCCGCCGTCCATGCCAGGCTCAGCAGCCTGGGCCGAGCGGCACGCCCAGCGGTGGCCAACAGCGCGTACGTGCTTGCACTGACGGCGGCACGGATTCGAGGCGTGGTGGAGCGGGGCATGGCCTTCCTTTCGGGACGGACGCCGCAGCGCCTCGGGCGGCCTGCGGCCAGTGTGGGTTGCGGGGCGCGCACAGCCTGGCGTGCACCGCCTACGGACGCAGCTGCTATGGATACTAGGCGGCTCGCGCCCGCATGCCAATCAAGGCTCAACCACCAAAAAGTTTGGCCGAAAATGGACGAAATACTTGCAGAGCGGCATGTTTGCATGCCGGGTATCGCGCATCAGGCAATCGAAAAGCCCGAACTGCTCAATATGGATTGTCATGGCCGAAATTGTCAGGCCGCCTTGGTTGTGGCCCGCGCCACCAGCGCCACGCCGGCGCAGGTGATGGCCATGCCCAGCACGCTCAGGCCCGAGGGCAGCAGGCCGAACAGCGCCCACTCCGCCAGCACGGCGACCACGGGCGTCAGGTAGATCATGCTGGTGGCGCGCGTGGCCTGGCCGCGGCGCATCAGGATGTAGAGCGCGTTCACCGCGAGAATCGACGCGCCGATCACCAGGAACACGATCGCCCCCACCAGCGGCCAGCTCCAGCGCACCGCAAAGCCCTCGAAGTGCAGGGCGAGCGGCGCGAGCACGATCAGCGAGGCCGCAAACTGGATCATGCTGCTGGCGCGCAGGTCCACCTGCGGTGCAAAGCGCTTCTGGTACAGCGCACCGAGGGTGATGCCCAGCAGGCCCACGCTGGCCGCGGCCAGGGCCGGCAGGCTCATGGTGCGCGCATCGAGCTTGTGCCAGACCACCAGCACCACGCCGGCCAGCCCGAGCACCACGCCCAGCCACTGTTCGCGCCGCAGGTGTTCATGCATGAAGCCCTTGGCAATCAGCGCCGTGAGCAGGGGCTGCGTGGCCAACAGCAGGGCGGTGATGCCGGCCGACAGGCCGAAGTACTGCGAATAGTGGCTGCCGCCCAGGTTCACGGCGTGCACGCCCAGCCCGGCCACGGCCACATGGAGCCAGGCCACGGGGGTGGCCGGCCAGACAATGCTGGAAAAACCGCCGCTGCGCTGCGCCACCCAGGCCATCCATAGCGCCACGCAGGCCAGGCCGAACACGTAACGCAGGCTCAGGAACGTGAAGGGTGCCGTGTACTGCAGGGCAATCTTGGTGGCCAGAAAGCCCGCACCCCACACGAGCACGAAGTACCAGACCAGCAGGGCCGAGGGCAGGCCGGCGGCCGGCTCGGGCGTGGCCGGTGCCGCGGTGGACGGGCCGGCGGACGGCTGGGGTGGGGCGGGTGGCTTCAAGGACGGGCAGGGTGGGGAGGCGGCGGCAGGGCGGCTGGGCCCGCCGAGTGCCTCGGGCAGGGGGCCGCGAGGCTCGAATTGATGCTGATTCTGCACGCGAGCCTGCCGCTGCGGAAGCGGACTGCCCCGCGCTGGGGCACGGTCGCGGCGGGCCGCCGCGTCTGCACGGGGCCGGTGTCAGTTCGGCCGGCGGCGCCCGGCGGGCACGCCGCTCGGTGGTTGCTCAAAAAAATGCCCCGCACCGGCGGCTGGCCCGGCGCGGGGCGCGTGGGTTTGTGCGCGGGTCAGCGCGAGTTCTGCTTGAGCAGGCGCTGCTTCTCGCGGTTCCAGTCCTTTTCCTTTGCGGCGTCGCGCTTGTCGTGCAACTGCTTGCCCTTGGCCAGCCCGACGGCCAG
>JAIXTA010000142.1 GCA_027484405.1 Burkholderiales bacterium
AGGCGCCGGCCTGCCCGGCAAGCTGGCCGACTGCCAGGAAAAAGACCCCGCCCTGTGCGAGCTCTACATCGTCGAGGGTGACTCCGCCGGCGGCTCCGCCAAGCAGGGCCGCGACCGGAAGTTCCAGGCCATCCTGCCCCTGCGCGGCAAGGTGCTCAACGTCGAAAAGGCGCGTTTCGACAAGCTCATCACCAGCGAGCAGATCACCACGCTGATCACCGCGCTGGGCACCAGCATCGGTCCCGACTTCAACATCGACAAGCTGCGCTACCACCGCATCATCATCATGACCGATGCTGACGTGGACGGCGCGCACATCCGCACCCTGCTGCTGACCCTGTTCTACCGGCAGATGACGCAGATCGTCGAGCGCGGCCACGTCTACATCGCCCAGCCGCCGCTCTACAAGGTCAAGGCCGGCAAGGAAGAGCGCTACCTGAAGGACGACAGCGAAGAAGCTGCCTACATGATGCAGCTGGCCCTGCGCGACGCACAGCTCATTCCGCGCACCGGCGCCACGCCCATCAGCGGCGAGGCCCTGGGCGAACTGGCCCGCCAGAACGTGCTGGCCGAGGCCGTGCTCAACCGCCTGGCGCGCATCATCGACGAGCGCGCCCTGCAGGCCATTGCCGAGGGTGTGGAGCTCAAGCTCGACTCCGCCGAAGACGCCCAGGCCTCAGCCGCCGCCCTGCAAGCCGCCTTGGGCAATGGCACCGTGCACGTGTATGCCAAGACGGATGAGAAGACCGATAAGCCGTATCTGGCCATCCACCGCGCCATCCACGGCAACACCAAGATCACCCTGATCGACCAGGACTTCGTCCATGGTGCGGACTACGGCATCCTCGTGCATGCTGCCAAGACCTTCAAGGGCTTGGTGGGTGAAGGCGCGGTGATTGCGCGCGGCGAAGGCGACAAGCGCCGCGAAGTTGCAGTAGACGACTTCCGCAGCGCCATGCACTGGCTGCTGTCCGAAGCCGAGCGCGGCATCAGCAAGCAGCGCTACAAGGGCCTGGGCGAAATGAACCCCGAGCAGCTCTGGGAAACCACCATGGACCCCACCGTGCGCCGCCTGCTCAAGGTCCAGATCGAAGACGCCATCTCTGCCGACGGCATCTTCACCACGCTCATGGGCGACGAAGTGGAACCCCGCCGCGCGTTCATTGAGAGCAATGCGCTGTATGCGTCGAATATCGACGTGTGAGGTGATTGGTGAGTGGCTGCTGAGCGCGATTGGAGCCACCTGGAGGTAGAGGCCATCGTTGCCGACTACCTCAACATGCTCGCCTTGGAGCTAGCAGGTCAGGTTTACAGCAAAGCTGCTCGCAGGCGGCAGCTGATGACCAAGCTGAGCGGGCGCTCAGAGGGATCGATCGAGTTCAAGCACGCGAATATCAGCGCAGCGCTTATTGAGCTCGGTTATCCATACATCTCTGGCTACAAGCCAAGAAGCAACTTCCAACAGCTTGTGCTGGAAGTTCTTGCTGCGCAATTGAGCACTCGACGCGACATCGACGCACTTGCGCTTGACGCAATTGCACGCCCGGCGGTGACGGCGCCGTTGGAAGATTTCTCGGATGTTCTACGAGATCCGCCTCGTGCCGAGTATCCACATCAGGTACGAGAGCCACGACCTGAATACGCAGTGAAGCGTGACTACCTTCAGCGCGAGTCGCAGAACGCTTCTCTGGGACTCGCTGGCGAGGAATACGTCATGCGCTTTGAGTCTTGGCGGTTATGGAAGGCCGGCGCGAAGCAACTGGCCGATCGCGTGGAACACATTGCGCAGACAAGAGGCGATGGTCTTGGCTATGACGTGCTTTCGTTTGAGCCAGACGGTCGGGAAAAGCTCATCGAAGTCAAAACCACGACTTTTGGGGCGCTCACTCCGTTCTACGTTTCTGCCAACGAGGTTCGTGTTTCCGAAGCACGGCAAGAAGACTTCCATCTGTATCGCGTTTTTGAATTCAGGAAGAAGCCACAGGTGTTCGACCTGCCAGGCCCGATTGCCAAGCATGTCGCACTTGATCCGGTGAGCTTTGTTGCTCGATTCGGCTGATGTCTGAATTGAGAGAGCTCGTCCACCACGGGCAGCCATCAAGTGGCCTGTTGCAGCACATCTTTGTTCGCCCCGCCCGCGGCACCCCAACCCAAGCAATTCAAGAAGCCCTCGCCATCGAAGGCCGTGGCTTGTTTGGCGACCGCACCGCCAACAAGGCCAGTCGTGCGCCCGGTGGCGGCAAGCGGCAGGTCACGCTCATTCAGGCGGAGCATCTGCCGCTGATTGCCGCCTGGCTGGGCAAGCGCTCGATCGACCCGGCGCTGCTGCGCCGCAATCTGGTGGTGAGCGGCCTGAACCTGATCGGCGCGCGCTCGCCGTTTCCGGACCAGCGCCTGCTGCTGCGCGTGGGTGAGGAGGTGGTGCTGGAACTCACCGGCCCCTGCGACCCCTGCAGCAAGATGGAAGCCGTGCTCGGCCCTGGCGGCTACAACGCCATGCGCGGCCACGGCGGCATGACGGCGCGGGTGCTGCAGGGCGGCACGCTGCGCGTAAACGATGAAGCTCGGGTTGTCGCTGGCTAGGCGAACCCCCAGTCGCCGTGAGCTACCTTTTGCGGGGAAAGTCTCGGAAACACTGGAGATCAAGGGCTCCAGCCTGTTCCTGATGCCCATAAAGGGTTCAACGCTTAAACAACTTTTTCAGAAGATGGAAGTAGCTCTATCCTTCTGCCTGCGCAGCGTCGGTGATTCATGACGGTTGCGACAACAAGAATCGTTTCGCGCTAATCCCAAATTCGTAGTTCATCGTATCTATTTCGATAAAGCACGCCTTGAGCTGGCAGCTCAAGAGAACGTTCTTCAAAACGTAGTAGCGATTGAATGTGATTGAGGACTCTGTCTGTGGCCTACCCGATCGAGAAAAAGCTTGTTGTCGCCGTATCAAGCCGCGCAGTATTTGATTTGGAAGAGGCCAATCAGGTATTTGATACAAAGGGCACGGACGCGTATCGCCAGCATCAACTGGAGCGCCTCGACCAGCCACTAGCACAGGGGGTCGCGTTTCCTTTTATTCGCCGCCTACTTCGCTTAAACGCGATCTATCCAAAGCAGAAACCCATCGAGGTTGTTGTGCTGTCGCGCAGCAGCGCTGACGCAGGTCAACGATTCTTTCGCTCGTGTGCTCACTATGGGCTAGACATATCTCGCGGTGCCTTTTTGTCTGGACAGAGCCCGTACCCCTATATCGGAGCATTCAACGCGGCGATTTTCCTGAGTGCACACCGTGAAGATGTGGTGAGCGCCACGCGAGCAGGTTTTCCGGCGGGATTGGTAATTCCATCGTCGGCGGTCGAAGACGATGCTGACCATGAACTACGAATTGCATTCGACTTTGACGGCGTATTGGCTGACGATCAGTCTGAGCGGGTTTACCAAGAACACAAAAATGTGGACCTCTTTCATGAGCACGAATCTGCTCGAGTTCGCGAGCCGCACGGGCCTGGACCGCTTAAGGACCTGTTCACCAAGATCGGCTTCTTCCAGAAGTTAGAGGCGCAGCGAGAAGTTGAAGACCCCAAGTACAAGCCAGCGGTGCGTGTATCCATCGTCACCGCGCGAAATGCACCTTCCAATGAGCGTTTAGTCACAACACTCGCCGATTGGGGTATGCATGCCGCAGAAATTTTTCTTATGGGCGGCATTGAGAAGCGTCGTGTTTTGGAAGTGCTCAAGCCACACATATTCTTCGATGACCAGATGGCCCATCTGGAGTCCGCAGCGCGGGCTGTTCCATCCGTCCTCGTTCCGTTTGGTGTGTTGAATGCAGGCCTAGCAGAGAACGTACGGCCCAGCGAAGACGGGGCCGCTGAGACGACCGGCTAACTCGAGGTGCAAGTGGAGTTGGAGGTTGCTGGAGTGTCGTTTGAATCGTCTTTAGACCCGCTGAAGCCCTTGTCGGAAGTACTTGCACCCGATGTCCGGTGGCAAACCCAGCGCCGTAGCCTTGATCGTCACTACGCGCAGGTCAGCAGCGTGTCTGTAGCGGACCATGTACCCCCCGTGGTGTTGCAAGCATTCGAGACAGCACGCAACGTTTGGCTGTACGCCTACTTTGCGTACCGCCTTAACACTGCTGCGCTGCTTCAGGTACATGTGGTGTGCGAGCTGGCCCTGCGAACGAAAGTCCTACAGGTAGACGGCAAGCCAGCCTCGGAGCGGGAAAATCTGAAGAAGCTTTTTGGTCGTGCATTGAGGGAGCGCTGGCTTGTCGACTGCGGCTTTGCGATCCATGCTCTCCAAGCGCAGAACTGGGAAAAACACCGAAGACTTTGCATCGATATCGGTGAACCAGATCCCGGACCATTTCAGCCCGCTGCGACCGACCAGCACCTCACCTCAGTCATTCTGGAGTCTGTGCGCTTTCTCCGTAACCAGATGGCGCATGGCAGTCAAAACGTGTGGCCGGACTTGACCCCGACTTTTCAAGCGGTGGCGGATGTAGTGAACCAATTGTTTCCTGCGCCCTGCGCGGCAACGAGTAGTAGCTAAGCCCGCAGCGCCATCCAGGTGTCGAGCCCCCGCTTGGAAGCATGAATCCCCATCTCTGTTTGCGGCTTATTGCAAGCGCCTTTCCGCTTGTCCCATGCGGCTCCTGGGACGTTTTTGCCTGAAGAGGCTGATCGGCGCTTGGTCCGACTTGCAAGACGCCCATTTCAAGCGCTTCTCCAGACCAAAGTGGCTGAAAACGCCCGCCAGACAAGCGGAAAGCGCGCCAACGCAGTGCGGAGGGCATTGTTCGTGGAGACTTGTGGGCGCGCGGCGGATTCCGATACCTTCGTGCGTCCTAGCTCCGGTCTCTAACCGCACCGAAAGAAGCCATCGATGCCCATTCAACACGCGATCTGGACGGTCGGCGCTGTGCCTCAGCCGCTCTCTTCAACGCGGCTCGCTTCTGAACAGCTGCTCGAAGACATGATTGTTCGAGACCCGCGTATCTTGTCGAGCGAGTGGATGCTCATCGGGCGGCAAGAGAACACGGCCCACGGCGGGCGAATCGATCTGCTTGCCATTGCGCCGGACGGGTCTCTGGTGCTGATCGAGCTGAAACGCGATCGCACGCCGCGCGAGATTGTTGCGCAGGCCTTGGACTACGCCTCGTGGGTTGAGGGGCTGAGCGCGCAGCAGATCGAGCAGATTTACCAGCGTTTTTCTGGCGGCGGCAGCCTGAGCGACGCGTTTCAACAGCGCTTTGGTGGCGCGCTGGAAGAAGATGCGGTGAACGCGTCGCACCAGATCATTCTGGTAGCCGCCGAGCTCGATCCATCGACCGAGCGCATCATCAATTACCTGAACGCACGAGACATGGCGATCAATGCCGTGTTCTTCCAGGTGTTTGAACATCAAGGTCAGCAGCTGCTCAGCCGTGCTTGGCTGATTGATCCGGGCGTCACGCAAGCCAACGTGGCGGCCACGGCGCCCAGCAAAGGCAGCAAGGGCGAGAAGGAGCCTTGGAACGGCGAGTTCTATGTGTCGTTTGGCGACGAGACCTCACGCAGCTGGGACGACGCCCGGACGTACGGCTTCATCAGCGGCGGCGGAGGAAGCTGGTACAGCCAGACGCTCAAGCTGCTTTCTCCGGGTGACCGTGTGTGGGTCAAGATTCCGAAGACCGGCTATGTCGGCGTGGGTCGCGTCACGGAGAGTTCTGTTGCATTCAAAGACTTCATGCTGGATACGCCAGAGGGCCGGAAGCCGGCGCGCGATGTGCTGCGGCATGCGGCGCGCTACCAGGCGTATGCCGATGATCCCGAGCGATCGGAGTACTTCGTCCGAGTGGCTTGGCTAGACACCGTGCCTAAAGATCAGGCGGTGGCAGAACTCGGCATGTTCGGCAACCAGAACACGGTCTGCCAACCCCAGACACCAGGCTGGCGCCAGACGGTGGAGCGCCTGAAGACCTATTTCAAGCGTTGGGACGCCCAAGCCTGACCGCCACCTGGCGGGCATGCCCGCAGCGCGCCTTGGCCGCACTCGCTCGCTTGTCCCATGCGGCTCTTGGGGCATTTTGGCCTGAAGAGGCGCACCAGTGCTTGATCTAGCTTTCAAAAAGTCCATTTCAAGCGCTTCTCCAGACCAAAGTGGCTGAAAACGCCCGCCAGACAAGCGAT
>JAIXTA010000220.1 GCA_027484405.1 Burkholderiales bacterium
GGCGGCGATGCTGGTCTTCGTGGCCTTTCCGCTGTTCTATACGGCAAGCATCGGCTTCACGAACTATTCCTCCGCGCATCTCCTGAGCGAGCAGCGTGCCCGGACCTACCTGCTCGAGCAGTCCTGGCCCGTGGAGCAGTCGATCATGGACACGACCGTTCATCGCAGCGCTGATGCCGTGATCGTGCTGCTTCGCTCGCGTGCCAGTGACCAGATCTACGTCACGCCGGCGCTGACGCAGGCCAGCACGGGTGTCATCGAACTGCAAGCCGTACAGAACGCCGAAGGGCTCGCCCCGGCGCTGGACATCCGCGATGTCATCAGTCGCCGTGATTTGCTGATGCGACTCCAGCTCAAGCTGCCCGACGGCACGATCCTGAGCTACGCCGGCCTGCGCGAGTTTGCGGTCGTGAATCCACTCTGGAAGGCCGGCGACAATGGTGCGCTGATCTCGGTCGAAACCGGTGTGCGCTACGCAGCCAATCGCAAGACGGGATTCTTCGAGTCGGAAAGTGGCGAGCGCCTGTCTCCGGGTTTCACGGTCGCCGTCGGCCTGGACAACTATGCGCGCATGGTCACCGACCCGGATTTCCGCGGGCCGTTTCTGTCGATCTTCGTCTGGACCGTGGCGTTCTCGGCGCTGACCGTGATCTTCACGGTGGCCGTCGGTCTGCCGCTGGCCGTGCTGCTGAACTGGGAAGCACTGCGTTTCCGCACCGTGTACCGCACGCTCGTCTTCCTGCCCTATGCCGTGCCTGCGTTCATCTCGATCCTGGTGTTCAAGGGACTGTTCAACCAGAATTTCGGCGAGATCAACGCCATCCTCAATGCCCTGTTCGGCATTCGCCCCGCCTGGTTTGCGGATCCGTGGTTGGCCAAGATCATGATCCTGATCGTGAACACCTGGCTGGGCTATCCCTACATCATGATCCTGTGCAGCGGGCTCATGAAGGCGATCCCCTCGGATCTGTACGAAGCCTCCGCGCTCGCAGGGGCTGGTCCGCTGACCAACTTCTTCAGGATCACCGCACCCCTGATCATCAAGCCGCTGACGCCGCTGCTGATCACCGTGTTCGCATTCAACTTCAACAACTTCGTGGTGATTGCGCTGCTCACCGACGGGCGCCCCGACTTCCTCAACACCAAGGTGCCCGCGGGCCAGACGGACATCCTCGTGTCCTACACGTATCGCCTGGCCTTCCAGGACACCGGGCAGAACTTCGGCCTGGCGGCGGCGGTGTCCACGGTCATCTTCTTCATGATCGCTCTGATGTCGATCGCCAACCTGCGTCTGGCCAAGGTCAACGCGCAGAACAAGTAGGGACTCGCATGGCCATCGTGACCGGCAAGACGCAACGCTGGCGAGTGTTCGCCGCCCACGCCTTCCTGTGCGCCTTCATTGCGCTGATCCTGTTTCCGCTGCTGGCGGTGATCTCGATCTCGCTGCGGCCCGGCAACTTCGCCACCGGATCGCTGATCCCCAGCGAGATCAGCTTTGAGCACTGGAAACTCGCGCTCGGCATTCCGCATGTGCTGGCCGACGGCACGGTGATGCAGCCGCCGTTCCCGGTGCTGCAATGGCTCTGGAACTCCGTGAAGATCGCGACGATTGCCTCCTTCCTGATCGTGGCCATCTCCACCACGGCGGCCTATGCCTTTGCGCGCCTGCGCTTCCGCTTCAAGGAATCCATCCTCAACACCATGCTGCTGCTGCAGATGTTTCCGGCCGTGCTGGCGCTGGTGGCGATCTACGCCATCTTCGAGTTCATCGGCACCTACGTCCCCTGGCTGGGCATCGAGACGCATGGCGCCGTGGTTCTGGCCTACGTCGGCGGCCTGGCCATGCATATCTGGACGATCCGCGGCTACTTCGAGACCATCCCCACCGAGATCGAGGAGAACGCCAAGGTCGACGGCGCAACCCACTGGCAGGCCTTCCGCTATGTACTGCTGCCGATGGCGGTTCCGATCCTGGTCGTGGTCTTCATCCTGGCCTTCATCGGCACCATCGTGGAATACCCGGTCGCATCGATCCTGCTGCGCGAGGAGCAGAACCTGACACTGGCCGTGGGTTCCAAGTACTTCCTGCAGGAGCAGCGCTACCTGTGGGGCGACTTCGCGGCCGCTGCCGTCCTGTCGGGCCTGCCCATCACGGTGGTCTTCCTGCTTGCGCAGCGCTGGATCGTGTCCGGCCTGACCGCAGGCGGCGTCAAGGGCTGACGCTGCCCTCCTGAATCCTCTTTCGAGCCTCGCCATGAAAGCCGCTCTGACCCTGTCTGTCCTCACCCTGGCCGCCACAGCCGCGCTGGCGCAAGGCGTGCCTGCTGCAAAGAAGCCTTCCTCCATGTACGCGAATCAATTCGACAAGCAGCTTGCCGGCCGCTACGACAAGCGCGAGGCCGACTGGCGCAATGGCGCACTGGTCTATCAGGTACTGGTTGATCGCTTCGCACCCAGTGCGAACCTGGAGGCAAAGCGCAAGCTGTATCCGGCGCCCAAGCGCCTGCGTTCATGGGATGAAGAACCGAAGCGCGGTACGTATCTGGACAAGGAACGGGTCTGGAGCCACGAGATCGACTTCTGGGGTGGCGATCTGGCCAGCACCATGAGCCGGCTCGACTACGTGCAGCAGCTCGGCGTGGATGTGCTCTACCTGAATCCGATCCATCTGGGGTGGACCAACCACAAGTACGACTCGCTGGACTACAACGCTGTCTCGCCGGAGTTCGGCACGCGCGAGGACGTCCGCAAGCTCGCGGCCGAACTCAAGCGGCGCAACATGAAGCTGGTGCTTGATGGGGTCTTCAACCACATGGGCCGCAACGCGCCCATCTTCAAGGATGCAGAAGCCAACCCCAAGAGCCCGTACCGCAACTGGTTCGTGTTCGGTCCGCAGTTCAAAGGCGGCGTGCGCGGCTGGTGGAACGTGGAGAACCTGCCCGAACTGAACCTGGAGCACAAGCCGGTGCGCGATCACATCTATGCGCAGCCCGGCTCGGTGGTGCGCAGCTATCTGCGCGACGGCGTGGATGGCTGGCGCCTCGATGTCGCCTTCGACATCGGCTTCAACTACCTGCGCGAGCTGACCGAGGCGGCGCATGCTGAAAAGCCGGGCTCATTGGTCGTTGGCGAGATCCCGAACTATCCCCGTGAATGGTTTCCCTCGGTGGATGGCGTGATGCACTTCGGTCTGCGCAAGCTCATGATCTCCGCAGCCAACCGCGAGCTGGATGGTCCGTCGTTCACCCGCATGGTCGATCGCATGGTGCGCGATGCCGACTACGAGCACATGCTCAAGAGCTGGGTCTATCTCGACAACCACGACACCTTCCGGCTGGCCACCACCGTGCCGGATGCCAAGGCGCGCAAGCTGGCCCAGGTCATCCAGTTCACCCTGCCCGGCGCCGTGAACCTGTATTACGGCACGGAGGTGGCGATGGAAGGCGGCGATGACCCCGAGATGCGCGGCCCAATGCGCTGGGACCGGGTCGAGGCGAACCATCCGGACCTGATCTGGACCCGCCAGCTGATTGGCATTCGCAAGGCCAGTCGCGCCCTGCGCGTGGGCGACTTCCGCACCGCCGAGGCCAGCGGCGGCGTGATTGCCTACGAACGCTTCACTGATCGCGCCGGAGACACCGTGCTGGTCATGATCAATCCCGCGCTGACGGAAGCCAGCACCACCGTGCTCGTCAGCAATTCCAAGCTCATGGACGGCGAGAACCTGATCGACCAGATCAGCGGCCGCGTGGTGCAGCTGCAAGCCTCGATGATCCAGGTCAAGATGCCGCCGCAGACGGCATGGATCCTCAAGCCCCGGCTCGTCACGCCCGAGGGCTACAGCAACTTCAAGCGGGTGCAGTGATGCGTATCGCCCTGCTGGCCCGCTGTGTCGGGCCGCTGCTGCTTGCCCTGAGCAGCAGCGCCGCGCTTGCCCAGGGTGCCCCGGCCGCCACGCCCGCCTGCAGCAAAGACCCGCTGGGCGGGCGCAGCCTCTACCTGCGCGGCACCTTCAACAGCTGGAATGCGGTCGATCGCCAGCGATTCACCTGGGCCTGCAACCGCTATGAGCTGGTGACGACCCTGCAGGGCGAGCACCGCTTCAAGCTGGGTGACGAGGGCTGGAGTACCGATGCGGATTTCGGTGCAGCGCCCGGCGCGGGCCGCAGTCCGGTGCTTGCGCTGCGCGGCCAGGAGATCAGCCGCACGTTCTCCGGTGTCTACCGCCTGCGTCTGTCGATGACCCCTTCCTCAAGGACGCCCACCTTGGATATCGAATCCTGTCCAGCGCAAGCGCCGCTCAGCGACACCGTGCTCTTCCTGCGCGGCTCCATGAACAACTGGGCTGCGGTGGATGACTTCCAGTTCCGCTGGAGCTGTGACGCCTACTACCTGAACGTGAAGGTCACCGGGCGGCACGACTTCAAGCTGGCCGATGGGGCCTGGTCGCCCAAGACCAGCGTCGGTGCCGATCTGCAGATGCAGCCCGCCGCCGGCGCCACGGGCAATCTGAATGCCGTGTTCACCGGCGAACACACGCTGCGCCTGGCTTTCGTCGATGGCAAGCCGGACTTCAGCATCGGCCCCAAGACCTTTGCCGATCCGACGGCGCAGCAGGTCAGCAACCCTGTGGCTCTGAGTCTGAAGTTCGACTCGCGCGCACTGCAGTTCAAGCAGCCTTTCGGCGCCGTGGTGGCGGGTACGCCCGTGCGCTACAGCCTGAGCGCGGACAAGGGCGTGGACCGCGTCACCCTCGTGATCGAGAACCGCAGGCTGGAAGGCAACCAGGAAGTGCTCGAATACAGCACCCTGGCGCGGCTGCCCATGCAGCGCCGTGCCGATGGTGCCGGCGAGCGCTGGGAGGCGACCCACCGCTTCGATCGCATCGGCGTCTACGGCTACTGGTTTGAGGTGCAGATTGGCGATGCCACCTTCGTCTATCAGAACAACAGCCAGGCCGTGTTCTGGACGCGCGAGAAGGGCAGCGGCGGGCTGGGGGCCGTGGCCGACAAGCCGGCGAGCGTGCGCACGGTGCGCCGCTTCCGCCAGACCGTGTACTCGGCCGACTTCAAGGTGCCCGAGTGGGCGCCCGACACCGTCTACTACTACATCTTCCCGGACCGCTTCCGCAACGGTGACCGCAGCAACGATCCGCGACCGGGCGGCGGCCGCACGCAGGACCGCTATCACGACAAGGATGTCGAGTTCCACGCCAACTGGAACAGCAAGCCCTTCCGCCCGGGTACGGGTGACGGCTCCGACGCCCACTTCAACAATGACTTCTTTGGTGGCGACCTGGCCGGCATCATCGAGAAGCTCGACTACATCAAGAGCCTCGGCGCGAACGCCATCTACATGACCCCGGTCTTCCAGGCGTCCAGTAACCACAAGTACGACACGGCCGACTACACGCGGATCGATCCGGCCTTCGGTACCAACGAGGACTTCGTGCGCCTCACGCGCGAGGCCGCCAGGCGCGGCATCCGCGTCATCCCGGACACCTCGCTCAATCACACAGGCAGCGACTCGATCTACTTCGATCGCTTCGGCAAGTACGCCAGCCGTGGTGCGTTTGAAGGAGGCAAGATCCGCAAGGATTCGCCCTACGCGAGCTGGTACCAGTTCGACGAGACCCAGGCCGACCCCAACAAGCAATACACCGGCTGGGTGGGCGTGGCCGATCTGCCGGAACTCGACAAGGCCTCACCGGCCTGGCGCGACTTCGCCTACCGCAAGCCCGACAGCGTCATGAAGCGCTGGATCGACCTGGGCGCGGCGGGCTGGCGCATGGATGTCGCCCCCTGGGTGCCGGACGACTTCTGGCGCGAGTGGCGCGCTGCCATCCGTGCCCACAAGCCGGACGCCATCACCATTGCCGAGACCTGGTTCGACTCGTCCAAGTACTTCCTGGGCGACATGTTCGACAGCACCATGAACTACATCTTCCGCAATGCTGTGCTGGAGTACGCGGCCGGCGGCAATGCCAAGGAGCTGTGGCAGAACATCGAACTCATGCGCGAGGCCTATCCGCCGCAGGCCTTCTACGCGCTCATGAACCTGCTCTCCAGCCACGACCAGGCGCGCAGCCTGCACGTGCTCGGCTGGCACGACAACAGCAAGCCCGAGGCCGTCGCGCTGGCCAAGCAGCGCTACAAGCTGGCCGTGCTGCTGCAGATGACCTTCCCCGGTTCACCCGCGATCTACTACGGCGACGAAGTGAGCGTGACCGGCGGCGATGACCCCTACAACCGCGCCAGCTACCCCTGGGCCGATCTCGGAGGCCAGCCCGACGAGGACATGCTGGCCTGGTTCAAGACGCTCACGGCGCTGCGCAACCAGCATGCCGTGCTGCGCCGTGGATCGATCGATGCGCCGCTGCATCTCGACGAGCGCACGGTCGCGCTGCATCGCACCCTGGGCGACGCGCAGGCGATCCTGCTGTTCAACAACGCCGCCACCGAGCAACGCGTGACGCTGGATCTGCCCGAGCGTGCGCGGGGTCGCTATATCGATCTGCTGACCGGCGAGCGGGTGGACGCGCGCCGGAGCACGCTGCAGCTCAGCGCCCCCGCGCGCAGCGGCCGGGTGCTGATGTTGCAGAAATAAATCAATTTCGGCCGTTAGAACCGATCTGCATTTTTGGCCAGAATCCGCACTAGACAAGCGGAAAGTGATTATTTGCTAGACATTAGCAATCATTTTTGGTCGTCAATGAATGCAGCGGCGCGCCGCGTCAATGCCGCCGCCTAGCCGGCGCTGCGGCTCAGCAGGCCGAGGCTGAGCCGCTCCGCATCGCGCAGACCCAGCACGACCGCGGCGTCCTGCGTCTGCTGCTGGCGCAGGCGCATGCCGGCCAGGGCCCAGGCCAGCACGCTGGACGCGCCGGCCGGATCCGGCGCTGCGTCCGCCACGTGGAGCGCCTCGCGGCCTTGCATCAGGTCGGTTGCAGGCAGTTGCACGTCCCGGGCCCTGGGGTGAGCAAGCGCCAGGCTCACCCCCTGCAGCGCGCGGCTGTCCTCGCTCACCACGCGATCCACCACCCACAGCGGCTGCCGCACCTGAGCCGGCGCGGTGTCGCCACTCGGCTGCGTGAGATGGGCCCAGCCTTGCAGGAAGGCGGCGGCCGCCTGCGTGCTGTCCAGACGCTGGGCCGGTTGGCCCGTACCGACGATGGGCCGGCCTTCGGCATCGCATTGCAGCGACACGCTCACCGGCCGATGCATGCGCAGGCCGGGCGCTGCGCGTTCCAGGCCGGCGGCAATCAGCATGCGCCAATCCGACGCCGGATCGGCGTCGGCGTCGGCTGCCAGCCGGGCCTGATGCGTCTGCAGTCTGGCCGTGCTGCCGACCAGCAGGAAGGCCTCGACCGGCACTTCGCTGTCGAACCCCGCTTGCACCATGCGCGTGGCATGCAGCAGCACGGCAGTGAGCGCGGGATCGGCCTCGAACTGCGCAAACACCAGCGCCATCGGATCCGTCGCTGTGCCGGTGCCCTCGGGCAGTGCGTGTGGCAGCGCGCGCATGCGGTCCTGCCCGGCGCGGCGCAGCAGTGTGGCCACGCGCTCATGGCCCGTCTGCGCGGGCTGGCCGATGCCTGCGCAGGGCAGCCAGGCATGCGCCTCACAGGCGGCAAGGCAAGCGGCCAAAGCCTCGGCCGCAGCCACGTCCTGGGCCGCCGGGTTGTGGCGCATCGGCGACGCGGCGAGCATCGCCCAGAGGTCCGTGGTGCGTCGCCCGTGCGTAGCCATCGCTTCCAGCACGGCCTCGCCGGACAGATGCCCGACGCTGACCGACGCACCCAGAATGTCCAGCCGCAGCGCCGAATTGTCCGGTGGAGATGAAGCAGTGTGCTGCACGGCGCTATTAGTGATCCGTCGGGTGCTGCGCCTAGAACGCACCGGCGCGCTGCCGGACGGACTGGGTGAGACTGTCCCAGAGCGCGAGCGCCGCCTTGCGACTCAGGGGCTGCTTGACCGCACCGCCGGGCGCGGCATCCAGATGCTCGACCGTCATGCTGATGCGCAGGGTCGGGCGCTGCGGCGTACGGTCGCCATAGGCCTCCAGCTTGGCATCGAGGGTCGGCACGCCGCGGTCATTGCTGGCCAGCAGCACGAGTTCCTCGGCCGGGCGCCCATCCAGCATGCGGTTGCCATTGCGCAGCTCCTCGAACTTGGGCAGCGGCGCGCTGACCCGCTTGGCGGCAGTCCAACGCGCCAGCAGCTGGTCGTCGCGGGTCTTGGGGACAGGCAGTTCCGTGGCCAGGGTGATCGTCACGCCCTGGTCGGCCAGCGTGAGCCGCGCGGACACGCTCTCGCGCCGATGCGCACCGCCGGGAATCCAGGCGTCCTGCAGACACAGGCCGGGTGCCGCAGGCGCAGTACCCGGTGCACGAAAGCGGAGGCTCTGGGCGGCCTGTGCAAACAGCGGCGTGTCGGCGGCCACCTCGGCCGTGGTGGCCGCGCCTGCCGCGATGTATTCCACGCCCGGCGCGAGCCAGCGCCAGCCCTGGATCTCGAAGAGCTCGGTGGCCGCGGCAGACTCCCGAAACACGATCACCGCAGCGTCCGGGCCGAGCGCCTCCACGCGGTGCAGCAGGCTCTTTTCCGTGCTGTGGGCCGTGCTGCCCAGCTGCTGGGCAAAGGCCTTGAGCTTGCCCTGGAAGGCCTCGACCGTGGCCGCGGCATCGCGCTGTGCGCGGAACTCGACGTTCGGCAGCGTCACCGTCGGGATGCTGAACACGCTGCCGGCAGGCACCGTGACCTGGTAGCGACCGAAGCACTCGATTCTCATGATGGCTTTCTCAGGGGCTTGGGACGGGATCGTCGGACCGGCAACCGCCGTGGGCTCGCAGCCGGCCGACAGGACGACGAACAGCGCCGCCAGCACGGCGCCGGCGCGCGGCCAGGCGGGGCGTGGGGCAGATGCTCGGGTGGGCGCAGTGGGGTTCACAGTGTCTCGGAGATGATGCGCGCGATGCTGTAGAGCGCAGCCGTTCTCGGCCGATCGTCGTTCCAGCTGCCCTGGTGGTCATAGCCGGGCCGGTGCGCGCACACAAACTGCGCATGCTTGGCTGCGGCGGCGCCGGACCGCACCGGTACGGTACCGTCCCCGGCCTCGTCCTGCATTTCGAGCCGCCCCCAGAAGCGGTCACGCGGCAGCCAGTCGTCGGGCAGGATCCAGCTCTTGGACGGGCGATCGACCACCACCAGGCGGCGGCCATGCTGATCGTCCTCGTAGATGTCGTGCGAGTTGCGGATCTCGGTGTCGGACACGCCCTGGTAGTTCGTGATCCGCCAGACCGCGTTGCCGAAGGCCCTGTGGTCTTCGTCGTCGTTGGCGTACTGCGCGTGCGTCAGCGGGTGGTAGTAGCTCGCGATCTTGTCGTGGAAGCTTTCCGCGTACTTCAGGTTCTGCGTGAAGCGCGCCCACAGCAGCCGGCGCTCCCGCGGCTCGAGATCGTCGAAGTTGTCGGGGTCGATCCACTCCTGCCGCATGAGCCGCCACCAGACAGACTCCTGCGCATAGATCTCGCTGTAGGGATTGGCCTTGGGCAGAGCCTCGAGCACGCGACCCTTGGCGTCCTTGAACTGCAGCCAGCCGCTGCCGTACTGCTTGCTGGGCAGCAGTTGCAGGGCGCCCGGGCTGCCGCTGAACACGGCCGCGACGGCGGGGCCGTTCGGCCCGAGGATGCCCGAGGCCGCATCCCAGCCGCGCGCCCAGCCCTCGAAGCCGCCCTGGCAGCGCCAATAGGCGGCCGCCGCGCCGGTGGCCGGCATCACGCCATGGATCACGCCCAGGGTCTTGCCAGCCAGGTTGCCGATCTGCGGGCTGCAGGCAGCGCGCGCGACCAGCCCGCCCATGGAGTGCGTGACCAGGATCACCTTGTCGCACTGGTAGCCGAGGTCCGCGTAGTGCTTGATGAAGCCCTCCACGCGCTTGGCCACGTACTTGCCGGCATCCTCGTTGCTGCGGATCCAGTTGTAGCCCACCGCATGCACCGGCAGCCAATACTCGGCGGCCTTCTTGAGGTCCTGCTCGCTGAGGGGCTTGTCGCCCTTGGCGATATCCCAGTCCACGTCGGTGCTGCTACCGCGCCCGGTGCTGCGCTTGCGCTGCAGCACGTTGCGGCTCCACAGCGCGTCGAGCTGACCGCGCCAGAACATGCGGTTCAGGTGGAGCTCCAGATAGGCGAGGAACGGGATGTAGCCGCCGCCGCCCAGCATGACCGAGCCCCAGCCGCGGCGCGTGAACTCGGCCTTGAGGTTGTCGGCCCGGCGCTGCTGTGCCGCAGGCCCGCCGCGGCCATCGGCGGCTCCCATCAGCGTGAAGCCGCTCACGGCCTCATCGCCCAGCGGCATGTCCAGCGCCACCTCGGTGTTGGCCGGATCGAGCAGGCGACGCCTCTGCGAGGGACTCAGCGGGCGGAACTTCGAGAGCATCCACCAAGATCCGCCGGGGTTCCAGGCCAGACCGTTGGTATCGAATCCGCCCGTATCGATCAGGCGCAGGTTCGATCCCATGATGCCCGGCAGGAACACCACGGGAATCACCTTGGAGGAAGGCACCACCAATGCGGTGCGCCTGGCATCACGCACCGGGGTGAGCCCGGCGTCGGCATAGGGCCGACCCTGTGCGTCGTACTGGATCGGGACCGTGTTGTACAGATCGAAGGGGTTCGAGCTCATGCAGCGTGACCGTGCGGAGGGAGTGGGCTCATGCGTCGGGCGGCAGGATCTTGACGGTGCAGCGCTCCGAGATCAGCGACTGCTCGATGCCGGTCTTGCCTTCGGCGTCGGATGTGCCTGTCACCTTGCGCCCGTCCTCGTAGGTGATCTCGAACTTGCGGTTCGTCACGGGCGCGCCGCTGGCGAGCAGCAGCACGAACTGCTGGTCGTACTGCAGATCGGCCTTGGAGAAGGCCGGCAGCGTGGCGCCCAGGCTGCCCGGCCCGGCAAACACAACCTTCGCGGCCTTCACCGTGAAGCCGTTTGGCGCACCCAGCTCCAGATCCTTGCCCGCCAGTTTCAGATAGGCGCCGCCGCTTTCGGCCAGCGTGATGTGCTCCTTGGCCTGCAGCAGGATGTGCTTCTGCGATGCCGAGAGGTGGATGGCCTGCTCGGCCTGGATCACCGTGTCATCATGCTGGCTCTGGATCAGTAC
>JAIXTA010000048.1 GCA_027484405.1 Burkholderiales bacterium
GGGCAGCCTGCTGCACGGCGTTGCCGACGGCGTGACCCTCGCAAGCCAGGCCCAGGCCGCGGCCAGTCAGGCTGCGCTCGCAGCCACCCAGCAGGCCGGTGCAATCGACGTGCAGGAACGCACGCGCGTGAACACCGTGCTGCGCTTCGACAATTTCGTTTCGGGCAAGGCCAACCAGCTGGCCCGCGCCGCCGCGCTGCAGGTGGCCGACAACCCCGGCGTCTCCTACAACCCCTTCTTCCTGTACGGCGGCACCGGCCTGGGCAAGACCCACCTGATCCACGCCATCGGCAATGCCATGCTCGACGCCAAGCCCGATGCCCGCGTGCGCTACATCCACGCCGAGCAGTACGTGGCCGATGTGGTGCGCGCCTATCAGCGCAAGGACTTCGACGCCTTCAAGCGCTACTACCACTCGCTCGATCTGCTGCTGATCGATGACATCCAGTTCTTTGCCGGCAAGGAGCGCACGCAGGAGGAGTTCTTCTACCTGTTCGAGGCACTGACCGCGGCCAAGAGCCAGATCATCATCACCAGCGACACCTATCCCAAGGAGCTCTCTGATATTGATGAGCGCCTGAAGAGCCGCTTTGACGCCGGCCTGACGGTGGCCATCGAGCCACCGGAACTGGAAATGCGCGTCGCCATCCTGCAGCAGAAGGCCGAGGAGCTCGGCAAACTGCTGGAAAGCGAAGTGGCCTTCTTCATCGCCAAGCACCTGCGCAGCAATGTGCGCGAGCTCGAAGGCGCCCTGAAAAAGGTCGTGGCCTACTGCGACTTCCACGGCAAGAGCATTACCCTGGACACCGCCAAGGACGCGCTGCGCGATCTGCTGCAGGTCTCGCGCGGCCAGATCTCCATCGAGGTCATCCAGAAGACCGTGGCCGACTATTACAAGATCAAGGTCGCCGACATGTACTCCAAGCGCCGCCCGGCCAACATTGCCGTGCCGCGCCAGGTGGCCATGTACCTGGCCAAGGAGCTGACACAGAAGAGCCTGCCGGAGATCGGCGAGCTCTTCGGCGGCCGCGACCACACCACCGTGCTGCATGCGGTGCGCAAGATCGGCACCGAGCGCGGCAAGGACGCCCAGCTCAATCACACCCTGCACGTGCTGGAGCAGACCCTCAAGAGCTGAGGCTCGGGCAGTGAGTGCCGTTCAGCAGACTGCGAGCATGCACTCACTAGCGCCGTTCCCGCTTGCCTGTGGTGTTCTTTACAAATGTGTCTTGATCTGACCAGGGCCGCTGCGTGGTCAGACAGACCGATCCAGCGGGGGTGAGCGCCCTCAAGATGCTTGCTGAATGCGCGCCGCAAGTGCACCGCAAAAGCCCTCAAAGTCGCCGGTTTCACCCTCACTCAAGTTGCTTCAAAACCCAATGTTCGGTACTGTGGACAAGCGAGTACAACGCCGTTGGCAGAATGTGGATAACTCGTGTCTTGCGGCAAACGCAGGAAGTTATCCACATTTCGTGCGCGGCCCTGTACTTCCTTATTCACAGGCAAAACAAGGAACTAACTCGTTGATCTGCAAGGCGTTTTTGCCTTGTCCACAGACGAGTCCTGCCCTTGTTACCTATTACCAACAATAAGGAAAGACTTATGCAATTGGTCAAAGCCAGCCGCGACGCCCTCCTCAAGCCGCTGTCGACCGTCTCAGGCATCGTCGAGCGCCGTCACACGCTGCCCATCCTGGCCAACCTGCTGATGAAGAAGACGGGCGAGTCCGTCTCCTTCCTGGCCACCGACATCGAGATCCAGATCACCACCGCTGGCGAATTTGGCGTGGGCAAGGACGACACCGCCACCACCGTCAATGCCCGCAAGCTGCTGGACATCCTGCGTGCCCTGCCCGATTCCGGCGAAGTCACGCTCAGCCACGCCAACAAGAAGCTCACAATCCAGTCGGGCAAGAGCCGCTTCTCGCTGGCCACGCTCGATGCTGCCGAGTTCCCGACCGTGGCCCAGCCCGAAGCCTGGGGCGCGCAGTTCAGCCTGACGCAGAAGGCGCTGAAGCACCTGATCTCGATGGTGCATTTCGCCATGGCGCAGCAGGACATCCGCTACTACCTCAATGGCCTGCTCTTCGTCACCGACGGCAGCTACGTCAAGGCCGTGGCCACCGACGGTCACCGCCTGGCCTTCTGCCAGACCCAGGTCGATGCGACCCTGCCCAAGCACGAGGTCATCATCCCGCGCAAGACGGTCATGGAGCTGCTGCGCCTGCTCGAGGAGTCCGAAGATCCGGTGGCCATTGCCGTGGCCAACAACCAGATCAAGTTCAACTTTGGCAACATCGAGCTCATCAGCAAGCTCGTTGAAGGCAAGTTTCCCGACTACACCCGCGTCATTCCGCAGGGCTACACCAAGCTCTTCACGGTGGACCGCGGCCTGATCCAGGGCGCCCTGCAGCGCGCCGCCATCCTGACCAGCGACAAGTTCAAGGGCGTGCGTTGGGCCGTGGCCGACAACCTGCTGAAGATCAACTCCACCAATGCCGACCAGGAAGAAGCCTTCGAAGAACTCGACATCGACTGGCCGCACGGTGGTGTCGAGATCGGCTTCAACGTCAGCTACCTGCTCGATGTGCTGGGCAACCTCAAGGTGCCCGCCATCCAGATCGGCCTGAACGACCCGAATGCCAGCGCCCTGATCACCCTGCCCGATAATGGCGACTTCAAGTACGTCGTGATGCCCATGCGGATCTGATGCATGGCTTGTGTTCGCCTGGTCCCTGATAGACCCGGCGATTGCCAACAAGGGGCCTTCGTGCCCCTTCGGCGTTTTTATCCAGACCCGATTTCGACCCGATCCAGCCGTTTTTCGTGCTTTCCGCGCACGTGATTGAGTAGACACAGCATGGCCGAACCGACCGACAACAACGCCGAAGCCCCTCGCGACACCAGCGCAGACTTCATCCCGAACACGCCGCAAAACGGCGCGGCCGAAGACTACGGCGCCAGCTCGATCCAGATCCTCGAAGGCCTGGAGGCCGTGCGCAAGCGCCCCGGCATGTACATCGGCGACACCTCGGACGGCACCGGCCTGCACCATCTGGTGTTTGAGGTGCTGGACAACTCGATCGACGAGGCCCTGGCCGGCTACTGCAGCGAGATCACCGTCACCATCCACAGTGACAACAGCATCAGCGTGATCGACAACGGCCGCGGCATTCCCACCGGCATCAAGTTCGACGACAAGCACGAGCCCAAGCGCAGCGCCGCAGAAAGCGCGCTCACCGAACTGCACGCCGGCGGCAAGTTCAACCAGAACAGCTACAAGGTCTCCGGCGGCCTGCACGGCGTGGGCGTGAGCTGCGTGAACGCGCTCTCCAAGTTCCTGCGCCTGACCGTGCGCCGTGACGGCCACGTGCACTACATCGAGTTCGCCAAGGGCGCCGTCCAGGACCGCCAGCTGCAGATGCAAGAGGGTGTGCAGGTCTCGCCCATGAAGATCATCGGCGACACCGACAAGCGCGGCACCGAGGTGCACTTCCTGCCCGATGAAGAGATCTTCACGAACGTCGAGTTCCACTAC
>JAIXTA010000138.1 GCA_027484405.1 Burkholderiales bacterium
CAGTCCCAGTCGTTGAGGACGATCTCCTCGAACTTCTGCTCGCCGGCCAGCACGGGCGACAGCAGGATGCGGTTGTAGTTCGGGTGCGGCTCCGCGCCGAAGACGGTGATGTCGTACATCGCCGGCACGAGCTTGATCAGCTCCTCCACAGCCCGAATGCCGGCCATGCCATTGCCGACCACCACCAGGCGCGGCTTGTTGATTCGACCTTCAGCCATCTCCGTGTACCTCTCTAGCCAGGTTCACAACGCGATGCGTGCGAGCAGTTTCTGACGCCTTGGACACTGGCGCTCTTTGTGTCTCCCCCCGCGGGCGGGGGGACGGAAGGGGGGTGCCCCACACTGTTTTGCCGGTAGCGGAGCGGCTATGCCGCTTCCGCTACCGGATGCGATTGCTTGCGATACAGGAACTCCAGCACTGCCTGACGACACGCGATGTACTCGGCATCGTTGGCCAGCGCCAGGCGCTCGCGCGGGCGGGCGATGTCCACGTTCACGATCTCGCCAATCGTTGCGGCCGGGCCATTGGTCATCATCACGATGCGATCAGCCAGCAGCACGGCTTCGTCCACGTCGTGCGTGACCATGACCACGGTGCTCTGGGTCTTGGCCACGATCTTGAGCAGCTCGTCCTGCAAGTGCGCACGGGTCAGCGCGTCCAGGGCGCCGAAGGGTTCGTCCATGAGCAGTACCTTGGGCTCCATGGCCAGGGCACGTGCAATGCCCACGCGCTGCTTCATCCCGCCGGAGATCTCATGCGGGCGCTTGGTGGCCGCGTGGCTCAAGCCCACGAGCGCCAGGGCGGCATGCGTGCGGTCCTTGAGCTGCTGCTTGCTCTCAGTGGCCGCAAAGACGCGCTCCACGCCGAGATAGACATTGTCGAAGCAGGTCAGCCAGGGCAGCAGGGAGTGGTTCTGGAACACTACGCCGCGCTCTGGCCCCGGGCCCTTGATCTCGCGGTCTGCGCACAGCAGCGTGCCGCTGCTGGGATTGAGCAAGCCTGCGATCAGATTGAGCAGCGTGCTCTTGCCGCAGCCGGAATGGCCGATCAGCGTGACGAACTCACCCTTGGCGATCGACAGGTTGATGTCGCGCAGGGCGTGGAAGCTGCCGCGCTTGGTGTCGAAGACCATCTCGACACCCTGCACTTCGATGTACTTGGAGAGATTCATGGTGCGCGCTCCCTGCAGCTCAGTGGTGGTCTTCGTAGGTAAAGGCCTTGGCAATGCGGATCAGCAGCAGCTCGAGCAGCAGACCCACCACGCCGATGACGATGATCGCAATCAGGATGTGGTGCACGTTGAGGTTGTTCCACTCATCCCAGACCCAGAAGCCGATGCCCACGCCACCGGTCAGCATCTCGGCGGCCACGATCACCAGCCATGCGGTGCCGATGGCCAGGCGCACACCGGTCAGCATGTAGGGCAGCACCGCCGGGAAGAGGATGCGCGTGACGATCTTCCATTCGCTCAGATTGAGCACACGTGCCACGTTCATGTAGTCCTGCGGGACCCGCTGCACACCCACGGCCGTGTTGATGATCATGGGCCAGATGCTGCAGATGAAGATGGTCCAGATCGCAGCCGGGTTGGCGCCCTTGAAGATCAGCAGGCCGATCGGCAGCCAGGCCAGCGGCGACACCGGGCGCAGCAGGCTGATGAGCGGCGAGACCATGCCGTTCAGGAAGGCGAAGCGGCCGATCATGAAGCCCAGCGGAATGCCCACCAGTGCCGCCAGCCCGAAGCCCAGGCCCACGCGCTGCAGCGAAGACAGCACGTTCCAGCCGATGCCCTGGTCATTCACGCCGTTGCGATAGAACGGATCCGAGAAGATCTTCACCGCTTCCACCGCCGTGGGCCAGGGGCCGGGGAAGCTCCCCTTGCTGGTGAGCGCGATGATTTCCCAGAGCAGGACGAAGGCCGCCATGCCGAGCAGCGGCGGAATCACCTTGAGCAGCATCGCGCGACGCTGCGCCGCCCGCGCCCGCGGGTCCATCGCAGCACGCAGCTGCGCGCGGGTCTTCTTCTCAGGCACCGCCGCGATGGGCTCGTTGGCTGCAACAGGGGCGGACGAAGCACTGGCTGCGTTCTGCATCATCGGCGTTTCAAGCTTTTCTAGAACAGCGCTCATTCGAGTCACCCTCAGTCTTGAGATTGCCCTCCCCTTTGCAAGGGGAGGGATGGGGTGGGGTTTGCGATCAAGGGAGGATTCAAGGTGAAGGCTTACGCCTTCACCTTGAATCCATCGGCGTACGCGCGCGGGTTGCTGCCGTCCCACACCACGCCGTCGATGAGCTTGGAGCTGCGCATCTCGCTCTTGGGCACCGGCGTCTTGGTGGCTGCAGCAGCCTGGCGGTAGATGCCGATCTGATTGATCTGCTTGGCCATCGCCAGATAGTCCACATGGTCCTTGAGCAGGCCCCAGCGCTTGTGCTGGGTGAGGAACCACATGCCGTCGGACAGATAGGGGAAGGTGACGAGGCCGTCGTTGTAGAACTTCATGTGGTTGGGGTCGTCCCAGGTCTTGCCCAGACCATTCTGATAGCGGCCCAGAATGCGCTGGTTGATCACGTCCACACTGGTGTTCACGTAGGCGCGGTCGGCAATCGTCTCGGCCATCTTGTTCTTGTTGGACAGGCCGGCATCGATCCACTTGCCAGCCTCAAGAATGGCGCTCACCACGGCACGGCAGGTGTTCGGGTTCTTCTTGACGAAGTCGGCTTGCGTGCCGAGCACCTTCTCAGGATGGTCCTTCCAGATGTCCTGCGTGGTGGCGGCCGAAATGCCGATGCCATCGGCAATCGCGCGGTGGTTCCAGGGCTCGCCCACGCAGTAGCCGTCCATGTTGCCCACGCGCATGTTGGCCACCATCTGCGGCGGCGGCACGGTGATGACCTTGGCGTCACGCATGGGGTTGATGCCGTAGGTCGCCAGCCAGTAGTAGATCCACATGGCGTGCGTGCCGGTGGGGAAGGTCTGTGCGAAGGTGTAGTCGCGCTTCTGGGTGGTCATGACCTTGGCCAGCGAGGCGCCGTCCACTGCACCGGCCTCGGCCAGCTTCCTGGACAGCGTGATGCCCTGGCCGTTGTGGTTCAGGGTCATGAGCACGGCCATGTCTTTCTTCGGCCCGCTGATGCCGGCGTGCACGCCGTACACCAGGCCGTAGAGCACGTGGGCAAAGTCCAGTTCGCCGTTGACGAGCTTGTCGCGCACGGCCGCCCAGCTGGCTTCCTTGGTCGGGATGATCTTGACGCCGTACTTCTCATCGAGCTTGAGCACGCTGGCCATGACCACGCTGGCGCAGTCGGTCAGGGGAATGAAGCCGATGCGCACTTCCTTCTTTTCCGGTGCATCCGAGCCCTGGGCCCAGGCACTGGCCCGCAGCGCGGGCTCCATGGCACCGATGACTGCAGCCATGCTGGCGGTCTTGATCACTTTGCGGCGCATGGCATCGGGCTCCTTGGGGCTGGCGGCGGGTGCGGTGGGGCCGATTGGGTCGAGCTGCTTGTCCATCGATCTCTCCAGAGCTTTGAAGGAAGGGTTGGGGGTTCAGGTCGTGCGTGTTCTGGTGCTGTGAGAAGCGAAAGACCAAAAGAAAAAGGCGTCACACACCCCGCTTGCGCAGGGCATGGACGCCTTTGTCCAAATCAGACGAATTCGCTCTTCACGCGACTGGCGACGCCGTTGCCACCAGTCAGGCACATCCCACCAAGCAGTTTGGATGCCAGATCGCAAACCTTTGATTTGATTGATTTTTCTCGAACCAGTGCACTGAACTGCACCAGCACAGCACGCACCAATCTGCTGCAACGCACCAACTCGGCGCGGCGTCACCGCCGGCTCAGCCGAGCAGGCTTTCAAAGTCAATCAGACGCTCAGCCACCTCGCGCGCCTTCAGGCCCTTTTGCATGGCCGCCGTCTGGATGAACTTGTGCGCCTCGTCCTCACTCATGCCCTTCTTCTTCATAAGCAGGCGCTTGGCGCGGTCTATCAGCTTGCGATCGGCGAGCTCGGCCTTGGTGACGCTGAGTTCAGCGCGCAGGTTCTGCTCGACCGCAAACCGCTCCACGGCTACATCCACGACCGCCTGCACGCGGCCGGGCGCCAGCCCGTCCACCACGTAGGCGCTCACGCCCGCAGACAGCGCACTGCGCAGGGTGTCGCGGTCGCGGTCGCCGGTGAACATGGCGATCGGCCGCGGGGCGTCGCGCGTGGCCATCACGATGTGTTCCAGCACATCCCGGGCGCCGCTGTCGGCGCTGATGACGATGACGTCGGGCCGCAGGTGGGCCACCGCCTCGGGCAGGGTGAGATCGCCCGTGCGCACGCCCAGCACAAAGTGACCGGCATCTGCCAGGCCCTGTGAGAGCGCATGCGCAGCCGACGCCTCGTCGGCATCGACATCGGTCACGATCAGCACCGCAAGCGGACGACTGGACTGGGGCATGCACCACCGGGGCGCAAGAAGCTTGCCAGCTGCGCCAAAGTGAAGCTGAGGGTCATCACTAAACTACATGCATGAACGGCCTCCTCCTGTTTGCCCATGGCTCGCGCGATCCGCTCTGGTTTGCGCCCTTTGAACGCTTGCGCGAGCGCGTGGCCGCTGGCGGCACGCCCGTGGCGCTGGCCTATCTGGAATTCGCCAAGCCCGAGCTGGCCGCGGCCGCCGCGCAACTGGCTGCACAGGGCTGCACGCACATTCGCGTGGTGCCGGTGTTCCTCGCGGCCGGGGCCCATGTGCGCGCTGACCTGCCCGAGCTGATCGAGGCCGCCCGCGCCGCCCTGCCCGGCGTGCAGTTCGAGCTGCGCCCCCCGGTGGGCGAAGACGCCGCCGTGCTGGACGCCATCGCACGCGTCGCGCTGGGCTGAACACAGACGATGCGCGTTCTCGGCATCGAAACCTCCTGCGACGAGACCGGCGTCGCGCTCTTTGACACCGAGCGCGGCCTGCTCGCGCACGCACTGCACAGCCAGATCGACATGCATGCGCTCTACGGCGGCGTGGTGCCCGAGCTCGCCAGCCGCGACCACATCCGCCACGGTGCGCTGCTGGTTGAGCAGGTGCTGCGCGAGGCGGGGCTGTCGATGAAGGACATTGATGGCGTGGCCTACACCGAGGGGCCCGGGCTGGCCGGTGCGCTGCTGGTGGGCGCCGGGCTGGCCAAGGCCCTGGCCTTCGGCCTGAACAAGCCTGCGATCGGCGTGCACCATCTTGAGGGGCACCTGCTCTCGCCCCTGCTGGCGGCCGACCCGCCGCCTTTTCCGCATGTGGCCCTGCTGGTCAGCGGCGGCCACACCCAGCTCATGGATGTGGCCGGCGTGGGGCGCTACACCCTGCTGGGCGAGACGATTGACGACGCCGCGGGCGAGGCCTTCGACAAGAGCGCCAAGCTGCTCGGCCTGCCCTACCCCGGCGGCCCCAAGCTCGCACGCCTGGCCGAGACCGGCGATCCCAAGCGCTTTGCCCTGCCGCGGCCGCTGCTGCATTCAGGCGACCTGAACTTCAGCTTTGCCGGCCTGAAGACGGCCGTGCTCACCCAAGCGCGCAAATGTGCCGAGCTGCCCGAGGGCGACCCATGGCGGGCCGATCTGGCACGCGCCTTTGAAGAGGCCGCCGTGGACGTGCTGAGCAAGAAGGCCATGACG
The DNA here is from genome assembly GCA_027484405.1 of Burkholderiales bacterium. GTDB lineage: Bacteria > Pseudomonadota > Gammaproteobacteria > Burkholderiales > Burkholderiaceae_C > Piscinibacterium. Next base: position 5,645 of record JAIXTA010000138.1, read on the forward strand.
GCCTTGAAGCAGACCGGCCGCAAGGTGCTGGTGGTGGCGGGCGGCGTGGGCGCCAACCAGCGGCTGCGCAGCACGCTCAATGCACTGTGCGCCAAGGCGGGGGCCAAGGTCTACTACCCGGACCTGCAGTTCTGCACCGACAACGGCGCCATGATCGCCCTGGCTGGCGCCCTGCGCCTGGCCTGTGGTCAGCGCGATGCCCAGACCGGCTTCAATGTGCGGCCGCGCTGGCCGCTGGCCGAGCTGGACGCGCCGCCCGCGTAGGCGACACGGCATCCTCTTCGGCGTGACATGCACGCCTGATTTTTCGTGCCCAGATCGGCCAAGACCCGCTTGCTGCAAGCGAAAAGCGGCCGATTGGTATCTTCAACGTTCATTTGAAGATGAGGCTTCTCAAGCCCCGCTTATCAAACAAACGTTGAAAATCACGCTGGTGGCTCAGCCCTTCACGGGCAGGGTCTTGAGAAAGCGCGGCTTGATCAGGTGGCCCGTGCGCTGCTCGTAGGCGGCGCCGGCGGCAAGCACCTGCAGGTCCGACCACGCCGGGCCGAAGAAACTCAAGCCCACCGGCAGCTGGTTCACCGCACCCATGGGCACGGTCAGGTGCGGGTAGCCGGCCACGGCGGCGGGCGAGGAAGCCGCACCGCTCGGCCGGTGACCGTTGACGTGGTCAATCAGCGCGGCCGGGCTCGTGGTGGGTGCCACGAACAGCGCCACCTCATGCTTCTTGAGCGCAGCGTCGATGCCCTGCGTGCGCGACAGGCGCCGGTTGGTGGCCAGCGCCTTCCGATAGGCCGCATCGGTGAGTGCGCCCTTCTTCGCTGCCTGCTCGAAGCGCTCCTGGCCAAACACGGCCAGCTCCTTGGGTGTGCGCAGGTTGAAGGCGATCAGGTCGTCCAAGGTGCGGAACTTGAGATTGGCCGCAAACTCACGCAGATAGGCCGCCATGCCGTGCTTCATCTCGTACAGCAACACCTCCACCTCGGTCGGCCCGAGCGTGGCGGCATTCGGGATGCTTGCGTCCACCAGCACCGCGCCGGCCTTGGCCAAGTCCTTGAGCGCCTGTTCAAAGAGTGCATCCACGCCACGGTGGTAGCCCGCGAGATTGCGTGCCACGCCGATGCGAAGCCCCTTGAGTGCCGTGCTGCGCTTGCCGGCCTGCAGGGTCTTGGCCAGCTTGATGAGATCGGCTACAGCGAGCATCTGGCCCTGGGTGGCGGCATCGTGCACGTCGGCACCCACCATGCCGGCCAGCAGCCAGGCGGCGTCTTCCACGCTGCGCGTCATCGGGCCGGCGGTGTCCTGGCTGGCCGCAATCGGGATGATGCCGTCGCGGCTTACCGCACCCAGCGTGGGCTTGAAGCCGACAATGCCGTTGCACGAGGCCGGCGAGACGATCGAGCCATCCGTCTCGGTCCCCACCGCAAAGCGCACCAGACCCGCGGCCACGGCAGCGCCGCTGCCGGAGGACGAGCCGCTCGGCGTGCGGTCCAGCACATGCGCATTGCGGCACTGGCCGCCGCGCGCGCTCCAGCCGCTGCTGGAATTGGCGCCCCGGAAGTTCGACCACTCGCTCAGGTTCGCTTTGCCCAGGATCAGCGCCCCCGCGCTGCGCAGCCGGTGCACCACATGCGCATCGCGCGGTGCCTTGGCGCAGATGAGTGCCAGCGACCCCGCCGTGGTCTGCATGCGGTCTGCCGTGGCAATGTTGTCCTTCACCAGCACCGGCTCGCCATGCAGCGGCCCGAGCGCATCGCCGCGCTTTCGGTCGGCATCCAGCTGCCTGGCTAGGCGCCGCGCATCCGGGTTCACCTCCAGCACGCTGCGCAGGGTCGGGCCGCTGCGGTCGATGGTCTTGATGCGGTCGAGGCTGTCTTCGACGAGTTCGAGGCTGCTAGTGCTCTTGTTGCCCATGGTGGACCTGAGTGAGAGATTGAAAAGCGACCGCCGCGGCCCCTACTCGGGTGGCAGCGTCAATAGTCGTTGGTAGTCGGCAAGATCCTCCCCGAGAGCGCGTGCCTTGTCGCACGCATGCATGTCCGGACTGAGATCCTCCAGCCGATGGGCGTCGTAGGCGAGCTCATCCGCGTTGGCAAAGCGCGCCGTGATGTCTGCATCGACTGCGCGCAGCAGAAAGCGGCCGTAGCTGTCGAAGTCCGCGGGCCACCACGCCTCGTTGGTGATGGCGGCTACCGCAGAATCGCTGAGGCGCTTCAGCGCCCAGAAGTCATGAACGACTTCGTCCTGCCCGACGAGCCACGGCGTTGCACACCTTGGACAGCGGCGCGCAGTGATCCACCAGCGTGTTTTGCGATCGGCGCTCGCAACGCGCTGCATGCCAGCCACCGCATCGAAGCGCCGCACCAAATCGGCACTGGCCTTGCTCATGTTGACCACTGCTTCCTCGCCAAACTCGGCACAACAGCAGGGCGGTAGAACGCGCGGCTCAGTCAAGCCTTCTCCCCCAGCCGCTTTTCCTTGCCGTTCATCAGATTGCTGATGTTCTGGCGGTGGCGCCAGATGAGCAGACCGCTCATGATCAGCACGGCCAGTCCGATTGCATCGCCGCCGAACCAGAGCAGGTAGGTCAGCGGCGCAAAGATGCTGGCCACCAGGGCCGCCAGGGACGAAAACCGGAAGAAGGCGGCGATGATGATCCAGGTGCTGAGCGTCGCCAGGCCGAAGAGCGGATTGATGCCCACCAGCACGCCCAGGGCCGTGGCCACGCCCTTGCCGCCGACGAACTTGAAGAACACCGGGTAGAGGTGCCCCAAAAAGGCCGCCAGCGCCACCGCGGCCACCCAGCCGTCGCTGAGTTCGGCACGCAGGGCAAAGAACACCGGCACCCAGCCCTTGACGGCGTCGAACAGCAGCGTGAGGACCGCGGCGGCCTTGTTGCCGCTGCGCAGCACGTTGGTGGCGCCCGGGTTCTTGCTGCCGTAGGTGCGCGGGTCGTTCAGGCCCATGGCCCGGCTGATGATGACTGCGAAGGACAGGGAGCCGAGCAGGTAGGCGCCGAGGACCCAGCCAAGATTGATCAGTGTGGCTTGCATGTGTGCGTTGTTGTTCTGGTTGAGGGATGGAAAAAGATCAAGCGTCCAGCGCGCAGTCCACGCGCTGGGCCTGGAGCAACTCGGTCAGCACCTGCGGCGCAATCGAGACCAGAAAGCCGCGCCGGCCGCCGTTGATGTAGATCGTCGGCAGGTCCAGCACGCTGGCTTGCACGTACACGGGCATGGGCCGCTTGGTGCCAAAGGGCGAGGTGCCACCCACCATGTAGCCCGTGTGGCGCTGCGCCACCTCGGGCTTGCAGGGTTCGATGTGCTTGCGCCCGGTCTGGCGCGCGAGGTTCTTGGTGGAGACGGTCTTGTCGCCATGCATGAGCACCACCAGCGGCTTGGCGGCCTCGTCTTCCATGATGAGCGTCTTGACCACCGCATGCTCGGGCACGCCAAGCTGGCGCGCGCTTTCGGCGGTGCCGCCGTGTTCGACATAGTCGTAGGGATGCTCGCCAAAGGTCACGCCGGCCTTGCGCAGCATCTGCGTGGCGGGCGTTTCGGAGACGTGCTTGGTCTTGCTCATAACGAGGCGGTGCGCTGTGGCATGGGGCAGGGCGGCCGACAGGCCGCTGGCTGGCGACTATATCGCCGCGAGTCAGGCACGGGGCCGCGTCAGCCCGCGCCGCGCGACGTGACGCTCATGCCGCCTTGCCTGGCGCTGCGGCGTCGCTGCGGTGCGCTTCGCCGCTATTGATCTCTGCTTCCATGAGGCGCTGATAGTCCGCCCAGGTCTTGCCCGGCTCGTCCACGAAGCGGCGGCCGCTGCGCGTCAGGGCGCGGATGCGATCGAGCCGGAAGGCGCGAAAACCCACGCGCAGCTCGCACCACGCTGCCACGCTCCAGGTGCCGCCCCAGAAGGCGCAGGCCAGCGGGCGAATGTCGCGGTGGCTCGGAATGCCGCGCATGTCGGCGTAGTCGAGGGTCAGGATCTCGTGGGTGCGGATCGCCTCGCGGATCACATCCAGGCGCTCGCCCACCAGCTTGTCG
>JAIXTA010000089.1 GCA_027484405.1 Burkholderiales bacterium
CGCAAGATCAACAACGACTACACCTACTATACCGTGACCTACGATGGCTTCGGCCCGGGTTATGAAAGTTACCTGCAGTTCTTCGACAAAGCGGGCTGCTCTGGATCGGGCGTGACACTGAAGTGCTCGACGCTGCTCAACCCGACCCAGTACTACAAGGCCAACAACACCAACAAGAAGTTCACCCAGGAATTGCGTCTGACCACGCCAAAATCTTGGCCGTTCGATGTTACCTTGGGTGGTTTCTACCAGCACCAGAAGAACAACACTAACAACTTCTATTCGATCCGCGGGCTTGACCAGATCGTCGGCTACACCTCAGGAGGCGGCGGGGACGCCAACTTTGCCGGCTTCGGCATCCCTGAGGCCCAGGGCGGCACAATGATCCTCGGTACGCCCGCCGTGCGCGAAGACGGGTTCTACATCACCGAAAACGATACCGCCTACAACGATACGGCGATCTTCGCCGAAGGGCACTACAACATCCTGCCCGACCTGAAGATCACCGGCGGCATCCGCTACTTCTGGACCGACTTCGCGATCACCGGGTTCGCCGGTGTGGCCAGCTCGGCTCTGAATGCGCCGACCATCTTCACGCCCACGGGCGCGATCGGCTGTCCGCTACCGCTCACCGGTGCACGGCTCGAATGCCGCAACACCAACCGGCTCGATCCGGAAAGCGTGGGCCGCTACAGCGAACAGGGGCAAACCCACAAGGTCGTGCTCGATTGGCAGTTCACACCGGACAAGCTGGTCTATTTCAACTACTCGACCGGCTTCCGCCCCGGCGGCTTCAACCGCCCGCTGCGCATCCGTGCAACGACGACCCAGCCCGCCGTGGTTGTGGCGGCACCATCGTTCAAGTCCGAAGAGCTCACCAACTTCGAAATCGGCTTCAAGACCACCTGGAACAACATGTTCCGGTTCAATGCTGCCGTTTATCTCGAAAAGTGGAACAACATCCAATACGGCGTCGTTGTGGCAGGTGCACAAGGCGCAGGCTACACCGGCAATGCTGGCAAGGCCGAAGTCAAGGGCGTGGAGTTCGATGCCGATCTGCGGCTCGGCAAGTTCACGTTCGTGACCAGCGGCTCCTACAACGACGGCAAGCTCAAGGGTAACTTCTGCAACTTCGTGGCCGACCGTGCGGCGCAGACCATCGCCCAGCTTCCGACCTGCTCGTCGGGCACGTTCGTGGATACGAATGGCAACATCGTGACCGGCGATCCGAACAGCGGGACCAACATCGGCACCCCGACTGTTGCCGCTAGCAACGGCACGCGCCTGCCGCGTCAGCCCAAGTTCAAGGGCACGACCTCGATCCGCTACGACACGGATATCGGCGATTACAAGGCCTACTTCCAGGGTGCTGCGCTGTATCAGACCAGTGCAACGCAGGATCTGAATGAAGACAACAACCGGTTGTTTGTCTGTCCGGAGCGTGCAGCGGGTTCGCCCGAGGCAGCTAGCTGCGCAACCCCCGGGTTCGTCAGCTTCGATTTCGGTGCCGGCATCCGCAAGGATCACTGGACGCTCGACGTGTTCATCCAGAACGCCTTCGACAAGCGCGGCGAACTGACCCGAAACACCTTCTGCTCGATCACGTTCTGCGCCAACTCGACGCGTACGTTCACGATCCGGCCGCAGTTCTTCGGCATGAAGCTGGGCTACCGCTACTGATGCGGGTTTGACGCAAACCCGTTGGCCAGAGGAAGCCCCCTGCGGTCCCGTACCGCAGGGGGCTTTTCTTTGGGTAATCCGCGCTGGCTGCGCCCCACACCTCGTCATGCCCCGAAAGCGCGAATGACGAACGTGTGAGCCACAAAAAACCCCTCCCGCCTGCGCGGAAGGGGTCTTTGTCACACCCATCGAAGTGGAGCGCGTTTACGCCAGCGACATTGGCAGGCTCCGCAGCCGTTTGCCCGTGGCATCCTTGATCGCATTGCCGATGGCCGGGATCACCGGCGGCAGTGTCGGCTCACCAAGCCCGGTCGGCGGGTTGTCGGTCACCACCCAGGTGATCGCCACGTCGGCCGGCGTCATGTCGATGCGGATCAGCGGGAAATCACCGAAGTTCTCGTTGGTCACCGCGCCGGCCTTCTGCTCGACCGGCTGCCACACCAGCGCCTGCGCGATGCCGTCGATCACTGCGCCCTGCATCTGGTGCTCTGCGCCAATCGGGTTAATGATCTGGCTACCAATATCACCCGCAACCCAGACCTTGTCTATCTTGATCGCACCATTCGTCACAGTGAGGTCGACCACCTCGGCGAAATTGCCGCGGTGGCTGAAATAGAGCCCGAAGCCGCGACCCTTTCCTGGCGTGGCCGAAGGCTTTCCGGTCCAACTGGCAAACTTGCACACCGCATCGATCACGCCCCGCGCGCGGCCAGTGTCGAACGGCGTATCATCCGGCTCGGGCGGCAGCTGGCGCTGCGCACCCAAAGTGCGGCGCATGAGTTCAGGCAAATCGAGCCCGGCAGCCTCGGCAACTTCATCAAGAAAGCCCTGGAACACGAACGATACCGCGTTCGCGGTCGGTGCACGCAGCCAACCGGTCATGAGGTTGGTTGGCATGAACGACATGCCGAAATGCGTATCGGGAATGATCGGCCCCGGGAATTCGGTCGCACGCATTTCCGCCGCACGCAGCGGCTTGCCGCCTGCCCCGAAGGTCACGAAGTGGTCCTTCAGCGCCACGATCGCGCCCTTGGCGTCGATCCCAGCGGTCATGCGGTGCCAGCCTGCCGGACGGTAGTAGTCATTCTTCATGTCGTCCGCGCGGTCGAACAGCAGCTTGACCGGACGGCCCGGCACGGCTTTCGCCACGCAGGCGGTGAGGATCATGAAATCGCTCATCAGCCGCCGGCCAAAGCCGCCGCCGATGCGCGTCATGTGAATCGTCATCGAAGCCGGATCGATCCCCAGCACTTTGGCGATATCGCCGCGCGCGGTGCCGGGATCCTGCGTCGGTGCCCAGAACTCCAGCTTGCCATCGTTGTGCCAAAGCGCGGTGCAGTTCTGCGGCTCGAGCGTGGCGTGGGCGAGGAACGGATAGTCGTAATCGGCCGTGATCACCTTGGCCGCCTTGGCCAGCGCTGCATCGGCATTGCCCGCCTTGAACAGATCGGCGGTCGGCCCCGCTGCCAGCAAGGCCTTGGCCTGCTTGGCATAACCCTCGGTCGAGAAGCCCTCCTGCGCGGCCGTGTCCCACTGCACCACAAGCTTGGAGCGCGCCTTCTGCACGCGCCACCAGCTGTCACCCACGATGGCGACCGCGTTGTTCTTGCCTGCCGGGATCTCACCATCGGTGATCGGCACCACCGCCAGCACGCCCTTTTCCTTGCGCACCGCGCTGTCGTCGAATCTTTTCAGCGTGCCGCCCAGCACCGGGCACTTGACTAGCGCGGCATAGAGCATGCCGGCAGGCTGCGCATCGATGCCGAAAAGCGGCTCGCCTTTCACGATCGCTGCGGTGTCGACGCCCTTCTTCGACTTGCCGACGATCTTGAAATCCTTGGGCGATTTCAGCGCGACCTTTTCCAGATCCGGCGCAGCAACTTTGGCCGCGATCGGCGCGAGCGCGGCATACGTGACCGAGCGGCCACTGGCAGCGTGCTTCACCATGCCGTCTGCGGTCGTCAGGCTGGCGGCGGGTACGCCCCACTGCTGCGCGGCGGCGGCGACCAGCATGGCCCGCGCACCAGCACCGGCCTGCCTCGCGGGCAGCCAGTTGAGCGGGGTGGTCATGCTGCCACCGGCGAACTGCGGGCCATATTTCTCGTAGTTGTCGTCGGCCTGCGCGATCTTGACC
>JAIXTA010000018.1 GCA_027484405.1 Burkholderiales bacterium
AAAGCTGCGGTCGAACAGGATGCCCATGTTGTGCAGGATGCGCTCGACGACCTTGTTCTCCCAGACCGCATCGAAGTTGATCTGGGTGTCGAGCCAGCGCTCCAGCCACTCCGGGTCGGGCAGGCGCGACTGCACGGTGTCGTTCGGGAACAGGGCCTTGTTCACGTGCAGGTTGGTCGGGTGCAGGGCCTGGCTGGTGCGCCGGGCGCTGGCCATGAGCACGCCCACCTTGGCAAAGGCGCTGCGCGCGGTCTCGGCCACGGCGGCGCCCTTGTCGGTCAGGGCCTTCTTCATGTAGCGCAGGTAGGCGCCGGCGTGGCGGGCTTCGTCCTGGCTGATGAGATTGTAGATGTGCTTGATGACCGGCTCGGTATGCCATTCGCTGGCGCGGCGGTACCAGTGGTTCAGCCGGATCTCGCCGCAGAAGTGCAGCATCAGCGTTTCCATGGCGGGCGCGGGGTCGAACTCGAAACGCACGTTGTGCAGCTCTTCCTCGGTGGGCACGAGGTCGGGCCGGAAGCGGCGCAGGTATTCCATCAGCACGAGGCTGTGCTTCTGCTCCTCGAAGAACCACACGCTCATGAAGGCGGAGAAGTCGCTGTCGCCGCGGTTGTCGCGCAGGAACATCTCGGTGGCGGGCAGGGCGCTCCACTCCGTGATGGCGTTCATCTTGATGGTCTGCGCCTGCTCCTCGGACAGCTTGCTGGCATCGAACGTGTCCCAGGGGATGTCCGTGTCCATGTTCCAGCGCACGTTTTCAAGCGACTTGTAGAGCTCGGGATACAGCATGGCAGTCTCGTCAGGCAACAAACAGGCACGAGTTTAGGTTTGAGTGGCGGGTTCTGGATGACACGACGGTGTCAGCTTGACGCACGTTTCTTGAGAAAACGCATCAAACCGCCCAACAGCGGGATCTTTTCGTAGAGTTCTTCGGCCACGTCCCAGTAGTCGCGGTGGTAACTGATCCGGCCATCGGCAGCAAAGCGCAGGTGGCTGGCGCCCCGCACGGTCTGCTCGCCGCCCATGCGGGCCGAGCTGAAGATGAAGTCCCAGGTCAGGAAGGCGCAATCACCCTGGGCCACGACGTCGGTCACTATGAAGCGTGGGGCCTGCACCTGATCGAACATGTGGTTGAAGATGGCGGCAATGCGATCTGCTCCGCTGACCTCATTGAAAGGGTCCTTGAACCAGGCATCCTCGGTGTAGATCTGCGCCATGCGCTGCGTGTCGGCACGCGAGAGGTGCTCGAAGAAATCCTTTGCGCGCCCCACGGCGCCAGCCAGTTCGGTCGGGTTCATGGCGCGGGGCTCAGAGCTTGGTGGTCAGGCGCAGCAGCTTGAAGTAGGCCGTGGGCGGCAGCAGGCGCGCAAACTTCACCTTGCGCGTGAAGCTCTTGGGGAAGCTGATCTCGAACTCGCCGGCCTTGATGCCCGCCAGCATCTCTCGCGCTGCGTCCTGCGGGCTCATCAGGTCGGGCATGTGGAAGTCGTTGCCCTTGGTCAGCGGCGTATCCACAAAGCCGGGGTTGATGCAGTGCACCGCAATGTCCTTGGGTGCCAGATCGAAGTACAAAGCCTCGCTCATGTTGATCAGCGCCGCCTTGGAGGGGCCGTAGATCAGCGCCTTGGGCAGGCCGCGGTAACCGGCCACACTGGCCACGAAGCCGATGCCGAGATACCCCTTGCGCCGCTCGCGCTCCTTGAGCAGGCGCGGCAGCATGGCTTCCATCACATTGAGCGGGCCGTTCAGGTTGATGTCGAGCAGCTTGGCCGCCACATCGCGGTCGAACTCCCAGGCGCGCATCTCGTTGTAGGTGCCGGCCACCACCAGCGTGAGGTCCGGCGCGCCCCAGCGGTCTTCGATCTGCGCGGCCGCGGCCAGCACCGCAGCGCGGTCGGCAATGTCCAGGGGCAGGGCCATGGCGCGCTCGGTGTCCTTGCCGGCGGCAAACTGTTCCAGGGCTTCGGCCTTGCGGGCGGACACGATGACGCGCGCGTCCTGCGCGTACAGCTGCTCCGCGGCGGCGGCGCCAATGCCGGTGGAGGCGCCGATCACCCAGACCCGCAGCCCCTGCCAGGTCGAGATGGGTGTGTTCAAGCTCATGATGGATCCCGTCTGCCGTGTTCTTCCGGCGTGAGACTTACTGCGTGGGCGGTCGCTTGCTGAAGCTGATGAAGACATCGGCCACGTTGAAGCCGAACTTGCTGATCTGCGCATGGTTGAGCATGTGACGCTCGTCGATCAGATACAGCCAGTCGTCGAAGTTGACCTCATAGCGCTTGTCGCCCACGGGCAGGTCGAAGGTGTAGCGGAAATTGAAGGCGTTGCCCGAGAGCTTGCCGGTGGCTTCACCCACCACGCCATCGGCCTTGCCTGACCAGGTGCCATCGGCGCGGCGCTGGATCGTCCAGATGCGCTTTTCCTTCTGGCCGTCGCTCCAGACAAAGTCTTCATCGAGCGTGAGCACCTCGCCTGCCCAGCTGGCCTTGATGACCACCACAAAGCGGCGCGTGACTTCGCCCGAGCGGTTGCGCACCATGCCGTAGCCGTCAATGGTGCCGTTGAAGTATTGCCGCATGTCGAGCGCGGGTTTCTCGGCGGCGTATTTGGCGGGATCGATGCCGGCGCAGGCCGACAGGGCGACCAGGCCCAGTGCAATGCAGCAGGCGCGAAAAACTCGAATCAGGGTGTTCATGGCAGTGTGTCCTAGGAGGAGAGTTGTTGTTGTTTCAGCGGCTGTTGTCAGAGCCGGTTCCCGCGCCATGCGGCAGCCAGCAGCCCGAAGGCCAGCAGCTTGAGCACGCAGGGCACCACGGCATAGCTCAGGGTGAGGGCCAGCAGCGGCTCGGCAGCCGTGCTGCCCGGGCTGTAGCCCAGGCTTTGCAGCAGGGGCAGGGCAATCAGGGCGGCCAGCGAGAACACCAGCTTGTTGGCGAAGTTCCACAGGCCGAAGTACACGCCCTCGCGCTCGCCGCGGTGCTGATTGGCGTCAATCACGCGGGCCAGCAGCGCCGGCGGGATGGCCAGATCGGCGCCAAACGCCAGGCCCGAGAGCAGGCAGATCACGGCAAAGCCGGTGAAGTCGCCCGCCCCCAGGCTGAACGCCCAGATGAACGAGGCGATCGATGCCGCCATGCCGGCCAGCCACAGGCCCTGCAGATCAAAGCGCCGCGCCAGCCAGACCCAGGCCGGCATGCTCATCGCCCCGGCCAGGAAGTACAGCGCCAGAAAGCTGCCGATGTGCTGCGACAGACCGAGCTTGTCCGTCACGAAGAACTGGAACAGGGTGGCGGTGATCGAGGGCGCGAGCGCATTGAGCGTGAAGATCGCCAGCAGCCAGCGCATGCGGCCGGAGCCCAGCGGCACAGCCCAGCCGTGGCGGCCGTCGGCGGGTGCGCCGCCCGCGGCCAACGGCCGGGGGGCAAAGCGCCCCAACAGCAGCAGGCCCACGCCCATGAGCACCACGAACACCCCCACCAGCGCCGGCAGGCCGGCCTGCTGGAACAGGATCGAGGCGACGATCACGCCCACGAGGCCCAGGCCCTCGCGGCTGGCAGTCACGCGGGTGCGGCCGGCATCGTCCGTGGCCAGCTCGGAGCCCCAGGCTTGATAGGCCACCGTGGCCAGCGAATAGGCCAGATACACCAGCACGATCGAGCCCGACAGCCACAGCGCGGCGGCAAGGGTTCCCATGCCGGCGGGTGGGTTGAGCAGGGCGATGAAGCCGGCCGTCATGGGCAGGCTGGCCAGCAGGATGGGCCGCCAGTACTGCCCGGTGCGCTTCTGCGCATCGACCCAGGCGCCCAGCAGCGGGTCCACCACGGCATCGACCAGGCGGGTGGCAAACAACAGCACGCCGATCAGCGCAAGCGACAGCGCGGTGCTCTTCTCGTAGAGCGCCGGCACGAAGAGGTTGACCGGCGTGGCCAGCAGGGCCAGCGGCAGGCCGAAGGCGGCATAGGCCGCCAGCGAGCCGGTTCCGAGACGGGCGGGCGCGGCCGAAGACGCTGTGCCAGCCGTGCCGGCGCTCGCCGCGCGGGCATCAGCCGTCGCGTGGGCCGCCGGCGAATTCATCACTTGGCTCCGATCAGCTGCGAGCGCAGGCCCGGCTGGGAGGTCTTGGGGTGCAGCCAGATCGAGATGAAGGCGCGCGCAAAGGCCGGGTCCGCCACTTCACCCAGGGGCTGATCGTTGCGGAAGAACTTGGCGCCCTGGCCCGGCACGAAGAGCATGGACAGGCTGTCGCCCTTGCTCACATCCGGGAAGAGCTTCGTCATCTCGGCCAGCCAGCGGGCGCGGTCTTCCGGACTGCCCAGGCCCAGCTCGGCCATTTCCTTCTCGCTGCGCTCGGCAATCAACTTGCCGACCAGCTTGCGCGCATAGGTCAGGCGCAGCGCCGCCGGGTGCTCGGTGAACTGCGCCGCGTTGAAGCCGGGGCGGGTCCAGAGCTCGGCGTCATAGATGTGCAGGCCGAAGTAGCGCAGCATGCCGCTGCCGACCTTGCGGGCTTCCGGGATGCTGCTGCTGACCCAGCTCGCCTGCGCCCAGGCGGCGGAGGTGGCCAGCAGCAGTGCGGCGGTGACCAGCAGCTTCTTCATGCCACGGCCTTGCGCAGGGTGAACTGATACACGTCCGTGGAGCCGGTCAGGAAGCCGGCTTCGCAGTAGCCCAGGTAGAACTGCCACATGCGGATAAAGCGCTCATCAAAGCCCTGCGCCAGCACCTGCTCGCGGCGGCTGTTGAAGAGCTGGTGCCACAGGCGCAGGGTGGTGGCGTAGTCGCGGCCAAAGGCGAAGCGGTCTTCCACGACAAAGCCGTGCTTGTGTGCGAGCTCCACGAAGCGCGAGGGCGAGGGCAGCATGCCGCCCGGGAAGATGTACTGCTGGATGAAGTCGGTGCCGTCGCGATAGCGCTCGAACAGTTCGTCGGCGATCGTGATCACCTGGATGCAGGCATGGCCGCCCGCCTTCAGGTTGCGGTCCAGACACTCGAAGTAGCTGGTCCAGTATTCCTCGCCCACGGCCTCGAACATCTCGATGGACGCAATGCCGTCGTACTGCGGGTCCGTACCGCGACCCTCATCCCGGTAGTCCTGCAGCTTGAACTCGGTGGCGCCGCTCAGGCCCTGGGTGGACAGGCGGGCGCGGGCATAGGCGAGCTGCTCGGAGGACAGGGTCAGGCCCGTGACATGTGCGCCGGCGCGCGCGGCCAGCTCGGCAAAGCCGCCCCAGCCACAGCCGATCTCGAGCACCTTGGCACCCTCGCGCAGCTGCAGGCGGTCGAAGACGCGCTTGAGCTTGGCGTACTGCGCCTGTTCCAGGCTCTGGTCGGCGCTGCCGTCGAACAGCGCGCTGGAGTAGGTCATCGAAGGATCGAGCCATTCGGCATAGAAGGTGTTGCCGAGGTCGTAGTGCGCCTCGATGTTCTTCCTGGCCTTGGTCTTGGTGTTGCGGTTGAGCAGGTGCTTGATGCGATAGGCCAGGCGCCCGAAGAAGGAGCCGTACAGCCCGCGCTCGATGGTGACGCGGTTGGCGTTCAGCAGGGTCAGCAGGCCGGCGAGGTCGTCGGTGCTGAACTGGCCGTCCATGTAGGCCTCGCCAAAGCCCACGTCGCCCGAAGCCATGGCGCGCTCGAACACCGCCCAGTCCGTGATGTGGGCCTGCGCTGCCGGTTCGCCGCGGCCGAAGCTGCGGGTGCTGCCGTCCGGCAGGCGCAGCGTGAGCTGGCCGATCTCCAGGCGCTCGAGCATCGAGAGGATGAAGCGCGCCTTGGCCGGCATCTTTGCCGGGCGGGCCTGGGCCGGGTGCGCGGGCGCGCTGGCGTGGGGCGCGCGCTCGGCGCTGCTGGAGGAGGGCAGTGCGTTCTGGAGGGCGTCAGTGCTCATCGGGATACGAGGTCCGAAGGGGGGGTGGGTTTGGTATGGAAGGGCACGCGCTTGAGCCAGAGCTTCAGCGCATGCCAGTGGATTCGGGCCATGACGGCCACCGTGAACCAGCCGGTGCGCGCCAGTGCGCTGCCAAGCGCGGCCGCGGCAAGCGGCTGGTGTTCGCCGGAGATTGAGGTCTCCAGCACGCAGCCTTCGGCGTCGTGATAGTCCACCCGCGCGAGCGAGCGGTCCTGCCGGGCCAGGAAGCGGAAGCTGTAGGTGCCCAGCACCGGGTTGAAGGGTGACACATGGAACACCTTGGTCGCGCGCAGCAGCTGCCCGGGGCGGATCGCGCTGCCGTCGGCATGGGCCAGCAGGTAGCAGTGCCGCTCGCCGAAGGTGTTGTTCACCTCGGCCAGCACGGCACGCAGGCTGCCATCGGCGCGTTCGCAGTACCAGAAGCTCACCGGCTTGAATCCATAGCCAAAGACCCGCGGAAAGGTGTGCAGCCAGATCTCGCCGTCCGCATCGGTGATGCCGGCGTCCTGCAGCAGCCCTTCGAGCCAAGCAAGGCTCGCACCATCGCCCAGGCCGTGATCGCGGTCATGAAAGCTCACCAGCGCCGCACGGTTGTGGGCAAACAGGCGGCCGCCCCAGCCCAGGGCGGGCAGGCCGGCCTGGCGCACGCTGCGCATGGGCAGGCGCAGGAACAGCCCGCGGTACATGAACGCATGCCGCGCCGGCTTCAGGCGCGCATGGCGCACCCAGCCAAAGCCGAGCATGGGCAGCCTGTTCATGGTCGCGTCGCCGTCCGTCTCGCGCTCACTCGGCCGCGCGGGCGCTGGACACATCCAGTGCATCAAGCACGCCACGTGCGGCGGCCAGCCCGGCCTTGAGTCCGTCTTCATGGAAGCCGTAGCCCGCCCAGGCGCCGCCGAACCACACGCCCCCCTGGCCCTGCAGGGCAGCCAGCTCCTGTTGCGCGGCCACCGCGGCGGTATCGAAGATCGGGTGGTCGTATTCGTATTCCGCGATCACCTGCTTCGGCTCGGTGATCGGGTTGAGCGAGACCACCACCGGCGTCTTGAAGGGCAGGGGCTGCAGCATGTTGATCAGGTAGTGGCAGCAGACCTGCGGTTCGCCGCCGGCGTCGCTGGTTTCGTAGTTCCAGCTCGACCACGCCAGCTTGCGGCGCGGCAGCACGCTGGCGTCGGTATGCAGCACGGCGCGATTGGGCTGGTAGCGCAGGCGCGAGAACACGCTCTGCTCGGACAGTTGCGGCTGCGCGAGCAGCTTGAGCGTGGTGTCGCTGTGCGTGGCCAGCACCACGGCATCGAAGCTTTCCTTGCCGCGGCTGCTTTCCACCACAGGCAGCTGGCGCGGCGCGCGGTGCACGGCATGCACCGGCGTGGACAGGCGCACCTCATGGATGCCGGCCAGCACGCGCTTGACGTACTCGCGCGAGCCGCCCTGCACCGTGTACCACTGCGGCCGGCCCTCGAAGCCGGTGAGCAGGCCGTGGTTGTGGCAGAACTGCAGGAAGGTCTTGGCCGGGTAGGCCATCATGGCCTCGGTGGGGCAGGACCAGATGCAGGCCGCCATCGGCACCAGATACCAGTCGATCATCTCGCGGCCGTAGCCGCCCTGCTTCAGATACTCGCCCAGGCTGAGGGCGCCCACTCGGTGGTGCAGGATGTCGTCGGTGGCCTGCTTGTTGAAGCGCAGCAGGTCGCGCAGCATGCGCAGGAAGCTCGGGCGCAGCAGATTGCGCCGCTGGGCAAACACGCTGTTCAGCGAATGTCCGGCCCACTCCAGACCCTTGGCCGGTCCGCCGGTCAGGCGCACCGAGAAGCTCATGTCGCTCTTGGCCGTGGGCACCTTCAGTTCATTGAACAGGGCCAGCAGATTGGGGTAGGTGCGGTGGTTGAACACCAGGAACCCGGTGTCCACGCCGTGGGTGATGCCATCCAGGGTCACGTCCACCGTGTGGGCATGGCCGCCGGCGTAGTTCTCGCGCTCAAAGAGCGTGACGTGATGCTGCTTGGCCAGCAAGTGGGCTGCGCCCAGGCCGGTGATGCCGCTGCCAACAACCGCAATTCGCTTCATGAGAGCCTGCCAGGTGTGCGAGGGGAGGAGTGATCCAGGTACGCGCCGTTCAAGCGGACGGATGCATCATGGACTCGAATATTACCAAATGGTTCACTTTCGCTACCAGTCGGTATCTTTCGGCTTCGGGCGAAATGTGGCTGCCGATGCGCCGATCGGGCAAAGCAGGCAGTGTCGCGCCGGTTGGGCACCTGATCGCTCCCGATCAGGTAGAGAAGAGCTGCGAAGCGCCCCGAGACATTCAGGAGGGAGGGAGGGAGAAGGATCCCAGGTTGGCCTCGAGGGCCAGCGCTTCGCAGCGTAAAGCGGATCGACAGGGCGCGCAATGCGCAGCCGGGTGGGTTGGTCAGACCCCTGTCTTGTCCTAGACATTGTGAATGCAGCTTCGCCGTGGCGAAACCTAGGTCAAACACCACCCCGCGCGTGCCCGGCGGGTGCGCCCGATCCGCATCCTCGAGCAGGCTGCGGGTGGCGCGAGCTGCGCCGTGAGCTGGGTTACGGCGCATGGGGCGGGTGCCGGGCTAGCGACCGGGCGCCGGCTGGGCCAGCAGCGCGTCAATCCGCGCCAGCAGGTCCTTGTCCTCGGGCGCCGTCATGGAGCCGAAGGCCTCCACGCGCTGGCCGTCGCGGCTGATCAGGTACTTGTGGAAGTTCCAGCGCGGCGTCGAGCCGCTGACCTTGGCCAGGTGCGCAAACACCGGATTGGTGTCCTTGCCGCGCACCGAGCTCTTGGCAAACATCGGGAACTTGACGCCGAAGGTGCCTTCGCAGAAGTCCGCAATCTCCTTGTTGCTCTTGGGCTCCTGGTTGCCGAAGTCATTCGACGGAAAGCCCAGCACCGTGAAGCCGCGTGCCTGCAAACGGCTGTGCAGGGCTTCGAGACCCTTGTATTGCTCGGTGAAGCCGCAGAAGCTCGCCGTGTTCACGATCAGCAGCACCCGGCCGCTGTATTGACACAGGTTCTGCGGCGCATCGTCCTGCAGGCGCGGCAGGGTCTGGTTCATCCAGGCCGGGCAGCTGGCGGGTGCAGCAGCCGGCGTGGCGGCCGTGGCCGGGCGGGGCGCCGGCGTCTGGGCCTGCGCAGACAGACTGCCCAGCAGCAGGGCACTGGCCGCAAGCGCCAGCGTGCCGCGCGCTGAATGAAGCATGAAGGAGGAGAGGGAGTTCTGTTTATGGGTGTGCATGACGCGTCCTGGAGATTCAGACCGGCAGTGTGGTGAAGTCACCAAGCGCTGCCAGGTGTGCGTCTTGCCCGGCCCAAGGGGCGGCGGGGCAGCCGACAGCCTGCGGGCCATGCAGCCGCGCCGGAATGCCAGCAACCCAAGAGCCCGGTGCACGGAGCACCCGACTCAGCCTGAATATCCCTGGGCGCCATGGACAAACCCGCGCTTGCGGCTTTGTCCTAGGCAAGACCCACTCCCAGCTCCTATACTATGAATTCAGGCGGTAGTCGTCAAGTGTTTGTCCAAGACACGCGTTCTGCAACATGTGTTCAGGTCAAGCCGAACGATCCGCATCCGGAGCCCGGCAGTACCCCGCACAGTGCGTGGGATCGCGGCCATCACCGAGCAGTACATGAACGACCGCAGTCAAGTTCAAGGAGTGACACTGAGCATCGCCGCCGTCGAGCGCGACACGGGGTTGTCCAAGGACACCCTGCGCGTTTGGGAGCGGCGCTACGGGTTTCCGCAACCGGGTCGTGACGCCTTCGGCGAGCGCACCTACCCCATGGACCAGGTGGACAAGCTGCGCGTCATCCGCCGGCTCATGGACGCCGGCCACCGCCCCGGCAAGATCATCCCCCTGTCCATCGAGCAGCTCCAGGCCATGTCCGAGGCCACGGTGCCCGAGCCGCGCCGCTTTGCCGGCAGCCAGGCCCTGAGCGAGCCGCTGGAGCACTACATCGAGCTGGTCAAGAGCCACCAGATCGAAGAACTGCGCCGCAGCCTGTCCCAGGCCCTGCTGCGCGTGGGCCTGGCCCGCTTCGTCACCGACATCGTCTCCCCGCTCACCCAGATGGTGGGCGACGCCTGGGCCCGCGGCTACCTCGAGATCTTCGAAGAGCATCTCTATACAGAGAGCGTGCAGGTCATCCTGCGCAACGCCATCAACACCATCCCCCAGCCCGGCAAGCGCCCGCGCATCCTGCTCACCACCTTCCCGCAGGAGCCGCACGGCCTGGGCCTGCTCATGGCCGAGGCCCTGCTCGCCCTGGAAGGCGGCCGCTGCATCTCCCTGGGCACCCAAACCCCCGTCTGGGACATCGTCTTGGCCGCCACCAGCCAGAACTGCGACATCGTCGCCCTGAGCTTCTCTGCCTGCCTGAACCCCAATTCCGTCGTCGAAGGCCTGGACGACCTGCGCGCCAAGCTGCCCGGCCAGATGGAAATCTGGGCCGGCGGCTCCTGCCCCATCCTCACCCGCAAGCCGCCCAGGAACGTGCGCGTCTTCAATGACCTGCAGCAGATCCACGGCGCGCTCATCGAGTGGCGCGCCAGCCACGCCGCCACGGGTGAGTAAGCCCCACGCCCTGGGCGAATAGGTCAGCCGCAACCCGGCTCCGCCCGAAGCCCACCCCCCCACCGGCCGCACTGCGGCCGGTGTGCATTCAGCGCATCACTGCACGCCACCCCACGACACCCAACCCCGGCCACCGCAGCCTCGCCCGCCGCAGCCCCGCCGACCGCAACGCACGCCATTCGCCCCTGCCCGCCATGTCCCGCCGCGACCACAAAGCAGACGCCCAAAGCGCCACCGCGCACTTTCGCGGCAACAAGGCCAAGCTCCCCAGCAAACCCTGCACCGTCTGCGGCCGCCCCATGGTCTGGCGCAAGGCCTGGGCCAAGAATTGGGACGACGTGAAGTACTGCTCAGAGGCCTGCCGGCGCAAGGCCTGAGGCCGGTTTCAGTGGATTTGCGTGGCAGGCATGCCCGGTTCCGCTTGTCCCAAGCCATTCTTCAAGGCATCGCCCCGGAAAGCCGCATCCAGCAAGCCTCTTCAGGCCCATGCCTTGAAGATCCGCGCCAGACAAGCGGGAACGGCAGGGTGGGGTTGCAAAACGGCGCTGATGCTCACGCCAATTCATGCGGGGTAAACGCAGTACAGCTGACTAAAGGCTTTTCGAGAATCGCCGGGCGCAAACGCAACGCGCCCACGCTGGACTGCATCGGTGCCGTTGCGCAAACCGGTTAGAAGGCGCTGGTCAGCTCAGCCGAAGCCGTGCTCATTAGCGCTAGCTGGGAGCCTTCACTCCGGGCGGCAGGAACCGAGACACTTCCTTTCGCCGAATGGCGTCGGTCAGCGGCCCGACTAACTGACGCACTTCCGCTCGCACCGGTGAGTTCTCGGGCACGTCAAACAGCGCGCGGTCAACCGCCGAACCTTCGCAGACTGCCCACGTAGCGCACATGTCCAGTTGTTGAAGAGTTTGTGCGCTGACGCGGGTCGCACCTTCGTCAATCCCGTTGACGTTTAAACTCGCAGCGATCAACGCCAATTGGAACGCTTCGCGAGAGACTCCCGCGTCGACTTTGTTGTCAAACCACATCGTCATTGACAGCCCATCAGCTCCCTGAAATTGAAGCAAATGCGAGGGCAGTTGATGTCCACCGCCCAAGTCGATAAACGCCTTGAGAGCTGCTGCCTGTCGTTCCGCGTTGACTTGCTTCCCAAAATTTATGACCTCGAATCCTCGAGATAGTGGATCGGGGGGGCGCCCTGTTTCGAGCGATTTAAGTTCCACAAATCGGGTTTGTGCCGAACCCAATCCGCTTAACCCATCGCAGCGCCGCTCCAACTCCTCCCGCGCCTCTTGCATTCGCTGCTCATTACGCCTGAAATAGGTCATAAATTTACCTTTTGCGCGCTCTGTGTCTGAATAGTCCCACTTGCTCTTGAGATCTAAACAAAACAGGCCCGCTTGTTTTGCGAAATAGATACCCCCTCGTTCGGGTTGCTGTATGGCTTGCTCATAGAACACTCGTAATCGAACGGCGCGCTCCATCGCGTGGTTGAGGCTCACATCCTCAAGCGTGGCAGTAGCTTGGTCTTTCTGACCAGGCAGTGTCGCGGGATTGCGCTCATCAAACGGAAAGGCGGTTCCCGCATTTGAGCTGGTGTCACGGTTGTTTTCCGCCTCGTTTTCCCTCGGCATCGCATACCACACGAGTACTCCGACGCATAGAAGTGCGCTACCAATCATGAGTTTGGCACCGAGTCTAGTCAATCTTAATCCCTCCGTTGCAGGCTCGCGCGAATCGCGTAAAGGCGCGTCGACATGTGTGCTAGCGAAATTGCTGCCGTTATATCGCTCCAGTTAGATTCTAGGGATTTGGCACCGCTGCCACCGCAGGGCCGCAGCGAGCTACAGAGTCTTGCGCACCACCCGCTGGCGGCTCTTGAGCAAAAACTGGCGCTGGATCAAGTGGCTGACTGCTGTTGGGGTTTAGTACGATCCACCGCTCCCTCGACCCATCCGAATACGTGACAACAAGAAAGCTACCCGATCTTCCAAACGATGCGTTGAATGCCATGGGGTTCATCGACTGACGCAGATTGTTATACACAGCATTTGCAGCAGCACGACGGACCTCAGTCGGGCTATTGAGTGTTACCTTGATGTCTTTGCCATCAGGGCCTTTTGTAGTCAGCGCACAACCATCCGATGGGATGCGTCGTGCTGCCACATCCGTTGGCATCTCGTTGGTCTCGGCAGCCGAGGAGCCAAGCGCCCCCGGCTCACTGCCGCCGCCTCCGCCACCTCCGCCCCGCGAGCCGCGGCCTGCTCCGTCGACTTCAACGATCGGCAAACCGATCACACCGTCTGCGCCGGCCATGGGCGGTAGCACCATGAAGGTCAGAAATGTGCTGCACGCCACAACCTGTGCGCGCCCTGAACTATGCAATCTGATCATTGCTTCTCCCTAGAAGACTAGAGTGCAGCGGCGTGCTGGAAAGCCAAGCTGTTTATCCACCCACCGCGCATGCACGCTACCCCCCCCGCTTAGACTTCGTCAATTGCCGAACTGAGATTGCTGGCGAGCCCATTCGGGCTGGGCGACATTTATGTCCAAGACCAGCGCAGAGCGGGGCAACGAGGTCTTTTGCCCCTTGTGAGCCGACTTGGTGAAGCACCCACGCACACGGGTAAGCCCACAACACTACGCATCCCCGTTTCCGCTTTTCCCAAGCCTCTCTCCTAGGCATGTCCTTGGAAAGCCGCATCAGCCGGGCATCTTCAGACCCATGCCCTGAAGACCTGCACCAGACAAGCGGAACGCGGCCAGTGCATCGCGGAATCACCGCCTGACCCAGCCCGCTCCGCTGCGACACACCGCCGCCGGGCAGGTGCGTGCTTGGCGCGGGGCTGTGGCGGGCCGCAGAATGCGGTTCGCTTGACCGGTTTGGGCCGCCGTTGAACAAGCGCATGGGCTGGCCCCGCTTGTCCCAAGCCGTTCTCCAAGGCATGTGCCTGCAAAGCCGCATCGGATGGGCGTCTTCAGGGTGGTGCCATGAAGATCCGCGCCGGACGCGCGTTTCGGGTCCAATGCCCTGAAGACCCGCGCCAGATGCGCGAGAACGGGGTGCCGCCCGCACAGGCGCACGCCCTTGCACCCTAAAAGCACAACAAGAACACGTCCTCCGTCATGCCCACAAAAGCTGCAAAGTCCGCCAAGCCCGCGCCGGCTCCTTCTGCCGCGTCGTCCAAGACCACGGCACCTGCCCGCGCCGCCGCCCCTGTCGATCACTCCACCCACACGCCCCCAGACGCCGCCACCGACGCCGCCGCCCAGCTCGTCCTGGTGCTGGGCGATCAGCTCTGGATGGACAACCCGGCGCTGCGTGCGCTGAATCCGGCCACGGACACGGCGTTGATGATCGAGGCGCCGGGGGAGTCCACGCATGTGTGGAGCAGCAAGCCGCGCACGGCGGTGTTTTTGTCGGCCATGCGGCACTTTGCGGCGCAGCTGCGCGCCGCGGGCACGCCGCTGGTCTACACGCAGCTGGCCGATTGGCCCGAGACGCCGGGGTTGATCGAGCGCCTGGGCCGGCACATCGACGCCCTGCAGCCGAAGCGCCTGGTGCTCACCGAGCCGGGGGACTACCGCCTGCGCACGGGCATTGAGCAGCTGTGCCGCGCGCGCAAGCTGCCGGTGGTGTTTCTGGCGGACACGCACTTCATGTGCACGCTGGCTGAGTTTGCGGATTGGGCGGCGGGCTACAAGCAGCTGCGCATGGAGTTCTTCTACCGCATGATGCGCAAGCGCCATGGCGTGCTGATGGACGAGCACGGCGAGCGCGACAGCAAGGGCGAGCTGCAGCCGCTGGGTGGCCAGTGGAACTACGACGCCGAGAACCGCGAGGGCTTTCCCAAGACGGGGCCGGGCGCCATTACGCCGCCGGCCACCTTTGCGCCGGACGAGATCACGCAGGGCGTGTTTGCGGACATCGAACGCGTGCTGCCCAAGCACCCGGGCGAGCTGGGCCACTTCATCTGGCCCGTCACACGTGAACAAGCCTTGCAAGCCTTGGCGCAGTTCATCGAGCACCGCCTGCCGCGCTTCGGCCCCACGCAAGACGCCATGTGGACCGACACGCCCTTTGCCTGGCACGCGCTGCTCTCCAGCAGCCTGAACCTGCACCTGCTCGACCCGCGCGAGGTGATCGAGGCGGCCGAGGCCGCGCATCGCTCCGGCCGCGTGGATCTGGCGAGTGCCGAAGGCTTCATCCGCCAGATTCTGGGCTGGCGCGAGTTCATCCGCGGCGTGTACTGGCTCAAGATGCCGGGCCTGGCCCAGGCCAACCACTACCAGCACACGCGCACGCTGCCCGCCTGGTACTGGACCGGCCAGACGAACATGGCCTGCATGCGCGCGGCCGTGGGGCAGACGCTCAAGTATGGCTACGCGCACCACATCCAGCGCCTGATGGTGACGGGGCAGTTCGGCATCCTGGCCGAGATCGAGCCGCAGCAGGTCTGCGACTGGTACCTGGCCGTGTATGTGGACGCCATCGACTGGGTGGAGCTGCCGAATGTGGCCGGCATGGCGCTCTATGCCGACGGCGGCAGCTTTGTGAGCAAGCCCTACGTGGCCAGCGGCCAGTACATCAAGCGCATGAGCAACTACTGCGAGGGCTGCGCCTACAAGCCAGACGTCAAGACCGGCCCGCGCGCCTGCCCCGTGAGCACCCTGTACTGGCACTTCCTGCACAAGCACGAAGCCGTGCTCGCCAAGAACCCGCGCACCGCGCTCATGGCCAAGAGCATCGGCCGGCTGGAGCCGGCGGCGCGGCAGGCGATCGTGGATGAAGCGCAGCGCATGCTGAACGATCTGGACGCGCTCTGAGCGCCTGATGCGCTGACGCATCCGCTGCGCGGGCCTGTGCGCAACAGCCTCGGTGACGCCCCCGCGCATGGGCGATAGCATCCCGACCCGATACAACATACACATCAGGGATGGGGGGAACATGCGGGCACATCGCATTGCGCTGCTGGCGCTGGTTTGCGTTTGGGCACTGAGTCTGGGGGGCTGCGCCGTGGTGCAGCCGGTGGTGGCGCCCACCGCGGCGGCCGATCCGGCCAGCGGCTATGTGGCCGGGCAGTTCACGCGCCAGAAGGGCAGCAACTTCGCCTTCGTGATCAAGGCCGAAGAAGGCGGCAAGGAGTTCCTCATGCCCCTGGGCGAGGACACCAGCATGCCCACCGCCATCACGGCGCAGACCGTGGCCATCAAGCTGCCGCCGGGCAAGTACAAGCTGGTGCAGTGGCTGAGCTATGC
This sequence comes from Burkholderiales bacterium, assembly GCA_027484405.1. Taxonomy (GTDB): domain Bacteria; phylum Pseudomonadota; class Gammaproteobacteria; order Burkholderiales; family Burkholderiaceae_C; genus Piscinibacterium. Next base: position 15,752 of record JAIXTA010000018.1, read on the forward strand.
CACGCTGACCAAGGAGATCAACACCCGCCGGCCGATCACCAACCCGCTGCTCAGCCAACCCTTCGAGATCCGCGCCGGCCAGGTGCTGCACCTGGGCGCCTTCAGCCTGAGCCAGACCTTTGTGGGCGGCTACCCCTACAGCACCACCTACCTGCGCATCGAACCCGTGCGCCGCACCGAGGCTGAGGTGAAGGCCGACTTTGCGAGCACCTACCCGCCATTGGCCCAACAGCCGCTGAGCTGCGTGCTCTGCACCGACACCGTGATGCTCAACCCGGCGCTGCAACGCCTGATGGAGCTGCTGCAGCGTGCAAGGCCGCCGGGCACACCCGGCACACCGGCCACGCCGGGCGCCACGCCCGCTCCCGCGGTACCCCCCGGCGGTGCACCGAGTTCGACGCCCGGCACACCGCCCGCAGCGCCCGCGGCACCGCAAATCGCACCGCCGCCACCGGCTGCACCGCCCTCGGCCCCGCCTGCCACGCCGCCTGCATCACGCTGAGTTCGCCAGACACGCGCGCGACAGACCCCCGGAGCAGGCCCATGCACAACGCGATCTACGTCAACCTGCCGCTGCGCGACCTGGAGCGCAGCAAGCGCTTCTTTGCCGCCCTGGGCTACACCTTTGATGCGCGCTTCACCAACGCGCTGGCGGCCGGCATGCAGCTCGGCGAAAACCTGTACTGCATGCTGCTCACGCAGCCCTTCTTTGCGGGCTTCACGCCCAAGCCGATTGCCGACGCGCACGCGAGTACCGAGGTGCTGATCGCGCTGCCCTGCGAAAGCCGCGCCGCGGTGGATGCGCTGGTGGCCAAGGCCCGTGCCGCCGGCGCAGCCATCCCGCGCGAGCCGGTGGACCACGGCTTCATGCTTCAGCACGGCTACGAAGACCCGGACGGCCACCTCTGGGAGGTGTTCTGGATGGACCCGGCTGCCGCACCCGCGCAGGGCGGGGCCGCAACGCAAGACGGGAGCGCCCAATGAGCATCGAGCTGCCACGCGAGACCCGCGACGAAGCGGTGGCCTCCATCCAGCGCTACTTCGAGCAGGCCATGGACGAACCCATCGGCAACATCGCCGCCGGTGCGCTGCTCGGCTTCTTTCTCGAGGAGATCGCGCCGCTCATCTACAACCAGGCGGTGGCCGAGGTGCAGGAGCGCCTGCAGGCGCGCATCTCGGAGCTGGATCTGGAGGTGCACGAAGAGCCCTTCCAGTACTGGCAGAAGCGCGCTGGCGCAACGCGCGGCCGGCGCTAGCTTTGCGCGGTGCCGCGCCAAGGCGCCTGCCGCACTCAGTTCGGCGCCGGCTTCGGGCGGGGCACATGCTGGTCGATGAGCAGCGAGTTGCCATCCGGGTCGGTGACCATGAAGTGCGCCGGGCCTTCAGAGCGCTCGTCGGCCTCCACGTCCAGCGCAAGCCCCTGTGCCTTGAGTGCATGCTGCAGATCACGCACGTCCTGAAAGCGCTCAAGCTGCGTGCGGTCCGGGCCCCAGCCGGGGTTGAAGGTCAGGATGTTCTTGGGAAACATGCCCTGGAACAGGCCGATCTTGGCTGTGCCGTTCTGCACGACGATCCAGCGTTGCTCCAGTTTGCCGCCCACGGGCTTGAAGCCGAGCTTCTCGTAGAAGGCGAGCGATGCGCGGATGTCCTTGACGGCAAGGCTGACTGAAAACTGGCCGAGTTCCATGGGTGGCTTCTCCTGGGCGGTGGCGATGAGGGACGCACTCGCGAACACGAGGGCGGCAAGGCAGCGGTTGAGGTGCATGGGCGGTGCTTTCAGGTCGGGGTGAGCGATACGATGCATCGGAACCGCCTTGCAGACTTGCCAAATCTTGCGAACGCACGCTGACGGCTACGCCGCACGCATCAACCGGGCGATCGATCTGATCGTGCGTGATCTCGCGCAGCCGCTCGCACTGGCCGACATTGCCCAGGCGGCCGGATTCTCGGCATTCCACTTTCACCGCGTCTTCAAGGGCGTGATGGGCGAGACGCTCAATCAGTTCATCAAGCGTCTGCGGCTGGAGCGCGCGCTCTACCTCATGTCGCACGCCCCCGGCCGGTCGCTCACGGACGTTGCACTGGACTGCGGCTTTGCCTCGTCGTCGGATTTTTCGCGCTGCTTCCGCCAGCACTTCGGAGCCGCGCCGCGCCGCTTCGACCTCGACGGCTTCCGGCAGGTGCGTCGCGCCGAGATGGAGCGCATCCTCGCGCAGCAGGCCACCGGGCCGCGGGCCCAGCCTGCACCTGAACCGGGCGAAGGCGCGGCCTTCGACGTGCGCCTGCGCGATCTGCCGGCGCGAACGGTGGCGTATGTGCGGGTGTTCCAGCCCTACCGACCGGGCGCAGCCGAAGGCGCCTTCGAGCAGCTGCTGCAGTGGGCAAGCGCCCGCGGGCTGGAAGGCGGCCAGTGGCTGGGCTACATGTGGGACGAGCCGGAGATCGTGGCGCTGGCGGACTGCCGCTATGACGTGGCGCTGGTGGTGGACGCCGCCTGCCACGACGGCGCAGTGGGCCGCTACGACTTTCCGGCCATGCGCGTGGCCGAGATCGAGGTGCGCGGTCCGATCGAGCTGGAGATGCGCGCCTTGGAGCACCTGTATGACGTGTGGCTGCCGACCAGCGGCTACCTCCCGGCCGACCAGCCCTGCTTTGAATCCTGGTGCGGGCTGCCGTTTGCCCACGGGACCGCGCACTTCGAACTCAGCTGCCAGCTGCCCGTCGTCAAGGCCTGAGATCGGCCTTCGCACCAGCCCGCGCGGCGTGCGACTTCCTGTGGCGTGCCCCGTGCGGGTCAGGCGCTGGGCATGTGCCTCCTGCGCAAGCGCCGCGCTCTGCCCGAGCCCGCGCGCGCCGCGAGCGAAGACGGATGCATGACATGCACAGGCCCGCCTGTCGGATAAGTCGATGCCCGGCGACCATGATGCGTAAGCTCAGTCGGTTCGCCACTTCATTCATCACTGCGGCCTGAGGCACGCGTGGCGAACCGGGCTGCTGGAGTCTGTCATGAGCACCCACAGCGAGTATCTCGCGCAGATGTCAACGCGTCTCACCCAATGGGACGCAGAACTGGATCGCCTGGCAAGTGAAGGCGAATCCCGGCGGGCCACCGTGCGTGCCGCCTACTACGACCGCGTGAAGCTGCTTCGCGCCAACCGCTCGATCGCCGACAAGACCTTCAGCGACCTGCAGGCCGCCACCGAGTCTGCGGGCGACGCCCTGCGGGACAACGCCCAGAAGGCCTGGGACTCCCTGCGTCGCGCGCTGGAGAAGGCCACCACCGACCTGCACAAGCTCTAGGCGCGGACAACCCGATCGACAGCTGCGGCCTGGCCGCCTGCACCGTGCCCACGCCTGGCGCCCGGCGGGTCGCTCCCATTCCCCGCGCGCCCCCAACGCGCTCCGACGCGTTGACCTGGGCCCTCCCAGGTGCGCACTCTCACGAAAGCAGCTTCATCATGAACACGCAAAAGACCCCCCGCGCACGTGCGGGACGCACAACCCCCGCCACCGAATCGGCCCGCTCGCCGCCGGCTGCGGCCCGGCCCGCATCCGGTCCGGCGCACCAGGGCACGGCGGCACCCTGGCAGCTGCGTCAGGCCCTGCTCGGGCTGGCACGGCGCAGCGCGGTGCCACGGCCCAAGAAGCTTTCCTCCGGACCGGCGGCACGCACAGGCACCCCGGCCGCTGCATTGCAGGCCGGCGCCAGCGCCCAGCCGCAGGCGGTTCCACCGCCAGACGGCACGGCCGTGCCCGAGGCGCCGACGGCGCCACGAGTGGTCTCGCGCATTCCAGTGGGTGCGCGCGACCCGATGCTGCCCCAGGTGATGCCGGCATGATCCGCATCAATCATCTGCGAGCCGGCACGCAGCGCAGCCTGCCCGCGCTCATGCGCGTCCTCATCGCCGGGCCCCGCGGCCGCACGACCGCGAAGCTCGATGCCGCACAGCGCCGTGCGCTCGACGTGCTCGCCAACGAGGGCGGCTCCACCCGGGACCTCGAGCCGCTTGCCGTGCCGCTTGCCGAGCCGGCGGCCGAGCCGGTTGCAGTACGCAGCCCGCCGAGTCCGCACTGCATGCTGCTCATGGCGCCGGCGGCCGAGCTGCCGGGCCGCCCCGGCCACGACACGCCGGACCGTGCGCCTGATGCACCGGCCGCCCCCAGTGCCGCAGACCTCGCCTTGATGCGGGCGCTGTCCATCACGCAGGAGGGCGGGGGCTTTGTCTTTCATGCGCAGCGCTTCGGCAGCCTGCGCGAGGCGGTCGATCTGGCGCGCCGCAGTCCGCTGGAACGCTGGCACGCGCTCGTTCCGCCCAAGCCGGTCCGGTGAACGCGCCGGCGCCGGCCGAGCGAGCTCCGCTCAATCCGCCAGCCGTGCATGCAGACCGGGCAGGCGCAGGCCGTCGGCCGCGGGCAGCAGGCGCTGGTCGTGCACATACTCGGCATGTGCCTCGATCTGCCAGTGCTCGCGGGCAAAACGGCGTTTGAGCTGCTGCGCCAGCGCAAGGAAGCTCAGCGCATCGTCGGCATTGCTGTCCAGGTGCACGGTGCCCTGCGCGCGAGTCTCGATGAGCCGCAGCAGGGCCGCGGCGGTGTCCGGCATGAAACTGCAGGCAGGCACCCAGGCCGTGCTGGCGCGGATGCGGCCGTCGCGGGCCTGTTCGGCATCCAGCGCCGCGAGCATGTTGTTGCCCTGGGCGGCGCCGTCGTCGCCCGCATCGATCTGCCAGCCGATGCGGGCCATGCAGGCCTGCGGGTTCGCTTCGCGCACTGCGTCCTCGCAGCGGATCTTGTACTGGCCGTAGTCGTCGCGGGCGTTGCGCGCGTCTTCCACGCGGTGCGGCCCGTCGGGCACGTGGTCAAACACCATGGCGGTGCTGGTGAACACGAAGGGCGCGCCATGCTCGCCCGCCCAGCGCGCCAGCAGCCCGGCCCAGGCTTCTGCACCAAAGCCCAGGTGGGCGATGGCGTCTGGCGTTGCGAGGTCGAGCCAGGCGCGGCAGGCGGGCAGGTTTTCGGGCGGCACCTGGCGGCGGTCCCAGCCCAGCACGGTGTGGCCGGCCGCCTGCGCGGCGCGCGCCAGGTGCGGGGCGAGGGTGCCGTTCAGGCCGGTGATGAGCAGTTGCATGAGCAGCACTTTAGGCGCTGCGCGGCGAGCCTTCAGCCGTGTCCGTGCGCCCTGCACCTGTCGGCGTGGCCTCCCACCGCTGCAACCGCGTCAGCCGGCTGACCGGGCCAGTCGGGCTTTGCTTGACGCTTTGCGGCTCTGCAACAAGACTGCGAGGTATCTGACCGCAGAGTCAGTAAATGATCCAGCGCCCGCGAGATCGATTGTGTTCACGGCCCGCCACCTTGGCGCCCTCCTGACCGTGCACCGCCCGAATTCCAAGACGCTGTCTCTTCTCCTGCAAGGCTCGAAGCGCACGGTCCCCGGTGATGTTCCGGGGGCCGGTTGCGTCTGGTTCTGAGTGCGCCTGCGGCGCGCGTCGGAACGGATGAGCCGATTTCCGGGCTCGCGCCCCGCGCTGAGCGCCCGCTCAAGAACACGCTCTCCACGCCGTCATGACCGCCGTATCGCTCACCGCCCGCCAGGAAAGCCGTCTGCTCGGCACCCTGGCCGGCATCCAGTTCACGCACATCCTGGACTTCATGATCATGATGCCGCTGGCGCCGATGCTCTCGCGCGCCTTCGGCCTGTCGCCGGCGCAGTTCGGCCTGCTGGTGTCGATCTACACCCTGGCCGCCGCCGTGACCGCTGTGCTGGCGGCCAGCGCGGTGGACCGCTTCGATCGGCGGAAGTTGGTGCTGGCTCTCTATGCCGCCTTCAGCCTGGCCACCGCGGCCTGCGCGCTGGCGCCCGGCTACTGGACGCTGATGATCGCGCGCGCCGCAGCGGGTGCCTTTGGCGGCGTGCTCGGGGCCATGGTGCAGACCTACATCGGCGACACCATCCCCTACGAGCGGCGCGGCCGCGCCACCGGCATCGTCATGGCGGCGTTCTCGCTGTCCACGGTGGTGGGCGTGCCGCTCGGTCTGTTCCTGGCCAGCCATGTGCCGGCCCTGGGCTGGCGCGCGCCCTTCATCTTTGCGGCGGTGCTGGGCGGTGGCCTGTGGCTGTTTGCGCGCAGCACGCTGCCCTCCATTCCGGCGCGCGTGGGGCCGATGCGGCAAGGGGGCGTTGCCGACAGCCTGGCGCCGATGCGCGATGTGCTCAGCGACCCCAATCACTGGCGCGCCTATGCATTCATCGCGCTGATGATGTTTGCCAGCTTCACGGTGATTCCCTTCATCACCCTGTACCTGACCTCGAACGTGGGCTTCTCCGAGAAGCTGCTGCCGCTGATGTACCTGATCGGCGGGGCCGGCACCTTCTTCACCAGCCGCTGGTTCGGCAAGCTGGCCGATCAATACGGCAAGGCGCGCGTGTACCGCTGGCTGGCGGTGGCCGCGATGCTGCCCATCCTGCTGCTCACGCACCTGCCGCCCGTGCCGGTGTGGGCCGTGGTCGGCGTGGCGGCGCTGTTCTTCATTCTGGTCAGCGGCCGCTTTGCGCCGGGCATGGCCATGGTGACCTCGGCCGGCCAGCCGCGCGTGCGGGGCGCCTTCATGAGCCTGAACACGGCTGTGCAGAACGCGGCCAGCGGCACCGCGGCCTTTGTGGCCGGGCTGATCGTGACCAAGCAGGCCGACGGCACGCTCGCCCACTACAACGTGGTCGGCTATGTGGCGGTTGCGGCGGGCGTGCTCAGCATCTGGCTGGCCGGGCGCGTGAAGCCGGTGGACGCCGCCGGGCAGCCCGGCGCGGAGCCTGTGCGCAGCGAAGCGGCCCCCGTCACCGCGGCCACCCCCACGCCTGCAGCCGCCCAGGTGGCGCCGGTGCGCGCTGCAGAATAGTTCATTTTCGGACTGATTTTCCGATTAATCAGATATCCGACTTCTCGCGCATCAGACAAGCGAGAAGCCGGTTTCTGGCCACCAAAAATAAGTTGATTTCGGCCAGAAAAACTAAGCCGAAGCCTCACCGGGTTCGGCATCGGTGCGGCGGGCAAATCGCAGCACCGCAAAGAACAGCGCCACGCTGATCACGATGTCCACGAAGGTCGTGTAGAACAGCCAGGTGTCGGTGCTGGCCACGCGCGCCACCAGCCAGTTCAGCACCGCCATGAACAGGCCTACGCCGCCCAGACCGAGCGTGAAGCGCGCCGGGTCGATCGGCTGCAGGATGTAGCGCTGCATGCGCACCCCGAAGTAGCGCCCGCCGTTGCCCAGCGCGTCGCTGAGCATGAGCCCGGCCACAAACAGGCCGAGGATCGTGCCCTTCATCTTCACCATGTCCTCGTCGTCAAAGACGAGCGAGAAGCCGGCGCTCACCAGCAGCATGAAGATGCCGAACATCGCCAGGCCACCCAGCAGGTCCACGCGCACAAAGCGCTGAATGACCACGATGGCCAGCCCCGCTCCCGCACCCACCAGCGCCGCCGTGGTGAGGTTGGTGAACTTGGCCACCACAAAGAACAGCAGGCCCAGCGCAAGGTCCACGTAGAGCGAGTACTTGTTGCGGTTCCACTGCTCGGTCTGCCGTTGCTGCTCGGCCTGGGCGCGGGCCTGCACCACGGGATCGGCGCTGCTGTCGACCAGCTTGCGCGACCAGGCCGGCCATTCGATGGTGCGCCCCGGGTGACTCTCGTGCACGAGCTGGCCGTCGAGATGCACGGCAATCGCCACGCTCCAGCTGTTGATGTAGCCGGCCGTGACCGCGAGCTGTCGGCCGTCGGCCAGCTGGGTGCGCAGCACATGATTGCGTTGCCCGCCGGGCTCGGTGTAGAGCGTGCTGTCCTGTGCGAGCACCCGGCCGTCGAGCGCGAGGGTGCTGGTCAGGGTCTTGAAGTCCACGCGCGTGGTGGCGAGGTAGGTCCGGCCGTCGATCTCGAAGCGGCGCGTGTAGGTCCAAAGCGTCATGGCCGTCATTGTGGGTGGCGCATCGCGCAGGGTCACTTGGGGTTTGCCGCGCTGCGGCAAATGGCGGTGTGAATGGCGCAATGCGCCGCATGAACGGTGAACCGGGGCAGGCTGCGCCGCGCGATCAGGTGCCGCCCGCCCGGGCTGCGTGCGTCTCAGGCGGCCTGCACCGCCGCGCCGTCGATCAGGATCAGCTGCGGCCGGCTGCCGATCAACTGCGACAGACTCAGGCCGAACATGTCTCGAAACGCGGTGGACAGATGCGCGCTGCTGGCGAATCCGGCATCCAGCGCGGCCTGCGTCATGCTCTGCCCGGCGGCAACAGCCTGCACCACCTGCCGCATGCGCGCCCAGAGCCGAAAGCGCCGGAAGGGCACCTCCGTCTGCGCCTTGAACAGATGCTGGAAGCGCGAGACCGACAGACCCGCGCGCGCCGCCCAGGGTGCAATGCCCGACTCGTCGCCGGGGGCCTGAAGGAGCGCGTCGAGCAGCGGCGCAAGTCGCGCGTCGATGCGCGACGCCTGGCCGGCGGCCCGCCCGCGAGAGCGCACAAGCACGGCCTGCGCCGCCGCCGTCCCGGGTTGCCGGCGCAGTTGCGCCAGTGCATCCAGCCAGTGCGCTTCGTCATCGAGTTCGAGGCCCGCGCCCGCCATGGCGTGCCTGCAGCGTGCGCGCCATGTGCGCCAGGCCGGGCTCGCGGCATCCAGATAGAGGAACGCGCAGTCGCCCGCGGCATGCAGCGCATGCAGGCTGGCCGGTTCGATCAGCGCAGACCGGCAGCGCACGATGCCGCCGGCAGGTTGCCTGGCATCCACGGCCAGATGCAGCGTGTCGTCCAGCGCAAAGGCCAGAACCGCCACGGCGTTGCGGTGTGGCGTGAGCCCGAAGGATGGGCCGAGGTACAGGGCCTGCGCGCCCCATGCCGCCAGGATCGGCCGGGCCCGCAGTGGCGCGGCCGGCGCGTGCTCGGCGCAGCCGGTTTCTGGAAGCGCAGCCGCCCCGGCCTGCCTAGGATCCGACCCTGTCTTCAACGAGGATTCCGAGCGAGTTGCCATGTCCATTGCCATCCAGATCTGTCTCATTGTCGTGGGTCTCATCCACCTGCTGCCCGTCATGGGTGTGCTCGGGGGCGCCCAGTTGCAGCGCCTGTACGGCCTGCCGCTGAGCGATCCGAACCTGCTGGTGCTGCTGCAGCATCGCGCGCTGCTCTTCGGTCTGCTGGGCGTCTTCTTGATTGCCGCCGCGTGGCGCACGGAACTGCGGCCCTGGGCCTATGTGGGCTGCGGCATCAGTGCGGGGGCGTTCATCCTGATCGCCAGCCTGCATCCGACGCACAACGCATTGATCCAGCGCGTGGTGCTGGCCGACTGGGTTGCGGTGGCGCTGCTGGGGATCGCCGTCGCGCTGGAGGCCCTGGCGCGCCGGCCCTGAGCCGCCACACAAGACAAGCGCAGGCCGGCCGGCCCACAATGCAGGCGGTGGCCGATCTTCGGCCGAGGGAGGCAGACGATGAAGCGCGTCACAGGCATTGGCGGCATCTTCTTCAAGGCGCGCGGCGATGCGGCCGCGCTGGCTGCGTGGTACCAGAGGCACCTGGGCATTGATGTGCAGCCCTGGGGCGGCGCAGCCTTCAGCTGGGCCGGGCCGGACAACCCGGGCGGCGCGGGCAGCACGATCTGGAACATCAACGCCGCAGACTCGGACTACTTCGCGCCCAGCAATGCGAGCTTCATGATCAATTACCGCGTGGCGGACGTGCACGCGCTCATCAAGACCCTGCGCGACGAGGGCTGTAATGTGCAGGGCGAGGTGCAGGACTCCGAGTACGGCAAGTTCGGCTGGGTGCTGGACCCTGAAGGCAACAAGATCGAGTTGTGGGAGCCGCCCGCCGGGCAGTGAGCTGCCGATGACCGAGACCGAAGACCTGACCGGCGGCTGTGACTGCGGCCAGGTGCGCTACCGCATGAGTCGCGCGCCGATGTTCGTGAACTGCTGCCACTGCAGCTGGTGCCGGCGCGAGACCGGCAGCGCCTTTGCGGTGAACGCCATGATCGAGACCGACGCGCTGGCGTGCACGGCAGGCACGCCGGAACTCATCGAGACGCCATCAGAGAGCGGGCTCGGCCAGCAGATTGCGCGCTGCCCGCACTGCCGGATTGCGCTGTGGAGCCACTATGCGAGCGCCGGGCCGGTCATCGCGTTTGTGCGCGTGGGCACCCTGGATGCGCCGGAGCGCTGCCCGCCGGGCGCGCACATCTTCACGCGCTCCAAGCTGCCCTGGGTGCAGCTGCCCCCGGATGTGCCGGCCTTTGAGATCTTCTATGAGCGCGAGCGCCTGTGGCCGGCGGCCAGTCTTGCGCGGCGCGCTGCATTGCTGCCGCGCATCCAGGCCTATCGCACGCAGCGTGGCCTGCCGCCGCTCTGAGCGGGTTCAGCCGGCGGGCCCGAGAATCCAGCGCAGCCACTCCGGGCGCTCCATCGGGCGGCTGCACACCGCGGGCGTGCCAGCCGGTGCGCGCTGCGCGGCCAGACGCTGATCGAGCTGGTCCCAGTCGCTGAGCAGTTGCTCGGCGGTCTCGCGCAGCACGGGGTGCAGGCTGCGCTGTTCGGCCAGCTCGGCCAGGTGGCGCTCCACGCGCCAGGCCAGCGCCGGGCAGACCTGGCCGTTGGCGGCGCGCTGCGCAAAGCTGCTCATCAGCGTGAGCAGGGAGGCGAGCAGCACCGCATCGCTGCTGGTGCGGTCGCGGCCGCCCTCTGGCCGAGTCAGGTCGTCGCGCGCGGGGCCTTGCAGCGCCTCCTCGGGGCCGCCGCAGGGCGCGGCACAGGCGTCTTGCGGGCAGAGCGCAGCCGGCGGGTGATCCAGCGGGGCTGCGTCAGGCCGACGGAACAGCAGCACCGTGGCGCTGCCGGGTGCGTTGGGGCGATCAGCGGGCATCGTGCGCAAGTGCTTCAGACTGGGCACGCAGGGGTGCAGCCGTCGAGCGCCGTGCTGCGCGGTCGCGCCACATGGCCAGGGCAATGAAGCCCATCGGTGCCAGCACCATCACGAGCGAGAGCAGCTGACCGGCCCAGCCTTCGGCCAGCACTTCGGTGGCATCGTGCCACCAGGCGTTGTCCAGCCCCGGCAGCACGCCGGCCTCGGCAAATTCATGGAAGGCGTAGATCGCCAGCTGCACCGAGAAGATCACCATGAACACGGCCGTGACCTGGAAGAAGCGCGAGAGATTGATGCGCTTGCCATAGCGCGCCCAGCCAAAGGCCAGCAGCCCTGCCAGGGCCAGGCCGATTGCGCCGCCCACGGCCAGATGCACCGTGGTCTGCATCTGCGCCAGCGAGGCGATCATCGTCGCCGTCTCCACGCCTTCGCGGCCGATCATCAGCAGCACGAAGGCAAACACCGCCAACCAGGCGGCGGTGCTGGACCGGTCGGCAGCGGCATCGACCTTGGCGCGGATCTCGCCGGCCATGCGCTTGCCGTGGCGCATCATGTGCCAGGTGCAGGTGAGCACGAGCACGAAGGCGGCCAGCGCCAGAACGCCTTCATGGATCGGCTGCATGGCGCCATAGCGCGCCAGCACCACACCCAGCGCGAGCGATCCGAGCACCGCCACAACCACGCCGGCATGCAGGGCGGACACCAGCGCGGTGCGCTGCGTCTGGCGCAGGTAGGCCAGGGTGATGGCAATAATGAGAAAGGCTTCCACACCTTCGCGGAAGCTGACGATCAGGGTCTGGAACATGGTGGCGTGCCGTTCTGCAGCCGATCTGCGCAAGAGTCCAAGGGGTCCGCGCGGGCCGCTCGGGTTGATCGCGCAGGGAGGTGGGCCAGACCCGCACGCGCCGCCGCCCTGTGGGGTGGGCGGTGATCCGATGCACGGGTGGCCACAAGCCCATTAAATGCGAATGATTCGCATTTGTCAAAGCTGAATCAGGGTTTACGCGTACCCCGAGGCGATTCGCCGCAGCCTCGGGCGCGCAGGCTGCGGCCCCTGCGGACTGCCACGAGACTCAGGGCGCCATGAAGGACTTCACCTGTGCCACGGTCCACACGGGGTCATCCCACATGATGAAGTGATACGCGGTCTCGCTCATGCGGATCTGCACCTTGGGCAGGCCCTGGTACTGCAACTCGAAGATGCCCAGGGTGCTTGCCATGGTGGCGCCCATCGGTGCATACGCGGCCCAGGCCCCCAGCACCAGCGTCGGGGTCTGGATCTTCGGGAGCAGCGGGCGCAGATCGAGGCCCCAGAGCTCGCTCATGGCCTGGGCCGTGGTGTTGCGGTCGCTGGCCAGGCCCATGGCCACCACACGCTCGGTGCCGCCGGGGGCGCGGGTCAGGCCGTTCGCGCTGGCCTTGGTCTGCGCAGCCATCACCTCCGGCGAGGCGCTGCGCATCTGGTTGCGCATGGCCTCAGCCATGGCCTTGACGCTGTCGGCCGTGGCGCTCGGGTTGCGGATGCCGGCGAGAAAGGGCAGCGAGTCCACGATCACGATGCGGTCCAGCGCCGCGGGTTGCTGCACCGCCATGGTCATGGCCAGCACGCCGCCCAGGCTGTGGCCCATCACCACCGGGCGGGCCAGCTTGCGCTCGGCGATGTAGTCCAGCAGGCGGTCGCGCATGGTGTCGATGAAGCGTGCCTCGGACGCAGTGGGCGAGGCCGGTGCGCCGGCAAAGCCCGGCAGGTGCACCATGTGGCACTGCACGCCCGGCTGCAGCGCCTTGCAGGTATCGGTCCAAACCTCGGCGCCGCTGTTCAGACCCGGAATCATCAGCACCGGCCGGCCTTCGCCCTGCACGGTGATGCGGATCTCCTTGTAGATCTCGGTGGGGGCCGCCGGAGCGGCTGCGGTCTGCGCCTGTGCGCCCATTGCGCAGACGCTGCCGAGGCTGATCAATGCGCCGGCCAGACGGCGCGCGAGGTACGTGCGGATCATGCGAACTCTCCGGTGCATGGATGATGGGCCGAATTCTGCGTACAGGATCGGTCGTGTCCATGCAGGCATGCGCCGGATGACCAGAGACGGGCATGAATCGACAGCCCGGCATCTTGAGTGGCGTGCAGCGTGCGCTTCAGTTGTTGGTGCGACTGAGCGCGGGCGCGCTCAGGAAAACACCGCCAGCACGCCTGTGAAGCCGTAGAGCCGGTCGCGTGCGATCTCGCCATTGGCGGCAAAGCCGATCACCGGCAGGTTCTTCAGGTGGTGCGCGATCAGGCCCAGCTCCACGCCGGGTTCATCGAACAGGTGCACGCCGCGGCCGTTGCAGCTGATGTAGAGCGCGCCGCGCGGCGCCTTGCCGGCTTCCTCGAGCTCCTCGCGCAGCTCGGTCAGGCAGCGCACCAGGTCGGCGCGTGCCGCCTCGCGGTTGCGGCGGCAGAAGTGCAGGCGGTCGCCCTGCTGCACCTCGTCGGCCAGGGCCACGGCGCGGCGCCGCGGGTCGATGCCGATCACGCCGCGCACGACATAGTCGCCCACCGCGCCGGGGCTCATGTGGGCCATGCCCACGGTGGACGCACCCTCGTTCACGCTGGCCACCGCCATGCCCACGAACAGGCCGCCGGCGAGCTTCTCGCGCAGCATCTCGCCCGGCGGCATGCGGCCCGCATAGGCACCCAGGCCGACGTCGCGCAGCAGCACGTCGAAGGCCGGCTCGCCATTGAGCTGCAGCAGCCAGTTGGCATCGGCCTGCGTGACGGTATGCGGCCGCGGGGCCGGCAGACCCGGCGCGCTGGTCACCGGGTGACAGCCCTGGGTGACCTTCACGCGGATATCTAGGCCCGCCTCGGCAGTGGCGTCGGCAAAGGCCACACCGCTCAGGCCGGCATAGACGAAGTGGTCTGCGAGCTGGGGTGCGCTGGGCAGCCCGCTGCTCAAGCCACCGAACAGAAAGCGGCTGCGCGTGCGCTGCGCCAGCTCGGCAATCAGCACGTCCACATCCGGCGTGCGCGGGTCGGCATGCACCAGGGCGAGGGCCTGCGGACCCTGCGGAGACGGCGCCGCAGGCAGCGGATGCGTCCCCGAGAAAGTGCGCAGGGCCTGTGCCGGCAGGTCCAGGAGCAGCACGGCGAGTGCGCCCTGCTGCACATGGGGCTGGACATATTCCTGCCGTCCGCCGAACACGCTGCCCGCCGTGGCGCCGACCCAGTGGCGCAGGCCGGTGGCGGTCTTCAGGCGCTCGATGATGGCTTCGGCCGCATTGGCGAAGCCCTCCGTCCAGTAGGCGATGCCCAGTGTGGCCGTGGAGGCAAAGCGCTCATCGGCTGCCTGCTCGTCAAGCTGGTCGATCACGCGCTCCACGGCCTGCGCCCAGTCGCCGCCGGCGGCGTGCCCGTAGCGGAAGCGGCTGGCGGCAATCAGGCTCATCGTGACACGCAGCGGCTCAGAGCGCGCGAATGCGCTTGGGGGCGGGTTTGGCGGCGGTCTTTTTGCTGCTGCTCCGAGCGGGTGCAGCGGCCTTGCCCGCTGCCTTGCTTGCAGCCTTGGTCGCGGTCTTGGTCACCTTGGCGGCGGTCCGGGCTGCAGTGCCTGTCGCGGCGTTGGCGGCCTTGGCCGAGGCCTTCACGGCGCTCTTCACGCCGGCCTTGGCGGCCTGGCCCATCAGCTCGGCCATCGGCCCGCTCATCATGGACCACCACTGCTGCGGGCTGAGCATCTTGCCCGCCATGTCCTGGGCCATCTTGGGCAGCTCCTTCATGGAGCCGCGCTCGCCCTGCTCGTCGACGGCCAGACCGAGGCGCGCCAGCTGCGCCACCGTACCGCGCTGCACCTCCAGGGTCTGCACCGTGGTCTTGAGGATGTTGAGGTTCAGCTCCAGCCACTTCTGCACCGTGCGCAGATCGGTCAGGCGCTTGTCGATCTCGGCCACATCGAGTGTGGGCGTGATGAATTTGGTGAGCGACTCCGCTAGCGGGCCCGCTGCGCCGCTGGGCACGTCCACGTTGCTCCAGACCTGCTTGACGAAGTCCAGGCCGGTGCTCATGGTCGCAAACGGCAGGTTGGCAGCAGACATCAGTTTGTCTTTCACGCGCAGTTCTCCGCAGGCAGAAACGCAGCCCCACGGGCCGCCGTGCACCGAGTATCGGCCAAAGCGGCCGCACTGCGCACCCTGTCCGGCGCCTGCCGTGGACCGGCGTGCAATGCGCGCGTGATCCAGATCAGGCCGGCTGCAGGCGCGCCGGTCGGCGCAGGCGGCGCCAGACGATCCAGCCGATGATCAGGAAGGGCAGCAGCAGCAGCCCGAGGCCGATGAACAGGATCAGCGGGATGCCGATCACCACGAAGAGCACCGCGCCAATCGCGAGAAGGATCCAATCGCCCACACCCATGTCCAGCGCGTTGAACCAGGCCCAGAAGGCGGCAATCTGCGCCTGCGCCCAGGCCACGCTGCGCTCGATCACGCCGCCTACCGCGGCATCCACCTGGGGCAGGGCCTTGCCCACCTCGCCGGTGATCACGCCTTCCACCTTGGCCTGCGCCGCCTCGACAGCGCCCTGCACCTTGGCCGTGGCACCAGCCACCGCGCCTTCGGCCTGCGCACCGATGCCTTCGACCTTCGCGCCCAGCGCCTCGACCTTGGCACCGGCGGCTTCTGCGGCGCGCTGCGCCTGTTCGGTGGCGCTTTGCACGGTCTGACCGGCGGCCTGGGTGGTCTGCTGTACCGCGGCCTCGGCCGAGCGCTGCGCCGCCTGAGCGGCATGCGTTGCAGCCTGAGTGGTTGACTGAACGGCCGACTGAACCGCGGTTTGCGCAGGCTCGTTGGCCCAGACGGGCGCGGCGCTCAACGCGCCACCGAGCAGCAGGGCGCTGCCGAACGCGGTGGTGCAAAGCAGGGACATCGGGCGGGACATGGCGGGCTCCAGGTTCAGACGATCGGATGCCCGGTCAGACTGCGGCGCCGTGCGCGCGTTCGTCGGGGTTTGCCCGGGCGCGTGCATGCCAAAACAGCAGGGTCTGGGCCAGTCGGCGTGCAAGCCGCGCGCCGGTCTCGCTTGTCTGGTGCGGCTTTCCAGCCATTTTGGCCTGGAAAGCCTTGTCCAGAGCCGATCTCGCCCTTCAAGTGCGGGCGTGATCGGCGTCAGGACTCACCACTTCACGACCGTCTGGTCGATCGCGCCGAAGATGCTCTGCTTCTTGCCGTCGAGCATCTCGATGCGGATGGTGTCGCCGAACTTCATGAACTCGGTCTGCGGCTTGCCGTGCTTGATGGTCTCGATGGCGCGGACCTCGGCGATGCAGCTGTAGCCCACGCTGTCATCCTCGTTGGCCGACTTGTTCGAGATGGTGCCGCTGCCGATGATCGAGCCGGCGCGGGCGCGGCGCGTCTTGGCCACGTGCGCCACGAGCGTGGGGAAGTTGAAGACCATGTCGGTGCCGGCATCGGCGTGGCCCACGCGCTTGCCGTTCCAGGTCACGGTGAGCTTGCGGTGCAGCTTGCCGTCGACCCAGGCGTCGCCCAGCTCGTCGGGCGTGACGGCCACGGGCGAGAAACTCGTGGCCGGCTTGCTCTGGAAGAAGCCGAAACCCTTGGCCAGTTCGGCCGGGATCAGGTTGCGCAGGCTCCAGTCGTTCACGAGCAGCAGCAGCTTGATGTGCTCGGCCGCCTTGGCCGGCGTCACGCCGAAGGGCACGTCATCGGTGATCACGGCCACCTCACCCTCGAAGTCGATGCCCCAGGCTTCGTCGGCAAAGGCGGCGGCGTCGGTCGGGCCGATGAAGTCGTCGCTGCCGCCCTGGTACATCAGCGGGTCGTGCCAGAAGCTCTCGGGCATGTCGGCATTGCGCGCCTTGCGCACCAGCTCCACGTGGTTCACATAGGCTGAGCCATCGGCCCACTGGTAGGCACGCGGCAGCGGCGACATGCAGTTCTTCGGGTCGAAGGCAAAGGCATGGCGCGTGGCCTTGCCCTGGTTCAGGCTGTCGTAGAGGTCCTGCAGCTGCGGCGCGAGGTAGGCCCAGTCGTCCAGCACGCGCTGCAGGGTGGGCGCAATATGCGTGGCCAGATGGGCCTGCGTCAGGTCCTGGGAGACAACGGCCAGCTGGCCGTCGCGGGTGCCGTCCTTGAGGGTGGCGAGCTTCATGGGTCTCGTCTTTCTGGGGGATGCCGTGCGTTGAACGCGAAGGCCGCAATTATCGCCGCGCTGCTATGGTGCGGCGGCTTGCCTGACCCCCATGGACACCACCCGCCTGCAACGCATCGCCGTCTTTGCCGCGCTCACACTGGCGCTGCACGCGGCTGCGTTCTGGCTGCTGGCGCGCAACACGCCCGAGCCCCCGGCGCCGCGCGGCGAGCCGGTGAGCTTTGACCTGAGCACCTGGGCGCAGAGCCTGCCGGCGCTTGAATCGCGGCCGGATGCAAAACGCCCGCAAGCCCCGCAGACCGCCGCCAGCAACACGCCCAAGTCGAACAGCGAACGTCCCGCGCCGGCGCGGCAGGCCGGCCCCTCGCCGATGGCCGGTGCGCCCGTCGGCACCGCCACCGCCCCCAGTAGCGGCACAGGCCCTGCACCGGACGCCCGCCCCAACACCGGCGCGCACCAGGGTGTGGATGCCAGCGCGCTGCTTGCCCGGCGCATGCTGCTGCGCACCCAGGTGCTGGCTGGCCCGGCCGATGCGCCGCAGCCTGTGGCCGAGGGCACGCAGACCTTCACGCACGACGGCACCACCTGGCAGATTGAATCCGAGAGCAACGCGCCGGATGGCGGGCGCCGCAATCGCTTTGCCGAAGCCAGCGAGGGCCGCTTCGGCGAGCGTGGCCTGGTGCCTGAGCGCTACGGCGAAAAGCGCGGCACGCGCGGCGAGCGGGCCACGCACTTCCAATGGCCTAAAGGCGTGTTGAGCTTCTCTGCTCGCACCGACCAGCTGCCCCTACCCGAAGGCGTGCAGGATCGGCTTTCGGTGCGCTGGCAGCTCGGCCTCATCATGCAGACCCGGCCCGAGCTGCAGCGCGAGGGCGCGACATTCTCGGTGCCGGTGGCCAGCACCACCGAACTCATGGACTGGCAGTTCAAGGTGGCCGGCCGAGAGACGCTAGCGATCAACGGCCAGACCGTGAGCGCCTGGCGCCTGCAGCGCGCAGCCGATGCCGAGCGCGTGTTCGACCAGCAGGTGAGCGTGTGGCTCGCACCCTCGCTCGGCTGGGCGCCGGTGAAGCTGCGCCTGCTTGGGGCGCAGGGGCGGGTGGTGGAGGTGGTGGCGACGGAGGTGACGCTGGATCAGTGATCCGCGCTCGGCGCAGCCACCGCACCGGCCAGGATGCCGCCATCCAGATTCAGCTCGGCGCCGGTCATGTAGGTGGCTTCGTCGGACGCGAGCAGCACGGCCACGGCGGCGACTTCCTCCGGCGTGCCAAAGCGCTTGAGCGGGCAGTCCCGGACGAACTCGCGCATGTGGGCCTCGCGCTCCGGCCCGCTGCCCAGCATGGGCTCCCACATCGGCGTCAGGATCGCGGCCGGGTGGATGGAGTTGCAGCGGATTGGCAGGCCCTGCTCGGCGCAGTACAGCGCCACGCTCTTGGTGTGGTTGCGCACCGCCGCCTTGGATGAGGCGTAGGCCGCGGCGGCAGGAATGCCCACCAGCCCGGAGCGCGACGAGATGTTGATGATCGATCCCGCCGACCCGCTTTGCCGCATGGTACGGATGGCGTGCTTGCAGCCCAGGAACACGCCGTCGAGATTCGTGGCATGTACCGCGCGCCAGTGATCGAGGTCGGCATGTTCGGGATCGTGAGCCACCATGCCGGACTCGAAGCCCGTGATGCCGGCGTTGTTGACCACGATATTCAGCGCCTTGCGCTCGGCCATCACGTGCGCCATGGCAGCTTGCCAGCGCGCTTCGTCGCGCACGTCCAGGTGCAAGGCGCAGGCCCGATCGCCCAGCGCTGCAGCGGTGTGCTGGACCGCTGCGTCGTCAATGTCCGTCAGATAGACGAATGCGCCTTCCCGGTGAAAGGCCTGCGCCATGGCGGCACCGATGCCGCGCGCCGCGCCGGTGATGAGGGCCGTCTTTCCCTGCAATCGCATCCGTGCGTCCTCCTACAGCGCCTTCTTGATCACCTCCGCCAGCACCTTCACGCCCGCACGGATCTTCTCCGGCGGGACGGTCACGAAGGACAGGCGCAGGGTGTTGGGCGTGATCTCGTTGGCGTAGAAGGGGGCGCCGGGGACGAAGGCGACGTTGGCGGCCACGGCGGCGTCGAGCAGCTTCATGGTGTCGATGCCCTCGGGCAGGGTGAGCCAGAGGAACATGCCGCCTTCGGGCACGGTGAAGTGCACGCCAGCCGGCAGATGCTCGCGCAGGCTCTCGATCATCACGCTGCACTGGTTCTTGTAGAGCGCGCGGATCTTGGGTAGGTGCTCGTCCAGGAAGCCGCTGCTCACGACGTGATGCACCGCCATCTGGCTGATGGTGGCGGTGTGCAGGTCGGTGGCCTGCTTGGCCTGCACCAGCTTGTTCATGAGTGCTTTGGGCGCTGCGATGTAGCCCAGGCGCAGGCCGGGGGCGAGGGTCTTGGAGAAGCTGCCCATGCGCACCACGTTCTCGCAACCCATCTCGGCCGCAATCGACAGCAGCATCGGCTGCGGCTGGCCTTCGTAGCGCAGGTCGCCGTAGGGGTCGTCCTCAATGACGAGCAGGTTGAGGTCGATCGCCTTCTGCACCAGGGCGCGGCGGCGGCCTTCATGCAGGGTGCGGCCCGTGGGGTTCTGGAAGTTGGGCAGTGCGTACAGGAAGGCGGCGCCCTCGCGCAGCTCGGGCGTGATCGCATCCGGGATCAGACCCTCGTCATCCGAAGCGACGCTGCGGTAGCTCGGCTCGAAGAGGTTGAAGGCCTGCAGCGCGCCCAGGTAGGTGGGCGTCTCCACCAGCACCGGCTGGCCGGGGTTGATCAGCACCTTGCCGAGCAGATCGAGCGCCTGTTGGCTGCCTGAGACGAGCAGGATGTTCTCGGCCGTGACCCGCGCACCCTTGGCATTGAGGTCGGCGGCGATCCACTCGCGCAGGGGCATGAAGCCTTCGGTCGGGCCGTACTGCAAGGCCGCTTTGCCGCGGGTGTTGAGCACCGCATCGAAGGCCTCCTTCATGACCTCGATCGGGAAGGTCTCGGGCGAAGGCAGGCCGCCGGCAAAGGAGATCACCTCCGGCCGCTCCGTGACCTTGAGGATTTCGCGGATGATGGAGCTGGTGATCTTCTGCGCGCGCTGCGAAAACACGTAGGGCGCGGCGGTGGCAGTCGAGGTTGC
This sequence comes from Burkholderiales bacterium, assembly GCA_027484405.1. Classification (GTDB taxonomy): domain Bacteria; phylum Pseudomonadota; class Gammaproteobacteria; order Burkholderiales; family Burkholderiaceae_C; genus Piscinibacterium. The sequence goes on from JAIXTA010000018.1 coordinate 35,947, forward strand.
GGCTTTTGGAAGCGGTGCGTTCATGGCGGTCTCTCAATGCGGCCCGCGATCCGATGCGCGAGCAGGGTGTTCAGTGTGCGCGCAGTGGACGGCGCGGCGGTCGGCTGGTTTTGCCGGGGCAGTTGGGCGGCCAGACCCAGGCCCGGGAAATGAAAGCTAGATCAAGCATTCATGCGGGTTCCCGGGCCAAATTGGCTGGAAAGCCGCATGGGACAAGCGGAAAGACCTTTGAGCCACAGATGAACACAGATACACACAGATGGAACCCACACGCGTGCGCAGCGCGCGAAGCGGTTTGGGCCTTCATCTGTGTCCGTCTGTGGCCATCTGTGGCTAAGCGCCTTTTCTCCTAACTGCTCAGGCCGCGGATTCCGCCTTGATCGGAATGACCGGGGCTGAGCCCGGGGTTTCGGCGGGCACGCCCGCCGCCGGGCGAAGGTGGAGCCGGAAGAAGGCCGAGCATGCTCGGCCCCGGCGCAACGGCGAGCGCGTGCTCGCGCGAGACTCCTGCCACCTTGCAAGCCGCACTCCCTGCGCCGACCGATCAAGCCGCGCTAGCGGCCTTGATCGGAATAACCGGCGCCGTGAACTGCTTCATGAGCAGATCCTTCTTCGCCTTCGCCTCGTGCACCGCCTTTTCCTTCACGTGGCCGTAGCCGCGGATCTGGTCGGGCAGGCTGGCGAGCTCGACCGCCACCTTGAGGTTGTCGGCCGAGAGCTTGGGCAGCAGCGCGTCGATCATCTGCTCGTACTCGCCGATCAGCGCGCGCTCCATCTTGCGCTCCTCGGTCTTGCCGAACACGTCCAGCCAGGTGCCGCGGAACCTGCGCATCTTGGCCAGGTACTTGAACGCGGTGAACACCCAGGGGCCGTACTGACCCTTCCTGAGCGTGCCGTCCGGGTTCTTCTTGGCCAGCAGCGGCGGGGCGAGGTAAAAGTTGAGCTTGTAGTCGCCCTCGAACTGGCTGGCGATCTTCTCGGCAAAGCCGCTCTCGGCATACAGGCGCGCGACTTCGTACTCGTCCTTGTAGGCCATCAGCTTGAAGAAGTATTTCGCCGCGGCCATGGAGAGCTTGTCGCCACCGAGCTTGCCCTCAGCCGCGCGCACCTTGTTCACGAGCGCCACGTAACGCTGCGCGTAGGCGGCGTCCTGGTACTTGGTGAGGTACTCGGTACGGTCGGCCACCACTTCGTCCACCGTCTTGCTCACGCGCTTGATTTCGACCACGTTGCTCTCGGGGTCGGCTATGCGCTTGACGGCTTCGAGGTCGTGCGCGGCATAGCGGCCCCACTCGAAGGCCTGCTTGTTCTGCTCCACGGACACGCCGTTCAGCTCGATGGCGCGCATCAGGGTCTCAAGCCGCAGCGGCAGCCAGCCGCGCTGCCAGGCAAAGCCCATCACGAAGGGGTTGGTGTACAGACCATCGCCCAGCAGCTTGGTGGCCAGTGCGCTCGCGTCCACAAAGGCCACGTTCGCCGGGTCGGCCACGGCTTCATGGATGTCGCGCGTGGTGTCGGCGCCCGGGAAGCTCCAGTTGCGGTTCTTGATGAACTCGGCCGTGGGGCTCACGGCGCTGTTCATTACCACCTTGGTGTGGTGCTCGCGGATCTTGCCCAGTGTCTCGTTGTAGGCGCTGACGATCTGGTCGCAGCCCAGGATGAGATCGGCCTCGCCGGTGGCAATGCGCGTGGCAAAGAGGTCTTCCTGGCGCGGTGCGATCTGCACGTGGCTCCACACGGCGCCGCCCTTCTGGGCCAGACCGGCCATGTCCAGCACACTCAGGCCCTTGCCTTCGAGGTGCGCCGCCATGCCGATCAGCTGGCCGATGGTGACCACACCCGTGCCGCCCACGCCGGTGATCAGCGTGGAGTGCGTGCCCGTCAGCTCGGGGATCACCGGCTCGGGCAGGGCGGGAATGCTCACCTTTCCGGTGCCTTTGCCCTTCTTGAGCTTGCCGCCTTCCACCGTGACAAAGCTCGGGCAGAAGCCCTTGAGGCAGGAGAAGTCCTTGTTGCAGGAGCTCTGGTTGATCTTGCGCTTGGTGCCGTACTCGGTTTCCAGCGGCTCGACTGACAGGCAGTTGGACTTCACCGAGCAGTCGCCACAGCCTTCGCAGACCGCCTCGTTGATGACGGTGCGGCGCGCGGGGTCGGGGAAGCTGGGCTTGCCGTCCACGATCTTCTTGCGGCGGCGGCGCTTCTCGCTGGCGCAGGTCTGGTCGTAGATGAGAATGGTGCAGCCCGGGGTCTCGCGCAGCTCGCGCTGCACGGCGTCCAGGTCGTCGCGGTGGCGGATCGTCGTCCCGGCCGGGAGATTGATGGCGGCGTTGTACTTCTCGGGCTCGTCGGTGACGACGACGATCTTCTTGGCGCCTTCCGCATGCATCTGGTTGGCGATATGCGGCACGGAGATCATGCCGTCCACCGGCTGGCCACCGGTCATGGCCACGGCGTCGTTGTAGAGAATCTTGTAGGTGATGTTCACGCCGGCGGCGATCGCGGCGCGGATGGCCGTGCTGCCGGAGTGGAAGTAGGTGCCGTCACCGAGGTTGGCGAAGATGTGCTGGGTCTCGGTGAAGGGCGCCTGGCCGATCCAGGGCACGCCTTCGCCCCCCATCTGCGTGAAGGTCTCGGTGCCACGGTCCATCCAGGTGGCCATGTAGTGGCAGCCGATGCCGCCCAGTGCGCGCGAACCTTCGGGCACGACGGTGCTGGTGTTGTGCGGGCAGCCCGAGCAGAACCAGGGCTTGCGGTCGGCCGTGACGCGCGGCTTGGTGAGCGCCCGTTCCTTGGCTTCGATGATGGCAATGCGCGCCTCGATGCGCGAACGCACGTCGGCGCTCAGTTCGATGCCCAGGGCCGGGTTCAGCAGGCGGCTGGCAATCGCCTTGGCAATCATGGCCGGGCTGAACTCGTAGTGCGCGGGCAGCAGCCACTGGCCGTGCGGCATGGCCCATTCGCCCTTTTCGTCGAACTTGCCGATCACGCGCGGGCGCTGGCCGTCCGGGAAGTTGTACAGCTCCTCCTTGAGCTGGTACTCGATCATCTGGCGCTTCTCTTCCACCACCAGAATCTCGCGCAGGCCGCGTGCAAACTCCTGCACGCCCTGGCTCTCCAGCGGCCAGACCATGCCGACCTTGTACAGACGCAGGCCGATCTGCGCGCAGGTGCGCTCATCGAGCCCCAGGTCTTCCAGCGCCTGGCGCGTGTCCAGATAGGCCTTGCCGGTGGAGACGATGCCCAGCTTGGCGTTCGGCGAGTCGTAGACCGTGTAGTTGAGCTTGTTGGCGCGGCAGTAGGCCAGCGCGGCGTAGGCCTTGTAGTCCAGCAGACGCGCTTCCTGCGCCAGCGGGGTGTCGGGCCAGCGGATGTTCAGGCCGTCGGGCGGCAGGCGGAAGTCCGGGATCACGATGTTCACGCGCTCCGGGTCCACCATCACGCGCGCCGTGGCTTCCACCACCTCCGTCACGACCTTGAAGCCCACCCACACGCCGGCATAGCGGCTCATGGCATAGGCGTGCACGCCCAGATCCAGGTATTCCTGCACGGTGGCCGGGAAGAACACCGGGATCATGCAGGCCTTGAGGATGTGGTCGCTCTGGTGCGGCAGGGTGCTGCTCTTGGCGGAGTGGTCATCGCCCGCCAGCACGATCACACCGCCGTGCTTGCTGGTGCCGGCCGCGTTGGCGTGCTTGAAGACGTCGCCGCAGCGGTCCACGCCCGGGCCCTTGCCGTACCACATGCCGTACACGCCGTCGTACTTGGCGCCCTGGTACATGTTGACCTGCTGGGTGCCCCACACGCTGGTAGCGGCCAGGTCTTCGTTCAGGCCGGGCTGGAAGTGGACGTGATGCTTCTTGAGGTACTTGCTGGCCTTCCAGGCCATCTGGTCCACGCCGCCCAGCGGGCTGCCGCGGTAGCCGGTCAAAAAGCCGGCGGTGTTCAGACCCGCCATCTGGTCGCGCAGGCGCTGCAGCATCAGCAGGCGCAGCAGGGCCTGCGTGCCGCTCATGTAGGCGGCGCCACGCTCCAGCGTGTAGCGGTCATCCAGGGTGACGTTGGAAAGGGCGGCGCGGACTTCGGCCGACAGAGGCGCGTTCATGTGATGGACTCCTGCCAAACATTGTGTATTTGGTCGCCCGGTGCGAACAGCTGCGGTAACGCTGTTGCATTGTGGTCTTGTGGACCGCATTCGGCCAGAGCGCGCCTGCTTTGCGCCGCCCCGGTCAGGCGATGGTCAATTTGAGTGGGGCGCAAACCCCGAAAGACCGCGCATTCTGAGGCTTGCGGCGTGGGCTTGCAAGGGTCGGTGGCACCGGTCCGGTCCGCACCAGCAGATTGCTTGCGATGCAATCATCAGCCGCTCGGATCGCTCGCCGGGCGGTGCCCGCCTGCGGCCTGCGGACGAAAAAACGGGGAGGCCGAAGCCTCCCCGTCTGCAACACGGCCGTACCTCGCGGTACGGCTTGCACGCGACCGCGTCAGTTGAACGCGTAGCGGGCACCGAAGGTGAAGTACGCACCCTGCGGGCTGTGCCACTCCAGGTTCGCCGGACGCACCAGCGGATCGGCCGGCGGCTTCTTGTTCGTGGCATTGCGAACGCTGAGCGAAAGCGTCAGGTTCTTGATGCCGCGGTACTCGGTGCCGAGATCCAGGGTAGTGAAGTCGGTCACGCGGCAGATGCCGAGATAGACCGACGACGGCGCTGCGTTGCTGCAGGTTGCAGCGGCCGTCGCGTCGCCCGCGCTGTAGGGCTTGAAGCTCGCCAGGTGGTTGACGGCGGCACGATGCGTCCATGCGCCGTAGTCCCAGCTGGTGGAGAGCGTGGCCCGGGTGCGCGGGTAGTCGCGGTAGCCGAGCTGGCTCACGTAGGGGCTCGTGGCGGTGCCGGCGATGCGGTACTGGTCATAGAAGGTCAGCAGCAGGCTGCTGGACAGCCGGCCCATGTCGCCCAGCGAGTTGCGCACGCGTACATCCAGATCCACGCCACGCAGCTTGGTGCGGCCGAAGTTGAAGAAGCCGCTGCGGATCACCTGGATCGGGCCGACCGTCTGGCCCGGTGCCGGCTGGCCGCGCACCACCCGGCCGGCGTAGCGCGGATCGGGGTTGTCTTCGTTGCGCAGGATCTCGTTGAGATCAAGGATGTTGATCTCGTTGCGGCGGGTGATCCAGAAGTAGTCCAGCGACATCGAGACATCGCGCGAGGCCTCGAACACTGCCCCCAGGTTGTAGGTCTTGGCCTTCTCGGGCTGCACGTTCGGGTTGGCTTCGATCAGCAGGCCGATCGGCTGGAAGCACTCGTTCTGCGAGCCGTCGATGCAGAGCTTGGGGTCTTCCACGGTGGTGAAGGCCGAGACCGAACTCTTGCTGATTTCGGTCAGCGAGGGTGCGCGGAAGCCTTCGGCGTAGCTGCCGCGGAACTTCCACTGCGTGTTCGGCGCCCAGGTGGCGGCCAGCTTGGGTGTGGTTGAGGAGCCGTAGTCGGAGGAGCGGTCCGAGCGCAAGGCCACCTGAGCCTCAAGGCCCTTGAGGACCGGCAGGTTCAGTTCGGTGTAGAGGCTGGTCACATTGCGCGAGCCCTGGGCCGAGGCGGCGCCGTAGCCGATGATCTCGCCCTGTACCTTCAGCGGGTCGGGTGTGGCCGTGCGTTCTTCGCGGCGGAACTCGGCGCCCAGCGCAATGGCGGCCGTGCCGCCGGGCAGCGCAAACAGCTCGCGCGAACCCTTCACGTCAAAGATCGCAAAGCTGGACTTGGCCTCGTCCTTGGAGTTCACGCGCAGCTGAGCGGCGGTGACCGAGCCTGCGCTCGGGTTCAGGAAGTTGTAGGTGCCGTTCAGCACCGCCTGCGTGAACACCGAGGTGCGGATCTGGTTGGTTGCGATCGCATCGGTGCGGTTTTCGTTGTAGAGCAGGGCGGATTCAAGATCCCAGCCCGCCAGCGAGCCCTTCACACCCAGCAGCGCGCGCACCGTGTCGCTCTTCACGTCCACGCCGGTGGGGCCGACATCGGAGAAGCGATAGCGGTAGGCGATGTAGTCGCCCGTGGGGTTGGAGGGGTTGTTGGGCGGCAGCACTTCGGGGATGTTGACGATGCGGCCCGGCCCCGAGGCGAACCATGAACCGAAGTCACCAGCCACCTGCGGGGGGCTGACATACTTGGTCTTGACCTGGTTGAAGCCCAGCTCGGCAAAGGCCTGGAAGGCGCTGCCGAGTTCCACGGTGCCACGCGTGAAGATGCTGGCGCGGTCGCTCTTGGGCACGATCTCCGAGAACTCCCAGATGTCATAGCGGCAGAGCTGTTCGCCCGGACGCTGCTGCCCCGGCGGACAGGGGTTGCTGCTGGCCGCGCCGGCATTGGTGAAGATGAAGGATTCGCCGAGGGTGGCGGGGTTGTAGACAAAGCCCGGGAACAGGTTGAGCTGCGGCGCATAGGACGAGAACGCGCGCTGGCCGGTGCGGTAGCGGGTGGAGTTGAAGAACTGCGGGCGGTTCAGGAAATCCTCGGCGTCGCGGAAGCTCACGCGCTCGCGGGAATACACATCAATGTTGCCGAACAGGTTGTAGCGGTCAGCGGCGAGGTCGCCCACACCGAAGGTGGCGTTGACGTTGGCCGTGTTGTAGAGGCCCTTGGTATTGGTCGAGCCCGTGGCCCCCAGCAGCGCGCCCTTGAAGTCACGGCGCAGGATGATGTTGACCACGCCGGCGATCGCTTCCGAGCCGTAGATGGCCGAGGCGCCGTCCTTGAGCACTTCGATGCGCTCAACCACATCCAGCGGGATCGAGTCCAGGTTCACCGCAGCGCTCTGGCCGAAGTTCGGATCGGCCAGACCATAGGGCGCCACGCGGCGGCCGTTCAGCAGCACCAGGGTGGCGGCGCTGCCCAGACCGCGCAGCGACACGGTGGACGCGCCGGAGGAGAAGCTGTTGGCGCCAGTGAGATCGTTCAGGCCGCCCGTGGCGTTCGAGGGCAGGGTACGCAGCACTTCGGTGATCGACTGCTTGCCGGAGCGGCGGATTTCTTCGGCGGTGATCACCTGGATCGGCGCGGCGGTTTCGGTGTCGACCCGCTTGATGTTGGAGCCGGTGACTTCGACTCGCTCAATGCGGGTGGCCGGGGCGTCGGCGGGCGCCGTCTGCGCGTGCACGCCCAGCGCGGACGCACCGAACAGACCGGCAAGCAACGTGGCTAGACAGGTGTGCTTCATCGGGGGATTCCTTGAGGTTGAGGACGTCGCACGTCATGGGGGTATCCCGAATAGGGACAACGCGATGACGTACGGACAACGCAGAATAGGGGCCGGTGTTCGTGCAGCCGCGAATACATCAGGCAGATGTCTGCTTCTTGCGACGAAACGTGCGGTGTTCAGGCCTACCGAGCGGTACGCGGCGCAACTGGCTGCGACGGGTCGCCACACAAGCGCAAATCTGCGAAGCAGATTCGAGTTCTTTTCAGGCCGAGGCCGGCGCGCGTACTCGCGCGTCGGCTTTGATGCCTGCGACTACTTCACGAGCGAATTGATCTCGATGATCGGCATCAACACCGCCAGCACGATCAGCAGCACCAGCCCGCCCATGCCCACCACCAGCGCGGGTTCCATCAGGGCAGTGAGGGTGAGGGTGCGGCGTTCCAGATCGCGCGCCTGGATGTCGGCGGCGCGCTGCAGCATCACCGGCAGCTCGCCGGTGCGCTCGCCGCTGGCGATCAGGTGGATCAGCACGGGCGGAAACTTGCCCGCTGCGCCCTGATCGCTTTGCGCCGCTAGCGCCTTGGCCAGACCGGCGCCTTCGCGCACCCTGCCGATCGCTTCGGCCACACGGGCATTCAGCGCCACGTTGTTGATGGTGCGCTGCGCCGCCTCGAGCGCGCGCAGCAGCGGCACACCGCCCGAGACCAGGATGGCCAGGGTGCTGGCAAAGCGTTCGGTTTCCAGTGCGCGGATGATCGGGCCCACGATGGGCAGGGTGAGCAGGCGCGCATGCCACTGCGCCTTGACGAGCGGCTGCTGCAGCACGCGCGCCAGCACAAAGCCGCCGGCCGCCAGCACGATCGCCAGCAGCCAGCCCCACTGGCGCAGAAAGCCCGAGATCCAGACCATCACGCGGGTGAGCAGCGGCAGTTCCTGCTTGGTGCTCTGGAACACCCCCACCACCTGCGGCACCACATAGGTCATCAGGGCGATCACGATGATCAGCGCGATCACGGTGACGATCGCCGGGTAGGTCATGGCGCCCACCACCTTGGCGCGCAGGGCGCCGCGTGTCTCGAGGTAGTCCGCCAGCTTCTCCAGCACTCGGCCGAGGTTGCCCGAGTCTTCGCCGGCCGCAATCAGCGCGCGGTAGACCGTGTCGAACTCGCGCGGAAAGTCCGCCATGCCGGCGGCCAGACTGGCACCCGCCATCACGCGCGAACGCACGGCGGCCCAGACTTCGCGCGCCTCACGCCGCTCGGTCTGCTCGATCAGCGCCGCCAGGCTGGCTTCCATGGGCAGGCGTGCGCCGATCAGGTTGGCCAGCTGGCGCGTGGCCAGGGCCAGATCGTTGGCGCTGAGCTTGCGTCGAAACCCGGCGGCGGCCGACTTCTGCTCGACCAGCTCGATGGAGACCGGCGTATCGCCGCGTTCGCGCAGCAGCTGGCGGGCATGGCGCTCGCTGTCAGCCTCGATCACGCCGCGCGTCAGGCTGCCGGCGAGGGTGGCGGCTTCATAGCGAAAGGCGGCCATCAGGACGCTCTTTGGGCCGAAAATGGCCGAATTTGACGGATTTCAGACGATTCAAGCGTCAAAAACAGGCCGAGATCCGCCCATCCAGTGCGGGAAGCGGGTTTTGGCTTGAAACTCAAGTTCATGGCCGAATTTGACGCAATCTGCTTCATGGGCTGCCCTGCTGACATGGCCGGCCCTCAGGCGTCCCGCGTGACGCGGATGATTTCCTCGGGCGAGGTGGTGCCGTTGCCGATGTAGCGCTCGCCGTCCATGCGCATGGTGCGCATGCCGCGCGCCAGGGCGGCGTCGCGGATCGCGGCCTCGCCGGCGTTTTCGTGGATCAGCTTCTGGATGCCTTCGTCCACCACAAGCAGTTCATACACGCCGCTGCGGCCGGTGTAGCCGCTGTTGCCGCATTCTGTGCAGCCCACGGCGCGGAACACCGTGCGGCCTTCCACCACTTCCAGCTTGCGGCAGTGCGGGCAGAGCTTGCGCACCAGACGCTGGCCCAGCACGCCCAGCAGGCTCGAGGACAGCAGAAAGGGCTCGATGCCCATGTCCGCCAGGCGCGTCACGGCACTCGGCGCATCGTTCGTGTGCAGGGTGGCCAGCACGAGGTGGCCGGTCAGCGAGGCCTGCACCGCGATCTGCGCGGTTTCGAGGTCGCGGATTTCGCCGATCATGATCACGTCCGGGTCTTGCCGGAGGATCGCGCGCAGGGCAGTGGCAAAGGTCAGGTCGATCTTGGCATTGACCTGGGTCTGGCCCACGCCGCGCAGCTCGTACTCGATCGGGTCCTCCACCGTCATGATGTTGGTGGTGGTCGCATCCATGCGCTTCATGCCCGCATACAGCGTGGTGGTCTTGCCCGAGCCCGTCGGGCCGGTGACGAGCACAATGCCATGCGGCTGCTTGATCAGGGTGTCGAACTGCGCGAGCGTGTCCGGCGCCATGCCCAGGGCGTTGAGATCGAGCTTGTCGTTGCTCTTGTCGAGCAGACGCAGCACGGCGCGCTCGCCGTAGCCCGTGGGCAGGGTGGAGACGCGCACATCGATCGGCCGGCCGGCCACGCGCAGGGTGATGCGGCCGTCCTGCGGCAGGCGCTTTTCGGCAATGTCGAGCTGCGCCATGATCTTGATGCGCGAGATCAGCGCCGCGTGCAGCGCGCGCTTGGGCCGGGCGATGTCGCGCAGGGTGCCGTCGATGCGCAGGCGCACCACCGAGCTGTCCTCGAAGGCCTCGATGTGCACGTCGCTCGCGCCCTCGCGCACCGCCTGGGTGAGCAGGGCATTGATCAGGCGGATGATCGGCGCGTCGTCCGCGCTTTCCAGCAGATCTTCGACCGCCGGCGTGTCTTCCATCAGGCGCGCGATGTCCACATCATCGGCCACCTGATCCACCACGCTCTGCGCGCTGCCCTCGCTGGCCGAATAGGCCTTGGAGATCGCTTCGCGCAGGGTGTCTTCGTCTTCCATGCGCAGCTTCACCATGCCCAGCACGCGGCGGATCTCCGCGATGCCGGTGAGCGTGGAGGAGCGCGAGGCGCGCACCTCGATGCCGTCACCCACGCGTGTCACCAGCAGCTGGTGCGCGCGCGCGAAGGGGTAGGGAATCAGCGGCGTCATGGCGCGGCGGCCTATTGCTTGGGCGGCTCGGCTGGCGCGCTGCCGGGGGTTGCTGGCGCTGGCGGTGCCGTGCCGCCGGCCGGGGCCGGAATGACCGTCGGCGGGATGCGTACGGCCGGCAGTTCAGGGATCGCGGCCTGCCCCACACCCGGCAGCAGGATGTTGGTGTTGGGGTTGGATTCGCGCTGCAGCGCGCGGATTTCCTCGTAGCGGTCGGCCACCACGGAGCGGGCGCTGTTGGCGTCACGGATCACGGTGGGGCGGATGAAGATCAGCAGGTTGGTCTTGCGGCGTTCACGCTTGTCGTAGCGGAACAGGCTGCCGATCACCGGAATGTCGCCCAGCAGCGGTACCTTGTCCACGCCACTGTCAGCGGTGTCGCGGATCAACCCACCGAGAATCAGGATATCGCGGTCGTCGACCAGCACATTGGTTTCCACGGCGCGCTTGCTGGTCGTGGGGCCGGCGGGGCCGGTCGTGCGCACCGCGCTGTCCTCCTGGAAGATGGCCATGCGGACCACGCCGCCTTCGCTGATCTGCGGCTTCACCCGCAGGGTCAGGCCCACATCGCGGCGCTCGATGGTCTGGAAGGGGTTCACGGACGCGCCTCCACCACCGGTGTTGGTGAACGAGCCGGTCACGAAGGGCACGTTCTCGCCGATGATGATGCGTGCCTCTTCGTTGTCCAGGGTCATGACCTGGGGCCGCGAAAGCACGTTGCCGCCGGCGTCGCTCTGCAGCACGCGAGCAATCGCACCGAGGGTGAGCTCGCCGTTGAGGTTGCGGAAAATGCCCAGGTTGAAGCCCGTGTTCAGGGCACTGCCCGCCGCTGCCGTACCGCCGGCAATCAGGCCGGCCAGCCCTGCACCGCCGCGGTTGGACGATGAGATCACGCCTGCGCGATAGCGGCTGCCGTCGCTGCCGGTGAGCCCTGCCCACTGAATGCCCAGCTCGGAGATCTTCTCTTCGCTGACTTCAACGATGAGACCTTCGATCAGTACCTGCGCGCGGCGCTGGTCCAGGCGCTCGATCACGGCACGAATGTCGCGGTACACCGGCGCGGGGGCCCGCACGATCAGCGAGTTGGTGGCCGGGTCGGCCGTGATGGACACGCCACCGGCCACCTGCACCGTGACCAGTCCGCCGCCGCTGTTCTGGCCGAAGTTGGCGCTGGGTTGCGTTGCGCCGCCCGCAGCCGCGCCCCCACCACCGAGCGGATTGGCCTGCTGCGGCATGGGCTGCGGCTGGCTGCCACCGCCGCTAGCGCCGGCGCTGCTGGTCGGGCCGCCCAGGATGGCGGAGAGGGTCTGCGCCAGGCGCGTGGCCTCGGCGTTCTTCAGGCTCACAAAGTGCAGGTTGCCTGCGCCGGTGCCCGGAGTGTCCAGGCGGGCAATGAGCAGCTTGATCTGGTTCAGGCGCTGCTGCGAGGGCGCTCGCACGATCAGGCCGTTGGTGCGCGGATCGGCCAGCACAGTGACGCGCTGCGCCGGGTCCTGCACGTTGTCGGTCAGGCGCTGGATGGTGTTGGCGAGGTCCACCGCCGAGGCGTTGGTGACCGGGATGATTTCGGCATCGACCTGGGGTGCTGCGTCCAGCGTCGCAATGATCTGCGCCAGACGGGCCACGTTCTCGGCGTAGTCCGTGATCACCAGGCTGTTGTTGCCCGGAAAGGCATTGATGGTGTTGTTGGGCGAGATCAGCGGCCGCAGCACGGGCAGCATGTTCTGCGCACTCTCGTTCTGCAGGCGGAAGGTCTGGGTGATCAGCACATCGCCGCGTTGCCTCACGGTGGTGCCTTGGCCGACGGTGCCGCCCAGCAACTTGGCATCGGCCTCCGGTACCACGCGCACCACATTGCCCACTTCCACGGCGGCAAAGCCCAGCATGCGCAGGGAGGCATACAGGGCCTTGAGCACTTCAGCGCGCTCCAGCGGCTTTTCGCTGACCAGGTTGAGCGTTCCCTTGACGCGCGGGTCGAGTAGGAACTGCTTGCCGGTGTAGGCGCCGATCGTGCGCACCGTGGCTTCGAGGTCGGCGTTGGCAAAGGAGAGCGTCACGCGGTCGCCGCGCAGCGCTTCCTGCGCCAGCCCAGGCGCCGGCAGACTGGCTGCGCCCAGCGCCACCGCCACGCACAGGGCCAGGCTCGTGCGCACGAGCACCGGCGCGGTGCGGGGGCGGCGTTTCAGTTGAGGAAACTTCATGTTTCTCGTCCTGTTCGTGCGTCGCGCAGGCAGGCTAGGAGCCCAGGCTCAGCACGTACTCGTTGTTCTGGCGGCGGCCCAGCAGGTTGAGCACGGCCGCCAGCCGTTCACGTTCACTCTCGCTGGCCGTGGAGACCAGCCTGAACTGCGGGCGGGCACCCGCCGCAAACTGCCCCTGCCCGTTGATCTGCAGCCGGCCGTTGCGTGTATTCAATTGCAGTTGCGCGGATTGTGCGGTGCCCTGCCCGCTCAGCCGTACTTCGAGCGCGTAGTCGCCCAGAGGTTCAGCGCCGGAAAGGCGGGTGGTTGCCCCGGTCCAGAGTGCTTGCAACTGGCCGTTGATCACCATCGCGCGGCCATCACGCACGCCGCGCAATTCATCCCAGCGCACATCCAGCCAGCCACCGGGCTGCATGGAATTGAGCGGCGCCCCGGCGGCAACCAGTTCACGCGCATTCATGGCGGTGGCGCCAGGTGCAAGTGTGAATCCATTCAGATTGGCCACCAAGGCACTCCAGGGCCGGTCACCGAATCGAACCCGGGCTTGCAGGCGGGCCGTGAACAAGGGCGCGGCGTCCACCGTCCAGCTCAGGCGCTCGGGCAATACCAGTGGCGCCTGGCCGACGCCCGCTGCCGGTGCAATCTCGACCCACGCGCTGCCCGACCAGATCGTTCCATTCACCCCGACCAGCGCCACTGCACCACGCGACGCATCCTTGACCCAGGGCGTGACCCAGCGTGCTGGCAGCCAAATGAGCAGCGCCAGCATGCCCGCAAGCAGGGCGCAGAGCAGGGCGGCCGCACGCTGGTTCATTGCGCAAGGACCACCCGGCCGCTGACCACGCCGGCGGCCTGCCGGTTCAATTCGGCCTGACGCACCGTCAGGCCATGGTTGCGGCGTGCCTGCGCCAGGAACTGCGTCAGGCCATTGAAACTGATCTTGTCGAACTCGAGGGTGAACGGCCCGGCGCCGCTCGCCGCCACCTTGATGCCGAGGCCGTCGCCGAGCTGTCGCAGGCCGTCGGCGCTGGCCGCGCTGACCTGTCCACGACCTGCGGCGGCGGCCACCAGCCGCTCGACCTCCGCCTTCTGTTGATGCAGGCGGGGCAGGTCGCGCTCGATGCGCTGGATATCGCGCAGCAGTGGCACCACCCACAGGCCGATGATCAGGGCAAGCACCAGGAACACGCTGCCCCCGCTGACAAGTACCCGCTCCCGCGCGGTCATGGCCGCCCAGCGCTGTGACAGCCCCCCGAAGCGTTGCATGGCCAGCGCGTTCATCGTGCAGCCCCCGGCGTCACGAGCGCAGTGGTTTCGCCGGTCCATTGTGCGTTCAGGCCAACACCCTTCAGGCTGCTCTCGATCTGGGTTTTCGCTGCGGCGTCGAGGCCCTTGGCAGCAAAACGCAGCGTCAAGCGTTCGTTACCGTAATCCGCCCCCTGCAGAAGGTCGCGCGGCCAGCCCGCAGCGGCGCGGTCGCTGGCTTCCAGAAGGCGTTCGAAGGTCGATGCGGCCGAGCCGCCGGACAAGGCGGCGCGCAGTTGCTCGACCGGACTGCCGGTCATGGGCGTCCCTGGAAGCGCCCGCACGAATTGGGCGCGCATGCTGTCCTGCAAGTGGTTCGCCTCGGCGTTCAGCGCTTGCCACCAGAGCGTCAAGCCGGCCAGCCCCGCCAATGTGCAGGCGCCGAGGAGCGCGGCGCTGGTGCGCCAGGTCTTCCAGAGCTGCTTGCCACCCTGGCCGTTGGAAAACAGGATGGACGGCACTTGCAGCGGCGGCAGACTGCCGCCCGCGATCCAGCCCTCGAGCGGCGCCAGGCCGTAGGCCGTGCCTGTCGCTGTCGCACCCAGCGCCAGAACCGTTGCCGCGTCCTCCGGCGTCAGGCTGAGAGTCGATTCGGTGGAAAACAGGAAGATTTCGCCGTCTACGCCCCACAGAGCAGGCATCTGCGTCGGTGGCAGGGCTGCAGCCAACGGTCCGATGGGGGCCTGAGCAGCGCCGAGCTGTCCCAGCAGCAGGCGAAGGCTGGCGAGCAAGCCCCGGTCTACGAGCGCAATGCGCAGCAGGTCTCCAATGCGCTCACCCAGCGCGACCTGCAGACTGCCGCTTTCGCCCAGCAGCTGTTCATCCAGGGCCAGCGCGGCCGCCCGCAAGCTGCGCTCGCGGTTCATGGGCGGGACCTTCACCTGAGCGAGTCGTGCATCGGCCGGATGCAGCAGAACAACCGGACGGCGCGCCTCGTTCAGCGCGGCTGCCAGCGTCATGCGTTGCGCCTGCCCAGCCGCGAGCCGCCACACTCCGGTGTCGCTCGCAAACCCGCCAGAGGCGAGTGTGGCCGCCGACGGCAGCAGAATCAGGTCGGACATGCGCCCGATTCTATGCCCGGCATATTGCTAGCTGAGCATCACTCTTCACACTTTGCCTCAGATTTGTGTGTGTTTGCTACAGCTAGAGCTCGCGAGCCCACACGACCTTGGCCAGGCGCGCGCCTTCGGGTTGTCTTTCGATCAACGCCTGCCGCGTCATGTCCACCCGGCCCAGCTCGATTCGGCCTGTGGCGATGAAGTACTCGCTTCGGACATCGATCAGCTTGCGCAATTCGTCCGCCGGGATCGCGCTCAGCGCGGAGAAGTTGTTGGTGAAATCTCCGAGGTCCTTGAACCGGCTGATGCGTTCGCGTCGTGCGACCACAGCCTCCGCAATTCGGGCCAGCTCCTCGCTTGCCGATGCGATCGCTGGAGCGCTGGCGGTGTTCACGTTGATCGGCGTGCGCTTCTTTGCCAGCGCTGCGCTCTTCGGAACCACGACCACGAAGGGCTCCAGGCCGATCAGATCGGCTTCCGTCAGTTCGTTCTTGCCAACCAGATCAAGCACGTTCTTGATGCGTGGCGCAGGTGGCGGCAGCTGCGGGCCGCTTCGCTCTCGCCCCGCCGGCTGGCCCTCCGGGCTCTGGCCGGGTTGCGGCGGTGGTGCTGGAGTCACCAGCAGCATCGCTTCTGCAATTCGCTCTGCCTTGCTGGCGTCCAGCCGTGCCGCCACCATGAGACGCTGCAAGCCGGCAATCGCCTCTTCGTCTGGCGCTCCGCCCTTGACCAGATCTGCCAGATTGAAGCGGCCCTGCGCGTCTTCAATGCGTCCAGAGACGAAGGCCTCCAGCTTGCCGCTGGCATCCGTGATCCGTGTGCGTGCGAGCGGTGTGGCCCAGACTTCCTGGAGGCTGTCCGTGATGCTGTTCGAGTCTTCGCGCAGAAGCATCAGCGCCCAGTCAGTGGCGGCAACCACCAGCCATCGCGCCTGGACGGCTGCGCGCTGCGTTTCAACCGCCTGAGCCTGCGCCGCCTGTGCTGCAAACCACTGGATGGTCAGAACGGTGATCAGCGCCGCGACGAGCAGGGCAGACACAATGGCCACGCCGCGCTGGCCAGTGCGCCCCGAGGCCCTCATGCCGGACGGGCTTGCGCCAGACGTGCGAGCGGCTGCTCGCGAATCGGCAGATTCGCGAGGCCTGCAAACACGCCCAGGGCAATGGTGACGATCCATACGATGTCGTAGCTGCCGGTGCGGTCGTACAGCATGCCGCCGAGCCAGACGCCCAGGAAACTGCCGACCTGGTGCGAGAAGAACACGAAGCCGCCAAGCATGCCCAGATACTGTACGCCGAAGATCGTGGCGATTACGCCGTTGGTCACCGGTACGGTGCTCAGCCACAGCAGGCCCATGGCTGCAGCAAACAGATACACGCTCCAGGGGCTCAGCGGCGCAAGCAGGAACAGAATGATCACGGCGGCCCGGGCAAAGTAGATGAAGGACAGAATGTGCTTCTTCGGCATCCGGGCCCCGAGTTGTCCCGCGGTGTAGGTCCCGAACACATTGAACAGGCCGACGAGCGCGAGGGCGGCCACCGCCACGTCGGCCGACATGCCCTTGTCCTTCAGGTACGCGGGCAGGTGGACCCCGATGAACACGACCTGAAAGCCGCAGACAAAGTAGCCCGCCATGAGCCATTGAAAGCTTCGATTGCCGAAGGCCTCGCGGATCGCCTGCATGATGGACTGCCCGGTGCCTGCAGCGGCAGGCGCCGCGGGCTCGCGAAGCCCAGCGCCAAGCGGCGCCATCAGGAAGGCGGTCGCGGCAAGGATGAGCAGGGCATGTTGCCAGCCGAAGTTGGCGATCAACGTCTGCTCAACCGGAATCATGATGAACTGACCGAAGCTGCCGGCCGCGGCGGCAATGCCCAGTGCCTGCGAGCGTCGCTCCGGCGCGGCGGTGCGCCCGATGACTCCATACACGATGGAGTAGGTCGTGCCAGACAGCGCGCAGCCGATCATCAGGCCTGCACCCAGCGAAAAGCCCCAGCCAGTACCGGACAGCGCCATCACGATCAGACCGCCTGCATACAGGACCACGCCCACCAGCAGCACACGGACTGCCCCCCAACGATCTGCAAGCATGCCGGCAAACGGTTGGGTCGCACCCCACAGCAGATTCTGCAGCGCGAGCGCAAATGCAAAGGTCTCCCGTGTCCAGCCGTGAGCGCCTGTCATGGGCAGCTGAAATAGACCGAAGCCGTGGCGGATGCCCATGGCGAGCGTAAGCAGCAGGCCGCCGCATACCAGAACCGTGGGAAGGGACAATCGTTGTTGCATGGCAAACTCCTGACGCTTGATTGTGCGTTGAGTTGGCCAGCCTGAGTGGCATCCAGCAACCGGCCCGCGGCATCGCCAGTACAGCGCAAACTGACTCCAACATGCCCAGTCCCGACACGCTCCTTGACTTCGGCCCCGAAATGCTGGGCGTGGCCGGGATCGGTGCGGCCGTGGCCGTGGCGGTGATTGCGTCGACCCAGGCGGCCATCAAGAAGACGCGCCAGACGCTGATGCATTCAGCAGCCCCGTGGATGCAGGCCGCCGGCCTGAGTTTCGGCGTCATGCAAGGCGACTGGTCAATCGGACTTGGCGCGGCCTGTTTGATCACAAGCGCTGTCTTGCATGTCCTCTTGGTTCGTTCCGCGCCCGCCGGCGCTGAGCTGCGGTGGTTGAACTCTGCCGCTGCGGGCAGCTGCGCGATCGCTGCTGCCGTGTTGTTAGTTCCAGCCCTGGGGCTGCTGTTTGTCGCGCTAGTGCTGCTCGCCAGCCTGCTTTGTGGCGTGTCATTGTTGTGGGCGTCGCATCATGCCGACACCCTTGACGTGGCACGGATCGATCCGCTGACTCTGGTCGCAAATCGGCGCCTGCTGGATGAGTTGGCGGAGCGCGCGCTTGCAGCAGCTCGCAGAACGCAGTCGCCGCTCACGCTGCTGCTGCTCGACTTTGACGGATTCCACAGAGTGAATGAAACGGCGGGCCATGACGCAGGTGATGCCATGCTGGCGATCTGCGCTCGGCGCATGTGCGAGGCGCTGCGTGGCCATGATGTCGTCGGCCGGATCGATGGCGACCGATTTGCGCTGCTGCTCACACACGGCGGCGGCCAGGAGCAGACTGATCAGGTGATCGAGCGGATTCGCAAGGCCATCGAGCTGCCCGTCATGCACGAGGGGACCGCCATGTTCCCGAGGGTCAGCATCGGTCCGGCGCAGTACCCCGCAGATGGCGAGCACTTGCCCGACCTGCTTCTTGCCGCAGACGGGCGGCTGGAGAGCGAGAAGGCGCGGCGCAAGCACATGCCGGATCCCATGCGTGCGGTTGTGAACTGATGGCTGACCCGACACCTGCGCGGGCCGAGCCGCTTTCACGCAGCCTGATGTTTGCCGCCGCCTGCGTGCAGGGTGTGCGTGAGGGTCGTACCCTGGACGACGGGCTGGCGCAGGCGCGCCTGCACAGCACCAATCCTGGTGCTGTCCACGACCTCGCGGCGCATGCGCTGCGCCATCTTGCGCTGGGCGAAGTGCTTCTGGCACAGGCCGCGGCTCGCCCGCCCGCGGAGCCGCTGAGCAGCCTGCTTTGCGTCGCACTGACCGTGCTGGCCGCCGCGCCCGAAAAGTACGGCGAGCACACACTGGTCAGCCAGGCGGTTGATGCAACGGCAGCCTTGCCCGGCGGGCAGCGCATGAAGGGCTTTGCAAATGCCGTCCTGCGCGGGTTCCTGCGCGACAAGGCTGGCGCGATCGAGCGTGCGATGGTCGAGCCAGGCTGCGTCTACGGGCTCCCCGATTGGTGGGTTGAACGGCTGAAGGCGCAGTACCCGGGCGACTGGCGGGCCATCATCGAGGGCAACAACGTCCCTGGTCCGATGACACTTCGCGTGAACATCCGTCGCGCGTCGCGTGAGGATCTGCGCCAGCACTGGGCTCGGGCGGGTATCGAAAGCCGGCCAGTTGGCCAGGCGGGCCTGATTCTCGAGCGGGCGCGCCCCGTATCTGCCCTGCCTGGCTTCGACGCCGGCCTCTGTTCGGTTCAGGACGAGGCGGCGCAGCGCGCCGGGTTCATGGTCGGTGTTCAGCCCGGGATGCGCGTGCTCGACGCCTGTGCTGCGCCCGGCGGCAAGACCGGACACCTGCTCGAGTTGGCGGATTGCGATGTGCTTGCACTGGACGCGGATGCTCGTCGACTTGCCCTCGTTCAGCAGAACCTGACTCGCCTGGGTCTGTCCGCAACGCTCAAGGCCGCAAATGCGGCCCAGCTCGATACCTGGTGGGATGGCCGCCCATTTGATCGCATCCTGCTCGATGCGCCTTGCTCGGCCAGTGGCATCGTCCGGCGGCAACCGGACATCCGCTGGTTGCGCCGACCGACGGACATCACACGCCTGGCCTCCGAGCAAGGCCGATTGCTCAATCAGCTCTGGGAGGTGCTCGCGCCCGGGGGCCAGCTGGTCTTCGCCACATGTTCGGTCTGGAAGGAGGAGGGGCGAGATCAAATCGACGCTTTCCTGCAACGAACCCCGGCAGCCAAGCGCGTCAGCGAGCCGCTTCAGTTGCTACCTTTGTCAGGCGACGCGGACAATCATGATGGGTTTTTCTACGCCATCCTCCAGAAGTAGTTGCCTTGAGCGCAATTCGCACATCGGTTTCGATGTGGTCTTTCTCTTCGTCGCGGTCCGTGCTGGGCATCTTGATGACCAGCCTGCTCGTGTTCGCGTTGTGTTTGGTACCGATCCACGCGGTTCGCGCCGAAGGCATCGAGAGCGGTGCGCTGAGCCTGTCGGCGCGGGATGATGGCTACTTCCTGTCGGCCGATTACCGCATCGAATTGCCGCAGCGGCTGGAGGAAGCGCTGCTTGCCGTGCCTCTGTTCTTCGTCTTTGACTACGAGCTTGAGCAGAGGCGCTGGTATTGGCTGGACAAGACCGTGGCGAGCGGCGCTGTGACCTACCGCCTGAGCTTCAATGCGCTCACGCGCCAGTACCGCGTGGCCATCAACGCCGACGGCCCGCGAAGTGCCTCCGCAACGCTGAACTTTGCCAGCCTCGAAGAGGCGCTGCGCCTGATCTCCAGGGTCCGCCGAGAAGCCGTGCTGCCTGCGAGCGCCCTTGATCGGGGTGAGCGATACCGCCTGACCGCAAGACTGCGCCTGGACTTGTCCCAACTGCCCAAACCGTTCCAGCTCAACGCGCTGACCCAGCGCGAGTGGCTGCTCGACTCCGAGCCTCGGCGCATTAGCATCGAACCTCGATGAGTCGCGTCTGGCGCTATGGCCTGATCGCCGCCTTGGGGCTGGCGGGAATTGCCTTGTTCCTGCTCGCTGCGGGCACGAGCAACACGGCGCTGTTCGCGCGCCACTACAACACGCTTCTGGTGGCGAACTTCGTGGTCGCCGGAGTGGTGCTTGCCGCGGTGCTTGCACTGGCGTGGCGTCTGGCGCGTCGGCTGTACCAGCGACGCTTTGGTGCGCGCCTCACCATGCGATTTGCGCTGGCGTTCTCGGCCATGGGCATGCTGCCCGGGGTCGTGATCTTCCTGGTCTCGACCACCTTCCTGCACCGTTCCATCGAGAGCTGGTTCAACGTGCGGGTCGATGCAGCGCTGGAATCCGGGCTGACCCTGACCCGAACTGCCCTCGACAGTCTTCTTGATGACACGGCGCGACGCACCCGGACCCTTGCCGGCGAGCTGGCCGGCCTGCCCGACGCCGCACTATCTGCGCAGATCGACGCTGCGCGCAGCATTAACGGACAGGCGGATATCGCAGTATTCACCGCGGACGGAAGGGTGCTGGCATCCAGCGGGTCCAGCGGCTTCTCGCTTCGCGCCGAGCTGCCACCGCTCGCCCAGCTGCGTAGCGTGCGGCAGGGTCGACCCATCGCGCAACTGGAGTCTGAATCCGAGAGCCGCGACAGCCGCGACCTGCGGGTAGACATGAGCGATCCGAATCGCGATCCGCGTCTTCGGATGCGAGTGGTCGTACAGCTGGCGGATCCGCGAACACTCGAAATCAATCCCCGCATCCGATACCTGCAGGTCCTCCAACCGGTACCCGCACAGCTCGCCCGCAATGCCGAGGCCGTGAGGGCGGGCTTCCAGGACTATCGCGAGCTGGCCTTGTCACGCGAAGGATTGCGCGACATGTACACGCTGACCATGACCCTGGTCCTGCTGCTGGCAGTGTTGGCCTCCATGGCCGGGGCATTTCTGCTCGCCAGCCGGATGAGCGCACCGCTGCTCGCGCTGGCCGAAGGCACGCGCGCCGTAGCGAGCGGCGACTTCCGGCCGCTGCCGCTGCGGCGCGCCGGCGATGAACTGTCTCTGCTCATGGAATCGTTCAACCGGATGACCGAGCAGCTCTCCGAAGCGCGCGCAACGACGGATGCCTCCCGGCGCCTTCTCGAAGCAAACAACCTGTTTCTTGAGAACGTACTGGCCAACCTCAGCGCGGGGGTGCTGGTGCTTGATGCACAGGGGCGACTGTCGACCTACAACCAGAGCGCGGTACGGATACTCGGCGCCTCGCTGGCCGACCATCGCGGCCATGTCGTGCAGCAGGCCTTGCCGCCCGGGTTTGCTCAGTTGCTTGAACGCGAGAACACGCGCGGCGAGGCGATCTGGCAGGCCGAGCTGGAAATGTCGCGGGCGCCAGCAGACGCCGCGGAAGACGCGGCGTCTCTCAATCTGCTGGTCCGAAGCGCGCCTCTGGCCGGCGCCCTGGGTGCTGATCCTGCCGCACCCGAGGGCGCAAGCGCCGGGCGGGTTGTGGTGTTCGATGACATCACTGAGCTGATCGTCGCGCAGCGCAGCACGGCGTGGGCTGAGGTCGCGCGCAGGCTGGCCCATGAAATCAAGAACCCGCTGACGCCGATCCAGCTGTCCGCCGAGCGGCTGCAGCACCGCCTGGCCGACAAGCTCGATCCAGCCAGTGCCGAGATGCTGATCAAGAGCTGTGCAACGATCATCAATCAGGTCACGGCGCTGAAGCGCCTGGTCAACGAGTTTCGAGACTACGCGCGCATGCCTGCAGCCGAGCTTGCTCCCCTGGATCTGAACGCGCTGGTGGAGGACGTCATGCGTCTGTACGAGCACGAGCTCGGTCCGCAGGGTCGCATCGCGGTCACGCTGGACGATCGCCTGCCGCTCATCGAGGGCGACGCGCCGCAGCTGCGCCAGGTCATTCACAACCTGCTCAAGAATGCGCTTGAGGCATGCGAGCGTTCGCCCGAGAGCGCCGACGCCCCCGTGAGGCGCCACATCTGGGTCTCGACAACCCTGCTGACGGACGCAGAGTCACCGAGTAGAAAGCGTGTAAAGTTCTCCATCAGAGACTCGGGCCCGGGCTTTCCGGCCAAGATCCTTGCTCGGGCCTTCGAGCCCTATGTCACCAGCAAGGCAGGTGGCACGGGCTTGGGTCTGGCGATCGTAAAGCGCATCGCCGATGAGCATGGTGCACGGGTATCGGTACGCAACCGCGACAGCGGTGGCGCAGAAGTGGAGATCACGTTCACCCGACTGGTCTCCAGGGAGTACGCCTTGCAGGCGGCGCAGACAGCAGGATCGACATAGCGCATGGCACGGATATTGGTCGTGGACGACGAGGTGGGAATTCGGGAGCTGCTCTCGGAGATCCTGAACGACGAAGGCCACGAGGTCGTCAGCGCAGAAAATGCGCAGAGTGCGCGCGCGGCGCGCGCGAGCCAGCAGTTCGACGCCATTCTGCTGGACATCTGGATGCCGGATACCGATGGCGTGACGCTGCTCAAGGAATGGGCCGGTCAGAACGCGCTGGCATCCACGCCGGTGATCATGATGAGCGGCCACGGCACGATCGACACGGCGGTGGAAGCCACGCGGATCGGTGCAATCGACTTCCTCGAAAAGCCCATCACGCTCACCAAGCTGCTCAAGGCGGTGTCGGTGGCCCTGAATCGGGGCAAGGCTCCCGCTGCACCTGTGCGCGGCACCAGCCTGATGCAGCCCGTGACCCTGGCGACGGCGGTCGCCGCGCCCGGGTTGATGCAGACTCTCGCGCCTGCCGTGTCGGCCGAGGTGCCTGCGCCCGCCGCACCCGCCGGCCTCGACCTGCCACTTGACGCACCATTGCGCGAAGCACGTGATGCCTTTGAGCGGGTGTACTTCGAGCACCACCTGGCGCGCGAGGGTTGGAGCATGACCCGAGTGGCAGAGCGTACCGGTCTGGAACGCACCCACCTGTACCGCAAGCTCAAGCAGCTGGGCATCGAACTGGCCCGCAAGAAGGCTGAGGCGAACAGCCTCTGACCAGATTGCGGCGCTTGTCGCATTCGGCCGTGCGGCGCGAACGCCCGACAACTACGTTACGGAGCGCTGAATGCGAGTGCTGATCGTCGGGGCCGGCCGGGTTGGGGAGTCGGTGGCCGAGAGTCTGGTCTCGGAGGCGAACGACATCACCGTCATCGACCCGGATGCGGCGCGCATCGCGCTGCTTCAGGATCGCCTTGACCTGCGTGGAGTCGTCGGCCTGGGGACGTCGATCCAGACCCTGCGCGAAGCTGGAGCCGACGACGCGGAGCTGCTTGTGGCCTGCGCGACCTCCGACGAAACCAATCTGGTGGTCAGCCGGATTGGACGCGACGTGTTCAATATCCCCACCCGGATCGTGCGCGTGCGCTCGTCCGAGTTCCAGGAGCACGAGAGTCTGACGCGCGAGGGCTTTGCGGCCGATGTCGTGATCTGCCCCGAGCAGAGCGTCACCAACACCATTCTCAAGCTGGTCGAGTTCCCCGAGGCGCTGCAGGTTCTGGAGTTCGCCGACGGCCGCGTATCACTTGTTGCGGTGCGCGCAGTTGAAGGGGGTGCGCTTGGACGCCAGCGCATCCGCGAGCTGCGCGATCATCTCCCGGGTATCGACGCTCGCGTGGTGACGATCTATCGCGCCCAGCGCGCCATGATTCCCGATGGCGAGACCATCATCGAGCCCGGGGATGAGGTCTTCGTTCTCGCGCAGACCAAGCACCTGCGCCGCCTGATCCGCGAGCTGCGCACCATCGACAAGCCGGTGCGGCGCATCATGATTGCGGGCGGCGGGAACATCGGCACCCGCCTCGCGCAGGCCCTGGAAGCGGACTACAACCTGCGCATCATCGACCGCAACCCACGCACCACACAGCGGCTCGCAACACAGCTCAGCTCCTCGGCGTTGGTGCTCGAAGGCGATGCCACGGACGAGGACCTGCTGACGGACGAGAGCGTCCAGGAGATGGACCTCTTCATGGCGGTGACCAACGACGACGAGAACAACATCATGGCAGCGCTGCTCGCCAAGCGGCTCGGTGCGCGACGAGTGATCGCACTGATCAATCGCAAGGCGTATGCCGACATGATGCAGGGCAGCCGGATCGACATCGCCATCGCGCCTTCGCAGGCGACGATCGGCGACCTGCTCACGCACATCCGCCGTGGTGACGTTGCCCGCGTCCACAGCCTGCGCCGTGGTGCGGCCGAAGCGATCGAGGCGATTGCCCACGGCGATCGCAGTTCCAGCAAGGTGGTGGGGCGTCGCATCGATCAGATCGACCTCTTCGCGGCGGAGCGGGGTGTGACTGTCGGTGCGCTGGTGCGCGGCGAGGGCGAGGATGCTCAGGTCATCATCGCGCATCACGACACCGTGATCGAGGCCGAGGATCATGTCATCGTCTTCGTGAACAACAAGCGTCTGGTACCCAAGGTCGAAAAGCTGTTTCAGGTGTCGGCCGGCTTTTTCTGAGCGCCACGCATGCAGCGTCAGCTTCTGCCCGTCGTCAATATCCTGGGCTTCGTCATCATGCTGTTTGGCGCCACCATGCTGGTGCCGCTGGGCGTCTCGCACTCTGTCGGTGACGCCGCGCGAACCGCCTACGACGAAGCGATCTTCATCACGCTGCTGTCCGGTCTGGTGCTGTTTGTCGCAACACGCCGCTTCCGTCGCGAGCTGCTTCCGCGCGACGGCTTTCTGCTGGTGACACTCGTGTGGACGACGCTGCCCGCGTTTGCCACGCTGCCCCTGCTCTTTCATTTCCAACGGATCGGTGCGCCGATCTCGTTCACGGATGCCTACTTCGAGACGATGAGCGGCATGACCACCACGGGTGCCACGGTGCTGACCGGGCTGGAGCATCTGCCGCCGTCCATCAACGTCTGGCGTCACCTGCTGGTATGGATCGGCGGCATGGGCATCATCGTGATGGCCGTTGCGATCCTGCCGCTGCTTGGCGTGGGTGGCATGCAGGTCTACAAGGCCGAGACGCCCGGCCCCATGAAGGATGCCAAGCTGACGCCGCGCATCACCGAGACGGCTAAGGGTCTGTATGCGGTGTATCTGGGCATCAGCCTGGCCTGCTTCCTGAGCTTTCGCGCGGCGGGCATGAACACGCTGGATGCCTTCTGTCACATGGCCAGCACGATGGGGCTGGGGGGCTTCTCGACCTATGACGCGAGCTTCGGCCAGTTCGATTCACCGCAGATCGAAGCGGTGGCCATCGTGTTCATGACCCTGGCCGGATTCAACTTCGCGATGCACTTCCTGGCCTGGCGGCAGCGTTCGCTGCGCGCCTATGTGAGCTGCCCCGAGGCGCGCTGGTATCTGCTGGTGATGTACAGCGGCGTGTTGCTGGTTGCCGGCTTCCTGTGGGTCAAGGGCGTGTACCCCGAGTTCCTCACTGCGCTTCGGCATGCAGCATTCAACGTGGTCTCCATTGCTACCACGACCGGCTTCGCCAGCGTGGACTACGAAAAGTGGCCGGCCTTCGCCCCGATCCTGATGCTGTTCCTGTGTGCGATATCGACCTGTGCAGGCTCGACAGGCGGGGGCATCAAGATGATGCGTGCGGTGATCATGTTCAAGTTGTCCAAGCGTGAACTGGTTCGCATCCTGCATCCGCGCATCGTCAACCCGGTCAAGCTGGGTGGCAGTGTGGTGGACGCGAGAGTGATTCTTGCCACCCTGGCCTTCATGCTGATCTATGGCGGCACGATGATCCTGCTCACCTTGATCCAGCTGGCCACCGGTCTGGACCCGATCACTGCATTCACGTCCATCGTGGCCTGCCTGAACAACACCGGGCCTGGTCTTGGTCAAGTGGGTCCGGCCAGCAACTACCAGGGACTGAGCGATGCACAGACCTGGGTCTGCACAGCGGCCATGTTGCTGGGTCGTTTGGAGCTTTTTTCGGTGATCGTCCTGTTCACCCCGGCCTTCTGGCGCCGATAAGCAGCTAGAGGCGTGTTCCCCGGGACCCTTGAGGTTCGCGCCGAGGCCCACATCTAGGTGCCAGATCGGAGTGTTTCTCATGCGAACCATCTTCAACAGCGACAACTACTGTGTCGTGCTCTTTCCCGAGACGCCGCAGGGGCCGGCCTACGAAATCATGGACAAGCAGGGCCGCCGCGAGGTCTTCGTGGACGGCGATCTGGCGCAGGCCTTCAAGCACAAGGTCTCGGCCCTGATGGCCGAGCAGCCCGGCGAGGACGAGATCGATCAGTTCCTCGCGCAGTTTGAGGGCCTCATGCAGACGCGGCTCGTCTTCCACTGAGCCCCCCAAGACCCGCCAAGCACAAGGGGCCCGAGCGGGCCCCTTTGCCATGGTGCTGCCAGCGCTCTAGCCAGCGGCGTGAGGCGACCAGCGGCTGTACCGGGGCAGGCTGGCAGACAGGAAGGCCATCTGGTCGGCCAGGATGTTGCGATTGGAGAGGATGAAGCCTTCATTGCGGCAGACGCGGTAGGGCACGTACAGCAGGCTCATGCCTGCTTCCTCGGGCGTGCGGTTGCCCTTGCGGTGATTGCAGCCTCTGCAGGCCGTGACCACGTTCATCCAGGCGTGGCGTCCGCCGCGCGAGACCGGATGAATGTGCTCCACCGTCAGTTGCCGCTCCTCGCAGCGTGCGCCGCAATAGGCGCATATGAAGCGGTCACGCAGAAAAAGGCGCTCTCGCGTGACACCCACATGCGCATGGTCGTGCGGCACGCGATGCCGCCCACGCACCATCACGATGGATGAGAACACCAGTTCCGAGACGCGCTGAGTGGCGCGGTTGAAGCCGCCGGAGAGCGAAAACAGGTTCTCGCCCAGCTCGGTGATGACCTTGTCGGCGGCGTAGTAGCGCGCGGCGCGGGGCATGCCAGCCCAGCGCACCGGTTGTCCGACCGAATCCACGATCAGGATGTGCGACATGCGTCCGATTGTGTCATGCTCCACCGGCCACGGGAAGGGCATGCACTGCGGCAGCAGCGCGCGCCCTCAGCGCGGGCTGAGGGCGCGACACCCCGCCGTCATGCATGGTTCATCAAGCTTGCCGGCTATTTGCCTGGCGCCGAGCCGCCTGGCTGCCGCGTGTCTGCTTGCGTGGCGGGTGTCGAGTCGACGACCCGGGTGGGGTAGTTGAACCACATGACCTGCACCCCGCGATCGCGCGCGGTGCGCTCGATCTGACCCACCTTCTGTTGATCCACTTCCACGCGCGCGCCTTCGGGCAGTGCCGTGCAGGCACTCAAGGCCGCCACGCCAGCCCAGGCCGCGCCACGGCGGCACATGCGGCTGTGCCGGATGGCAGCAAGAAAGAAGCGGGTGAAGGATGTCATGGTGGCGCTCCTGGCAGGTCGGGCGTTCTGCAGCTTAGGTCAGCCATGCCCGCATGCAAGACCGTACAGCCCGGTCGATCGGTGGCGGCAGACCCATACACTGCACGGATGTCTGTGTCGCACGCACTGTTCGCCCTGCTGGTGGTCTTCGTCTGGGGCACGAATTTTGTTGTCATCAAGCTCGGGCTGGCCGACTTCCCACCCATGCTGTTGGCCACGCTGCGCTTTGCTGCATCGGCCTTGCCCTGGCTGTTCTTCCTGCCGCGGCCCGGCGTGCCCTTGCGCCTGATGGCCGGCATCGGCACGCTGGCAGGGCTGCAGTTCGGTCTGCTCTTTGCCGCCATGCGCGCCGACATTACGCCGGGTCTTGCGTCGCTGCTGATCCAGACCCAGGTGTTCATGACGATCGGCCTGTCGATGCTGCTGCTTCGCGAGCGCTTGCACCGCCTGCAGTGGGCCGGTCTGGCCGCAGGATTGGCCGCGCTTGCACTGCTGCTGGCGCAGTCGGGTGCAGCCCATGACCTGACCCTGCTGGGCGTGGGGCTGGTGCTGGGCGCTGCGCTGGCCTGGTCGATCGCCAACGTGCTGGCGCGCCAGCTCGGCAAGGTGCACATGCTGGCCTTCATGGTGTGGTCGAGTCTGTTTGCGGTGCCGCCGCTGCTGGCGCTGAGCCTGTGGCTGGAAGGCTGGCCGGCGATTGCGGCGGCGCTGCAGCACGCCGGTGTCGTGGGCTGGCTGGCCGTGGGTTGGCAGGCCCTGGGCAACACCCTGTTCGGCTACGGCGTGTGGAACTGGCTGCTGACGCAGTACCCCGCGGCGCAAGTCACACCCGTGGCCCTGCTTGTGCCGGTGTTCGGCTTGTCGACTTCGGCGCTGGCACTGGGCGAGCCGCTGCAGTGGTGGAAGCTCGCCGCCGCACTGCTGATCATCGGCGGGCTGGCGCTCAATGTGCTGGCCGGGCGCATGCGCCTGAAGGCGGCCACATGAGCGACAGCGATCGTCAGGTGTTTCATGTGGGTGACCACGCCGTGGGCAGCCTGGCGCCGGCGCTGCACGCGCAAGTGGCCACGGCTTTTCCGCACTGGCTGCGCGGTTGCGCGCTGCACGCCCCGGCCGACGACGCGGCGCTGGCCGAGTTGGCAGGCTGCCTGCGCAATTGGGGCGTGGCCGGCCGCTGGCGCGATGAACTCCTGCCGGTACTCGACCCGGCCGATGTGCCGGGCACACGGCGGCTGGCCCGCATCGAACGCGCCTGCATGCGGCCGCTGGGCCTGCTGACCCAGGCGGTGCATCTGAATGGCTGGGCGCCCGATGGACGTGTCTGGCTGCAGCAGCGCGCGCTCGACAAGGCCACCGATCCGGGCCTCTGGGACACGCTGGCGGGCGGCCTGGTGAGCGCGCGCGAGCCGGATCTGAGCACGGCGCTCGCGCGCGAGGTCCACGAAGAAGCGGGCTTGCAGCTCGCGGACTTGCAGGGGCTTCGTACCACCGGCCAGGTGCGTCAATCGCGGCCGATCGACCCCACGCCGCTGGGTGCGGGCTGGCTGATTGAAGACCTGCTGGCCTGGGATGCAGTGATTCCGCAGGCGCTTTCGCCCGTCAACCTGGACGGCGAGGTGGCCCAGTTCGCCTGTCTGCCCTGGGGAGAGGTGCTGAACCTGCACGCCGCCGGCCAGATCACCGTGGAGGCTGCCTGGGTGCTGGGCTGCAGCGCGCGGCAGCGCGGACTGCCTTGGCCAGAGCGGGGCGAGGCGTACGCAGCGACCGTCCAGCGGCTCGCGCAATCGACGACTGGCGCCGGAGTTGTTCAGGGTTTACCCTAGACAAACACCGGCGCGGGGCCCGGCACACCGCGCGGAAAGGCTCGCGCATGCCCTCCTCCCTGATCTGCCCTGCGCACACGGATCGCCATCGGCGTGTCCTTGCGCGCACTGCGGCTGCAATCCTTACCGGTCTGCTGGTCTGGCCGGCCGCGTGGTCTGCACCCGAGGGCGCGGTGCGCGCGGAGGCGGGTGCAGCCAAGCGCATTCGAACGGCCAGCGAGGCGCCGCTTGAGACCGCGCCGCGCAGCATCGAGCTGCGGCCCGGCTGGCGGCAGGCCTTTGCCAGCCGGGGCCTGAATGGCGTGATGGTGCTGGCGCGCGTCGGGCGGCGCGGCGTGCTGGTCAGCGATGTCGAGCGTGCCCAGCGCCGGGTGGTGCCGGCATCCACATTCAAGATCGCCAACGCGCTGATCGCGCTGGAGACCGGCGCCATCCGGGACGAGTTCGAGCCGGTCCAGCCCGAAGGCACCATCGAGGGGCCCATGGCGCGCAGCCACAACCTGGTCTCCGCGCTGCGCAGCTCCTCGGTGCCCACCTTCCAGATCCTTGCACGCCGCGTGGGTGCCCAGCAGATGCAGGGCTGGCTCAAGCGCCTGAGCTACGGCAATGCCGACATGGGCGGCGATCTCACGGCCTTCTGGCTTGACGGATCGCTGCAGGTCTCGGCGCTGGAGGAGCTGAGCTTTCTCGACCGCCTCTATCGGCTGAACCTGCCCATGAGCGAGCGCAGCCAGCGCATCGTGCGCGACGCCCTCACGGTGGAAGCCAACGCCTGCTGGCGCATCCGCGCCAAGACCGGCTGGGCGCCCCGCGAGCTGCCCGCCGGTGTGGCCTGGTGGGTCGGCATGGTCGAGACCGACATCGGCGCCTGGGTGTTCGCGATGAACATCGACATCACCGGCCAGCGCAACGCCAAGACCTTCGAGCAGCTCAATGCACGGCGCGAGATCGTCATGGAGCTGCTGCGGGACGAGGGCGTCATCCCGGCGCGCTGCGACGGCCCGACCTGATGCCGCCAGGATCGGCCTGCCTGAAGCGCCGTGCCCTGCTCGATAGCATCATTTTCGGACATATCAATCGAATGCCGTGAATTGCCTCTTGTCGCTCATCAGAAGCGCGATAAGCCGCTTTTCGGTTTATCAATAACAATTGATTTCGGCCATCGAGCTATCGACGAACCGTGCGAACGCGCACGCCGCCCGCCAGACGCAGGCGGACCGCCCAGTCGGCGCCCAGGGGCCAGCCCAGCGCAAACCCCGGCGCCAGGGCCAGCAACCACACGGCGGCGTGCACCATCAGCCAGAACAGGAACTCGGCGGGTCCGTGCGAGGTGTCAAACAGGTGGGCGCCGGGCACCTTCCAGCGCACCAGCGCGACAAAGGCGCTGAAGAACGCGGCGTAGAACAGCACGAATGCGCCGCCGGGCCGCAGCAGCCGCGCGGCCGGCGCACCCGCACGCAGCCGCGGCTGCACCACGCACGCCAGCAAGCTCATCAACGCGCCCGCTGGCACAGAAATCACCATGCCGGCGCACATTGCCATCACCAGGGCAGCCATGAAGAGTCCCATGGAATTCTCCGATTGAATGCTTCGGTTGAGCGTGGGGTGGCGCTGCTACTCGGCACCGCGCAGCTGCGCAGCCGCATCGGGCGCGGGCGGCTGCACCTGCGCGTCCGGTCGGGCAGACCGGGCCTTCGCAAAGAGCGCAAACCAGTCGACCTTGCGTGTGGCCACCATCACGGCTGCCAGCAGGGCAAAGAGCATCAGGCTGCCGGAGAGCAGGGCGTTTTCCTCTGCATTGAGCAGGCCGTAGAGCGCGCCGTACAGCGCAGTGAGGCCCAGGGTGAGCGGCAGGCTGCGCCGCCAGCCCTGCAGCACATGTGCGGCGTAGTACCCAATCAGTGCAATGCAGCCGGCGGCAGAGGCCAGGTAGGCCCAGGCAAAGCCGATGCGCTCGGCCAGCGCCAGCAGCAGCAGGAAGAACAGCACCAGCGCCAGCCCCACCAGCCCGTACTGCACCGGGTGCAGGCGCAGTTGCTTGAACAGTTCAA
Source organism: Burkholderiales bacterium (assembly GCA_027484405.1). Lineage (GTDB taxonomy): Bacteria > Pseudomonadota > Gammaproteobacteria > Burkholderiales > Burkholderiaceae_C > Piscinibacterium. Next base: position 67,309 of record JAIXTA010000018.1, read on the forward strand.
ACAACGCAAAGCCGCCCAAGGTGAGCGTGATGAAGAGCATCGCGTACTTGGTGGCGCGGTCCGACAGCGAATAGACATTGACCGGGTCGATCATGCGCACGCCAAAGGCCTGGGCCTGGACGCGGGCAGGGTCTGACTTGTCGGCGTTCAAGGCCGCACGCCATGTGGCCTGGGCCTCAGAGGCGAGTGCCGGCAGCTGCCACATCGCCTCGAAGCCGTCGGCGCGCACTTGCGGCTGTGTGGGCAGCACATTGCCGCCAAAGGACGGGTGCGGCCAGTTCGCATCCAGGCGCACCGTGTTCAGCGTGCCGATCGGCAGGAAGTTCACCGCCTCGGTGCCCGTGAGCGTGAGCTTGACGGTGAAGGGCACCACCGTGCCCGGCGCCCAGCGCAGCGGCAGACCCTCGGGCGCGGCGGCCTGCACCGCAGGCAGGCCGCCGGGGCGCTGGGCGGAAGGTGCGACCGGCACGCTCACACCATCGATGGTCAGCGTCAGGTTGCGCAGCCCGCGGGCTTCGCTCATTGCCAGCAGCGGCAGGGCGGTACCGAGAAACTTCACGCTGCTGTCGTGCCGCGACCGCGCGATCACCTCCGCGCCTGGGATCTTGAAGTTGCCCGTGAGCGTGGCTTCGAGCTCATACACATTCGACTTGAAGAGCCCGTAGCCGCGCGGCGTCACGCTCAGACGACCGACGACGTCCAGGGCCTCGGGCATGAGGGCATAGCGGTTGGAGACGATGCGCTCCACCTTGCGAAAGCGGCCCTCTTCGGCCTTGCCCACCGGCTCGTCTTCGATCCAGCGCTCCTCGAACGGCAGCTGCAGCACCGGCCCCACCACCAGCTGCTCGCCCGCCTGACTGGCACCCAGCGCCTGGCGCGCCGCTTCGCGATAGCGCAGTCGGTCACTGACGACGCCTGCGGCCATCAGGCTCGCGATCCACAGGACCCACAGCAGCGCAAGAAAGCTCAGCGCCTTGAAGACAAACGGTTTCATGGTTCATGCACTCCCTGGTGAATGGGGTACATGCTGCGGGCCGCCGGTCGGCGTGCCGTGCGGAGTCTGTGAGACTTCAGTGAGAACTCTGTGTGGGGCTGGCTAGAAGCGGATGCGTGCCAGCGTGCCGCCGCCCGGCGCATTGCTCAGCTCGGCGCTGCCGCCATGCCGCGCCGCGACCTGCGCGACGATGGCCAGCCCCAGGCCCGTGCCGCGCTGGCCGTCGGCCTTGGGCAGTGAATAGAAGCGCTCGAACACACGCGGCAGGGCGTAGTCCGGGATGCCCGGCCCGTGGTCACGCACCACGAGCTCGGCGCGCCCGGCCTCCTGCAGCACCTGCACCTCGATTGCGCCGACAGGGCGCGCGCCGGCTTGCAGCGCCTGCACGGAGGCGTCGATGGCGTTGGCGAGCAGGTTGGACAGCGCCAGCTCCAGCAGCGCCGCATCGCCCTGCACCATAAGCGGCGCATCCGCCGGACGAAGCGCGATGTCGATGCCGCTGGCCCCTGCCGCGGCGCGGTGGCTGGCCACCGTGCGTTCGGCCAGCGCGTTCAGCGCCACGGGCGCGGCATGGTCCAGGTGGGCACTGCCTTCGAGGCGCGCCAGCGCCAGCACGCGGTCCACAAGCGCCGTGAGGCGCTCGCTCTGTTCGCCCACGAGTTGCGCGAAGCGCAGGCGGTCGGCCTCGGGCAGCTCGGCGCCCTGCAGCACTTCACTTGCCGCCCGCACCGACGCCAGCGGACTCTTGAGCTCGTGCGTAAGCGCCTGCAGGTACTGCTCCACATACTGCCGGCCTTCGATCTCCTGGCGCATGCTCTGCATGGCCTGGCCCAGCGCATCGAGTTCGCGCACGGCCAGCTTGGGCGGCGTACTGGCGCTGCCGCGCTGCGCCTGCTGGGCAAAGTTCACCAGCTTGCTCACGGCAGCGGTGAGCCACCAGCTCATCAGCACGCCGATCAGCGCCGCCGCGGCCAGCAGCCACAGGCCGTGCTTGAGGATGGTGCGCTCGGCCCGCTCGATGATCGGCGCCACCGTGGCCACGGGCTTGACCACGGTGAGCACGCCGATGATCGTGCCCTGCGCATCGCGCAGCGGCGCAGCCACATGAAAGACGGCGCTGTTGTCGTCGCCCTCGATGACGCGGGTGGAGCGCGCGCCGTACAGGCCGCGCAGGGTGCGGTTCACATCGCGCCAGCGGGAATAGTCCTGCCCGAGCGCGCGGCCGGTGGAGTCGAACACCACCTTGCCCTGCGCATCGGTGACGTAGATGTCGAAGTCCAGGCTCTCCTTCTCGAAGTGCCAGATCCTGGCGCTCACTTCGCGCTGCTGGTAGCTCGCCACGGCCTTCGAGAACGCGCCCGTGCCCAGCGTGCCGGCGGCCAGCTCGGTCTGGGCCAGCTCCGCGAGCAGGTTGGCCGTGTCCACCATCACTTCCTCGATGGTCTCGCGCACCGAGGGCTTCACCTCCGCCACGAAGACGCGCAGCACAAAGAAGGCGGCCACGCCCACCACGATGAAATAGCCCAGCAGGATGCGAAGGGACAGGCGCATGGCTGCGACCGATCAGGGCTCGAGGCTGTAACCCAGCCCGCGATGCGTGCGGATCGGGTCGCTGGCCGGATGCGCTGCCGCGAGCTTGGCGCGCAGACCCTTGACGTGCGTATCGATGGCGCGCTCGCCGCTGCCCACGTTCAGGCCGCGCGCGGCGTCGATCAGCTGTTCGCGCGTGAACACGCGGCCGGGTTGGCCGAGCAGCGTGCGCAGCAGACGGTATTCGGTCACCGTCAGTGCAAGCGCCTGACCATGAAAGCGGATCTGTGCGCGGGCTTCGTCGAGTTCGAAGGGGCGGGCCGCCGTGCTCGCCGTCGATGGCGCTGCAGCCTGCTGCACGGTCAGGGCGGCGCGGCGCAGCAGGCTGCGAATGCGCGCGACCACTTCGCGTGGCGAGAAGGGCTTGGTGACGTAGTCGTCCGCGCCGATCTCCAGGCCCATCACGCGGTCGATCTCCTCGGCCTGGGCGGTGAGGAACAGCACCGGCACGGAGGAAAAACCGCGCAACTGGCGGCAGACTTCAAAGCCGGTGATATCCGGCAGGCCCACGTCCAGGATCACCGCGGCGGGCGGCGTCGTCTGGGCAGTGGCAGCGGCCTGCAGGGTCTCCAGCGCGGTGCGGCCCAGGGTGACGTGCAGCACATTGAAGCCCTCGCGCTGCAGCATGAACATCAGCGGCTGGGCGATGGCGAGGTCGTCTTCAACAAGGAGCAGGGTGCTCACGGCGCCGGGGTCGAGGGTTCTGCGGGGTTGGGTCGTACTGATAGATCAAAATCAGCCAGAAAAATGGCCAATCAGAAAATTACCAAGATCCGCATTGATCAAGCGGAGAAAGCCAAAACGAAAATCAAAAAACAAACAATTTCAGCCATTCATGCAAGCTCGCGCAGCGGATGCATCCGCGCCGGCCAGCAGGGTTCGAAGAATCGATCGACCATCGCGTCGCTCACGGCCTCGATGATCGGTGGGTTCCAGGCCGGGCGGTTGTCCTTGTCGATCACCAGCGCGCGCACGCCTTCCACCACCTCGCCGTGCTCGAAGGTGCGACGCACCAGGTTGCGCTCCATGCGCAGGGCCTCGGCCAGGGTCATGTGCCTGGCGCGGCGCATGGCGGCCAGGCTCACCTGCATCAGCAGCGGGCTGCGCTTGCCCATCGTGGCGCGGGTCTTCTGCGCGAACTCGATGAATTCGGGCCGGGTTTCGGTGTCGAGCTTTTCCAGGATCTCGGCAATCGAGTTCGAGGCAAACACCTCATCGATGTAGGGCCGCAGGCCCATGAACTGGCCGGGCGTGGGGCGCAGCGTGAATTCGCGGGCGCAGTATTGGCGCGCCTTTTGAGCCATTTCTGCCCGGGAAGGCGCATGGAGACTGCGAATGGCCTTCAGGAAGCGGGGCCGCTCGGCCAGGGGCACGAACACATCGGCCATGCCGCAGTGCAGCGTGTCGGCCGCGCCGATGACCTCGCCGGTCACGCCCAGATAGGTGCCCAGCTCCCCCGGCGCGCGGGCCAGGAACCAGGTGCCGCCCACGTCCGGAAACAGGCCGATGTTGACCTCGGGCATGGCGATCTTGCTGTTCTCGCTGACCACGCGCAGCCAGCCGGTCTCGGCAATGCCCATGCCCCCGCCCATGGTCACGCCCACCATCATGGCCACATAGGGCTTGGGGTAGTTCGCAATCAGGTGGTTGAGCGCGTACTCCTCGGTGAAGAAGTCTTCGAGCAGGGGGCTGGTGCCGCGCGGCGTGCTGTGCGCCGCTTCGTGGAAGAACCGGATGTCGCCGCCGGCGCACAGGCCCTTGTCGCTGCTGGTGTCGAGCACCACCACCTGCACGGCCGGGTCGGCGGCCCAGGCATCGAGGGTCTCGCGCAGGGTGCGGATCATCGGCAGCGACAGGGCATTGAGTGCGCCCGGCCGGTTCAGGGTGATGAAGCCGACGGCGTCTTCGATGCGGGTGAGGATGTGCGGTTCTTGGGTGCTCATGGGTGCGAAGAGTCAGGTGCTGCTGCGCCAGGCGGCCAGCGCGGTGCGCGCGGCGTCCGAAAGCTGTTCGGCCGGCAGGCTGGCCTGCCGACGCCAGATCAGCAGGGCATAGGGTTTGGCCAGGGCCGCCACTTCCGGGGCGAGCGTCATCGCCTCGCCCTGCGCGGGGCGGCGGTTGCGCCACCAGTTGATGGCGGCTTCGAGGTCTTGCAGGCTGACGTCCATGGCGGGGCGGTGCGCAAGCCGTGATTGTGGCTCAGCGCGCGCAGGCACAGGCGCGGGCGCAGGCCGCCAGGTAGGCCATGCGCGCCTCGTGCGCCTGCGCGGCGGCCAGGGGCCGGGCGGCGCTGCGTGCCAGAAAGCCCTGCGCGGCGAAGCCGGCCGCCACATCCGTCAGCACGCTGCCCTGCGCATCGGGCTGGCCGAGCAGCGGACCGTGCCACTCGCAGTCCAGCTCGGTGCACAGGGTCTGCCAGCGGGTCTGCGCATCGCGCACTGCGGCATCCAGCGCCTCGGCGTCGGCCACCCCCGGGGGGGCGAGGGTGGCGATCAGTGCGAACCGCTTGCCGCGCATCCAGCCGCGGTAGTCCAGCAGGCTCAGGGTCTGCCAGGCGCGCAGATGGGCCAGCAGGTGTGCATGCTGCGCGAGTGCCGGGGCCTGCGCAGGCAGCAGAACGGCGATGTCCGTAGCCAGCAGCAGGGCTTCAATCAGCGTCTTGGCTGCGCCGGTCGGCACGGGCGCGGGCGTCGCGGGCAGCGGATCGAGCGTGAGCCAGTTCTGGGTCCAATCCGAGGGCAGCCCACCGGCGGCCAGCAGCGCGAGCAGTTGCGCCGGCTGCTCGGCGGCGTCGATGCCAGGTGCTGGGTGCAGAAACAGAATGTGGCGCACGGCGGTCGGGTGGAAGCTCCAGAGCGTTCGACGCATCCGGCGGGTCGGCTCAGGTGTGGACGGGATTGGACGGAGCGCACCCCGCCGGTTGCCGAAACGACAATTGACACGATTTTGCGGCATGTCCCGGGTTCAAGCGCAGCGCAGGCTGCCGACATAATCGGTGTCCCGCGCGAGTTGCGCTCAAAGCACGGCTTGTTGCGAGGACCACTGCAGATGCCCGAGCGCCGTCCGGCGCCGCCGCCAAGCATTGCACAGCGCGGCACAGCACGAGGTTTGACCCATGAATCGCTTCATCCCTGCCCGACCTGTCACCCGCCGCGCCGCCAGCCGCCTGTCGCTGGGTGTGGCCGCCGCGCTGTCTGCGCTGATCCTGTCGGCCTGCGGCGGCGGGGGGGGCAGCAGCACGCCGCCTGCACCGCAGGTGCAGCAGCCCACGCCGGCCGTGGCCAGCCTGGCCCCCACCACGGTGGTGGCCGGCAACGACGTCACGCTCACCGGCACCAATCTGGACCAGGTGCGCAGTGCCACGCTCAATGGCGTGGCGCTCACGCTGCGCAGCCAGAGCGCAACCAGCGCCGTGTTCACCGTGCCGGCCACGGCCACTTCGGGCTTCATCAACATCACCGACAGCAACGGCAGCGCCCGTGCGCTCTCGCAGCAGCTCAATGTGCTGGTGCGCATTGCCGTCACCGGCTTCACGCCCGCGCGCGCGCTGGCCGGCGGCAGCGTCACGATCAACGGCAGCGGCTTTGCCCGCGTGCGCGAAGTGCGCTTCACCGGCGCCGCGGCTGCGGCCACGGTGACCACCCGCAGCGACACCCAGCTCGTGGTCACCGTCCCGGCCGATGCCACCACCGGCCTGATCACCCTGGTGGGCGAAACCGCCAACGACCCGAACCCGACCGCCAGCAACTTCGAGCTGGTGCCGCCGGTATTGGTCAACGCCAGCGCGGTGTATGCGCCGGCGGCTGGTGCCAGCTTCAACATCACCGGGACCGGCCTGTCCGAAGTCACCGGCGCGAGCATCGCCGGGGTGCCTGCGGTGATCACCAACGCCACGGCCACCACGATCACGGTGCAGCCCGGCGCAAGCGCGCCCTGCGGCGCCATCGTGCTCGTTGCGCGTCTGCAGCCCACGGTGGCCGGCGGCACCCTGGCCACCGCCAACCAGTGCGAGGCCAATGTGCGCCTCGCTGAAATCGATGTGGCCCAGGTCTACTCGCAGTCGCCCGGCGATCAATATCAGCGCCTGGTGCCCGGCAAGGAAACCTGGATCCGCGCCTTCGTCGTCTCCACCGCGGCCAATCGCGCGGCACCCAGTGTCCGCGTGACCGGCCTGCGGGGCACCACCACGCTGGGTACCGTGAACCTCAGCGGCCCGGCCACGCTGCCCCAGGTGGCCGACGGCGCCGCGATTCCGAGCACGGTCCAGTACGACCTCACGCAGACCTTTGCCGCCGAACTGCCGGCGCCCTGGATTGCGCCGAACCTGACCCTGCGCGTCGAGGTGGATCCGGATCGCCGCAACAATGCCTTCAACACCGCCGATTCGACCCCGGCCGTCGGCACGGCCACGCGCCTGACCGTGATGCTGGTGCCCGTGATCACCGGCGGCAACACCAGTGCCGCCAACCCGCCGGCGCTGCCCACGGCCGCGCAGGTCATTGACGAGGTGGCACGCTCCCTGCCGATCGCCCGCGACCAGATCGCCGTGCAGACCCGCTCGGCCTACACCTCGACCACCACCACCGACGGCCTGGATACCAGCGCCGAATGGTCCAGCGTGCTCGGCGAGATCAACACCCTGCGCCGCAACGAGAATCCGACCTTCCTGTACTACGGCGTGACGCGCCGCTCGGGCGGGTCGATTGCCGGGATCGGCTATGTCAACAGCGCGTCATCGACGTCTCCGGCGCTGACTTCGCTGGGCTGGAGCCCGGACCAGAGCAGCGGTTGGGGGCGCACCATGATCCACGAGTTCGGCCACAACTTCTCGCGCAGCCACGCACCCTGCGGCGGCGTGACCGGCGCCGACCCCAACTACCCCTACAGCGGCGGGCAGCTCGGCCCGACGGGGCTGTTCAACTCCAACAGCAATCAGGTCGTCGCACCGGGCACGGGCGCAGACATCATGGGTTACTGCAACGGCACCTGGTTCAGTGACTACAACTTCTCGGCCGTGCAGAACTTCCTGGAGCAGCAGCGCGCCCGCAATGCCATGACCAAGCCCCAGGCGCCGGTCACGGAGCTGGCGGTTTTCGATGGCGTGCTCAGCGCCAATGGCCTTCAGATGAAGCCGGCGCAGTACGTGGTCGGCCCGGCGCTGGCCAGCACCGGTGACTACCGCGTCGTGCTGCGCACCGCCGATGGCCGCACACTGGAGCAGCCGGTCGAGCTGATCCAGGTGGATCATGCCGACGAGTGGCACTTCAGCGTCGCCCTGCCGAACCCGGGGGCCGTGGTGAGCGCGGATCTCGTCACGCCGCGCGGCCAGCGCTTCAGCACCGGCGTGAACCGGGTGCAGGCCAAGCCGCAGGCACCGGGCACTGCGGTGGCTGTCGAGCCCAGCGCATCCCTCGATCCGGCCGCCAGCACCAGCCAGATCCTGCGCTGGAGTGCCGACACGCACGCCTGGGCAACCGTCACGCATGTGGCGGATACCGGCGAGCGCACCGTGCTGGCCGTGCGGGCCCAGGGCGGCAGCCTGAAGTTCGACCCGCGCAGCCTGCCGGCCGGTGGCCGCTTCGAGGTGGGTGTGTCGGACGGGGCCAGCGGCCGCGTGATCGTGCTGCAGCGCTGATCCGCAGCCGTCCCTTCGAGGCCGCCAGGAGCCCTCTTGGCGGCCTTTTGCTTTGGGTCGAAAGGTGCTTGTCGCTTGTCCCATGCGCCTCTCCAGCCAGTTTGGCCTGAAGAGGCGCATGAATGCTGGATCTGCGTCTTCGGATGCGGGCCTCAGGGGGCCAGGCGCTGCGACCGGGACGGCGCCGGCTCCGCGACGGACAAGGAACACTGCGGCCGGCTGGCAGAATGCGCAGCCTCGTCACGGGTGATCCGCGCCGCGCTTGCGCAGCGTGACGCGCCCCAACACAACAAGGTCGTGCCGTGAGCACCCGCAATCTGCAGCTCTTCTTCATCTGTGTGGCCATCTGGGGCACGACCTGGCTGGCCATCAAGTTCCAGCTTGGCGTGGTGGCGCCCGAGGTCAGCGTGGCCTGGCGCTTCGGGCTGGCGGCGGCGCTGCTGGCGGCCTGGTGCGTCTGGCGCGGCGACACCCTGCGCTTTTCGCTGGCGCAGCACCGCACCCTGTTCCTGCTGGGTGTGCTGATGTTCGGCATCAGCTATGTGTTCGTGTACATCGCGGAGCAGTACGTGGTCAGCGCGCTGGTGGCGGTGGGCTATTCGGCCTCGCCCCTGCTGAACATGCTGATCAGCCGCGTGGCCCACGGCACGCCGATGTCGCGCCGGGTGGCGGCGGGCGGCCTGCTGGGCGTGCTGGGCATTGTGCTGATCTTCTGGCCGGAGTTCAGGGCCAGCCTGGCGGCGCAGCACCTGAGCCGGGAGTTCGTGCTCGGGGTGAGCTTCACGGCAGCGGCAGTCGTCATTGCGGCCGTGGCCAATGTCTATGCCACGCGAGCCAACGAGCAGGGCATCAACGTCTGGCAGAAGATGACCTGGGGCATGGGCTACGGCGCGGCATGCTGCCTGGTCTGGGCGTTGGCAGCGGGCAAGCCGCTGGCCTTCGACTGGCGCCTGCCCTACGTGGCCAGCCTGATGTATCTGGCCGTGTTCGGCAGCATCCTGGCCTTTGCGGGCTATCTCACGCTCATGAACCACGTGGGTGCGGCGCGCGCCGGCTACATCGGCGTGATGGTGCCGATCGTGGCGCTTGTCATCAGCAGCATCTTCGAGAACTACGACTGGACCCTGCTGGCCGTCGCGGGCATCGCGCTGGCCACCGTGGGCAACGTGCTGGTGCTGCGCGCGCCGGGCCGGCCGGATTCCGCCGCCCGACCGGCCGAACACAGCTGAGCGCATGCGTGCAAGGCAAGAAAAAAGGCCGGTCGGTTGCCCGATCGGCCTTGTAATGCACGGCGCCTGAGCTTCAGGGCGTGTTCATGCAGCGGCAGGCGCGCAGTTCACGCGCCGCGCCGCTTTCCGCATGGGTGATGCGGCACTGCGTGCCCGAGCGCGACAGCCGCAGGGTCTCGGCCACGGGTGCGCCGCGAACGGCGCCATCGAGCAGCCGACCCTGCGCGTCGCGCGGCGCCACCTTGTTCAGCACCACCTCGCTGGCAGTGCTGAAGTCGGTGCCGGTCAGCGTGACCTTGCGCTTCAGGGTCTCCTCGGCAAAGGCGGTCACCTCGGCCAGGCAGGCGCCCTCCAGCGGCCCGATCAGGCGCGCCGGGCTCGCCGACGTGCTGGCGCAGCCCGCTGCAGCCAGCAGGGCTGCAGCGGCCAGCGCCCAGCGCACGGACAGGGGCACGGGCAGGCGCATCACTTGCGGAAGGCGCTGGCGCGCACCGGGTGACGGGCGATGACGCCGTCTTCCAAGCCCACGTCCGGCTTCATCTGCTTGCCCAGTGCGACGGACGCGGCGGGGCAGGCGCCCGTGGTGGCGCGCGTCAGCGCCACGCTTAGCATGCCTTCGGTCGGGTCACCCAGCGGCTTGTTGAAGTCATCGGCCGCCACGCAGCCCGGCACGCCGGTGGGGCCGGTGCCGCCGGGGATGAAGCCGTCGGCATAGTCACCGAAGCCCTTGGCGTTCACGCCCTTGAACTCGATCGGGAAGTAGCTCACGCCGCAGTTGTCCTTGGCCGTGAAGCCATAGGGCTTGCCGCAGGTGGTGCTGCCGATCAGGATGACTTCGACGTCAATGCCGCGCAACGCGTTGATGATCAGTTCCGAGGCCGAGCAGGTGTCGCCCTTGGTGATCACGTACACCCGGCCGAGGTTGACCGTGGGCAGCGGCGCGTTGGCCGTGGTACCCGAGCCCGTGAAGCCGCTAGCCGTGTTGTAGAACGGGGTTGCAGCGCGGGCATTGTCGGTCGTGCGCTTGTCGTTGAAGGTGCTCTTCTCGAAGGTCTTGTTCGCGGTGCGGGCGTTGCCGGCGATCATGTAGCCCAGCTGCGAGGAGATGTAGACGTAGCCGCCGCCGTTGTAGCGCAGGTCGAGCACGAGGTCCGTGATGCCCTGGGTGGCGAAGTTCTGGAAGGTGTTGACGAGCTGGCCTTCACCGTTCTGCGCCAGGAAGGTCGTGTACTGCAGGTAGCCGATCTTCTGCGTGCCGCGCGTGATGACGCTGGAGGTCAGCACCGGCGACTGCTGGATGCTCTGCGCGCGCAGCGTGGCGGTCTTGTCCGTGCTGCCGGTACCGCCCGTCGGACGGAACACGAAGGTGTAGCTTTGGTTGATCTGCGGAAACAGCGCCTGGTTGATGATGGTCACGTTGTTGCCGTTGATGACATCATTGCCATTCACGCTGACCAGCGTGTCGCCGCGGGCGAGGCCGGCAGCGGCGGCAGGCGAGCCGGGCTCCACGAAGGCAACGCGGATGCTGCGCGGAGGCGCGCCCTGGATGACCGCCCACTCGATTCCGTAGCCCCCCGGGTTGCCGGAGGACAGTGCATTCCACTCCGCCGTCGGGTAGGTGAAACTGAACTGGTCCTGCTGCTTGCCCGAGGCCGTGCGCGTGGGGCTCTTCAGGGCGCGGAAGTAGCTGTCCACCGATTGATAGGTCGCGGCGGCCGAACTGGTGTTCGAATAGGCCGCGGCCGTTGCGTCCACCGCGGGCACCTCCGAGTACCAGAGGTAGGCCTCGTTGTAGTAGCTGCGGATGAACTGCTTCTCGTTGTCCAGCGTGCCGGCGCGGTAGCCCGCCAGCAGATTGCCCGCGGTGTCGCGTGCGTAGCTGTTGGTCGCGGCGCACTGCTGCGCGCTGGCGCTGGACGGCGGAATCGCCGAGGGCGAAGGCGCCGGTGCCGGCGCGGCGCCGCCTCCACCGCCACCGCCGCCGCAGGCGGTCAGGACGGCCAGAGACAGGGCAAGCACGGCACCCAGGGAGGCGCCGCGTACAAGGCGGGGGCTGTTCGGTTGCTGCAAGACAAACTCCAGAGCTTGGGGGCGGCGAGCCCATCAAGGTGAGTGCCGCCACAGGGGGAGGACTCAATAGCGTACAAAGCATCGCAATCGATCGGCAATCGATGGTGTAACCAGTGAGTAACGCCCCGCATCCCGCAAATCAGGTGCGGGTCGCTCCGTACGGGTGGCGCCCTAGGCTCGTATCGTTGCGGCGAAGCGAGTTGTGCTGAATGCAACAGAATCGGGTTTCGCGATGCGCGCTGGCGAAGCCAAGGCGCGCTCTGGAGGACGCAATCGGACCAGGGTGTTTGACGCTGTCTCTGCTGCGGTGCCATAATCTTGGGTTCCCGGCAAAAGGTTGTGGAGGGCGAGTCCCTGCGCAGTCCGGATCCGAGTCGCTCTTTGGCCATTCCGCGTTGCGCACTGTCCGTTGAGTCGATCTCGCATCCTCCGGGCACATGTTTTCAACCTGGGCGCCGCAAGGTGCCCGCAATCGCAACCGGAACGCGAATGCCAACCATCAACCAGCTCATTCGGAAGCCCCGAGTCTCTGAGACGATCAAGTCCAAGAGCCCGGCGCTGAAGAACAGCCCGCAAAAGCGCGGTGTCTGCACCAAGGTCTACACGACCACCCCCAAGAAGCCCAACTCCGCACTGCGCAAGGTCGCCAAGGTTCGCCTGGTGAACGGCTACGAAATCATTTCGTACATCGGCGGCGAAGGCCACAACCTGCAAGAACACAGCGTCGTGCTGATCCGCGGCGGTCGTGTGAAGGACTTGCCGGGTGTGCGCTACCACATCGTCCGTGGTTCGCTGGACCTCCAGGGCGTGAAGGACCGCAAGCAGGCGCGTTCGAAGTACGGCGCCAAGCGCCCCAAGGCCGGTGCAGCTGCTGCAGCCGCCAAGAAGAAGTAATTTTTCAACCCGCGCAGCCATAGGCTTTGGTTGCGAGTAAGTGGCCGCTCACATGAGTTGCCGCGAGCGTCGAGTGGGGTTCGTCCCCCGGCTCAACTGAAATGAAAAGGAAGACCCATGCCACGTCGTCGTGAAGTTCCCAAGCGCGAGATCCTGCCTGATCCGAAGTTCGGGAACGTCGAACTCGCCAAGTTCATGAACGTTGTGATGCTCTCCGGCAAGAAGGCTGTTGCCGAAAGCATCGTCTACGGTGCGCTGGACCAGATCCAGGCCAAGGGCAAGGACCCGCTGGAGGTCTTCGGCACCGCGATCAACAACGTCAAGCCGATCGTTGAAGTGAAGTCCCGCCGTGTGGGCGGTGCGAACTACCAGGTTCCGGTGGAAGTTCGCCCGGTGCGCCGTCTGGCGCTGTCCATGCGCTGGATCCGCGAGGCGGCAAAGAAGCGTGGCGAGAAGTCGATGGCCCTGCGTCTGGCAGGTGAGCTGATCGAGGCGGCCGAAGGCCGTGGCGGTGCCATGAAGAAGCGTGACGAAGTGCACCGCATGGCCGAAGCCAACAAGGCGTTCAGCCACTTCCGCTTCTGATCGCCCGGGCGATCGGCGCAAGCTCCTCCTCGCGCTCCCAAGCAAAGCGTCCGTAACCGGGAAGACACGCTGCACGGCGATCCTGTGCAGCCTTCCCCTCGCAAGAAAGTTTGAGTCATGGCTCGCAAGACCCCCATTGAGCGGTACCGCAACATCGGTATCTCCGCCCACATCGACGCCGGCAAAACGACGACGACCGAACGCATCCTGTTCTACACGGGTGTGAACCACAAGATCGGCGAAGTGCACGACGGCGCGGCCACCATGGACTGGATGGAGCAGGAGCAGGAGCGCGGCATCACGATCACCTCCGCTGCGACGACCTGCTTCTGGAAGGGCATGGACATGTCCTATCCGGAGCATCGCTTCAACATCATCGACACCCCGGGGCACGTGGACTTCACCATCGAGGTGGAGCGTTCCATGCGCGTGCTGGACGGCGCCTGCATGGTGTACTGCGCCGTGGGTG
>JAIXTA010000049.1 GCA_027484405.1 Burkholderiales bacterium
AAAAAAGGAACCGCTGCAGGAGGCCGTCATCCATGCCGCCGCGTCGGGCTTGTTGGATCAGGTCAGCCAGCGGTCCGGGCTGGATCGCCCCGACCATGCTTAGCCTTGCGTCCGGGATCAATACAGTTCCGCGGCCGATCCGGTCGAAGGCGTAGCGGCCTCCGCTCCACGCTGTCAGGTAGAACGCGCGCGCGGAGGCCTGCTCTTCACGGCTCAGATGTGCCAACAGGCCGCGCAGCTCGTCGCGCACCGACAGCACCCCGCCGGGGTTCTCCGCCATGATCGCGCCGAGCTTCTCATAGGTCAGATCGTTGACGATGTAGCGGGCGCGGGGCGGCGCTTCGGCTTCGTCCTGCTGCAAAAGATCAGTTACATCGGCGCGCACGTTTTTCTTGAGGCGCGCACGCGCGTCCTTCTCTGCCATCTCGGCGCGTAGCTTGCGCTCCTTCTCTTTGGCGCGGTGCTCGACCAGGACCTGCGCGTGCGAGTCGGTCGCGATTGCTTCGAGGCGGTTGAGCGGGGCAAGTGCCTCGCTCATCGCCGGCGACTTCATGGCGCCCGGCCGACCCACTGCCATCCACCAGAGCGTGGCCCGCGGGGTCCAGTCGGTGTGTTTCTGCGGCCGAATGGCTACCTTGCGGGCGATCAGCATGGCTGCCCCGGCAAGCATTGGTCCTGCCACGAAATCGGCAGGGCACTGCATGCGCTCGGCGACATCCTCAACCCATGGCCGAAATGCAGCGGGCATCGCGTGAAGCGGGAACCGCTCGACCGGCTCAAGTGGGCTCGGAAGCGGCACCAGCGGTGCCGGGGCGTTGTCGTTCGCAGGATCGGCGCCGATCCTTCCGCCATGCGCTTGCAAGGCATCTTCCGCAGGTGGCGCCTGTGCTGCGGACAGAGCCTGCTGCACAGCGTCCAGCCCGTGCAGGCCGGCCAGGTCGTTGAAGTCGGTGTCTGGCTCAGGCAGCCCTTCAGGGATCGCCACTAGGCCGGACACAAGGCGCGCAGCTTCGTTGGCCTTGCGAAGTCCTGCGTTTGCTTTCCCCCAGCGGTCATGGTCCGCAGCGATGACGATGACGTGTTCTGGCAGCTTCGCCCGCATGGCCTGCGCGACGCTCGGCAGATTGCCGGCATCGAACGCCACCACAGTGCAGGCACCCGTGGCCGCATGGATGCTGCAGGCCGTCGCATACCCCTCACAGATGTAGACGGGCTGATCGGCTGCAGGCTTGCCGATGTTGAAGTAGCAGCCCGCCTTGCGGCCACCGGGCAGGAAATCGCGGTCACGGCCCAGCGGGTTCTGGGCGTCGGGGAAGATCGCCTGCAGGTTGACCAGCGCGCCCTCAGGGGTCCGGATCGGGATCAGCAGCGCGTGGGCAATCGTGTGCCTGTCTCCGCCATCCTCGCCCTCGATCCATCGGGTGAATGAGCCGATCCGCACGCCACCGCACAGCTGCACGCCTTTGCGCTGGGCGTAGGGGTGGGTCTCGTTCGGGAGCGGTGCACGTGCGGCTTCCCATTGCTCGGCAGCGTCCTTGGCGGCTTGGGCGTTCCGGCGTGCCTTCTCTTCGGCCGACTCGCGTTCGCGTTGCTCGCGCTTGCGCTGGCGTTCCGCGCGCTCGGCATCGCTTATCTGGGGTGCTGCACCTTGGGGAACGCGCCAACCGGCGGCCTTCGCCATATGGATGAGCGTGCCAATGCCGATGCCGCCGTCGGCCCGGATCGACTTCCAGGTATCGCGGGCCGCCCGGCTGTCATAGTTGCTGGCGCCCTGAGACCAGCTGTCGAACAGATCGAAGCCCTCGGCGCCGATCTCAGACTTCAGCGCCATGCCGACTTTCACCCAGTCATCGCGCGGCAGATCGGCGTCGATGTGCTGCAACGCCTCGCCAATCGCGTGTACGGAAAGCTGGTCGCGCATCTGGTCAAGTCGGTCAGCCATGCGCCTCCCGATCAAGGTCGGCATCGGCGTGGCGCTTCGGCTCGATCCGATCCCCAAGCAGGCCGACAAGGGTCTGCCCGTGGTAGTCCAGAAGCGCGATCTCGCCGTCTTCGGCGAGGTCTTCGCAGAGGTCCTCCACCCAGCGGCGCCAACGTCGCTCCGAACGCTCTCCGCGTCCAGGGCGTCCAGCACCCAGGCAGATCGCGAGGCCCCAGAGGTCGAGTCGGTGAACGCCGGGCGCACCAGTGATCAGCGCTTCGCGCACTGCGGTGGCAAGCGGGTGGCGCTGGCGCTCAGACATGCGGCACCCCCGACGCGAACACCAGATAGAAGGTCGCGCCCAATGCGGCGCCGGTCACTGCGGCTTGCATCAGGGTCACTGATGCTGCGAGAATTTGCGTGTTTAGTTTTTTCTGTGCGCCCTCGGTCTTCATGCCGGGGGCTTTTTCTTTTGCGCGGGTGCTAACCGGCTGCGCCTGCACGGCGCCAGTGAAGTGCATCATGCTGGCACCTCACTTGCCTACCTTGGCGATCCATTGGCGGACCTCTTCGGCGCGCCAGGCGGTCACGCGGTCGCTCAACTTCACCGGCTGGGGGAAGTCGCCAGACTTGACGCGGCGCCACAGTGTGGCGTGGCTGAAAGGGACTACCTGAAGAACCTGCGTCTGCCTGACAAACCCGGTTTCCGGCAGGCTGTGTGCGCTCTGAGTTGCCATGTCGTTGCTCCTTTCGGCGGTGACATGGCGTCAGTGTGCGGGGCGTATCAGGGGCTGTCAGGGGGAACAAATCTGCAGAATTCTTGCCCCTGATCGCTGCCCGTCATTTCACGCTCGCGCAGTCCCTTTCGCGCCTTTCTCACGATGCTGCGGATCGCTTCAGGGCTCAGTCGCGCGCCGTGCCAATTTCTTTTCGACAAGGCCACGCAAGCCTCCCAATCGGCGCCACTGCGCTCTGCCTCGTTGTCATCGGCGTGGCGGGACGGCGTCGCGTTCGTATCCGGCTTTCCTTGCCCTTCCTCGGTCAACGCTTCAAGGGTGCGCCGAGCCCTCGCGATTGCTAGCGCCTCCTCAAATCGGTACGCGATCAGCGCATCTCTTACGGCGTTTGCGTCAGCCTTCCGGCCTCTTTTTTTGGGGATGTTGATCTCGCCAGCTAAGACGGCGGCGACGTAGTCGCGAAAGCTTTGATCGATTTCCCGACCTCTTTTGAGCACGGTGATTAGCATGCGAGGGTCGCCAGTCAGCTGGTGGTAGCGGACTGCTCCCGCCGGCGTGCTTGAGAGACAGAACGTCATGCCGCCACCTCAATGGCTTGGCTGCGCAAAGGAACGACCACAGCTCGGCTCGGGGGATCGATCAAGCCTTGCTCGCAGCGGTTCAGGAATTCGGCCCAGGTGGTCAGCGCTTGGCGCCGCTCGGGCAGGTATTCGGACTTGTCGTAAACCTCCAGCAGGCCGCCTAGACGGTGGTTCAAGCACTTCTCCGCAACGATCAAATCGACACCGAGCTGCGTAAGGTAGCTGCGCGCGGTGGACCGCAGATCGTGAGGTGTGAATCGCCTCACCTTGCCGTCGAGTCTCGCAATCAGGCGATCGATCGCGGCATTCACCTTGAAGCGCACAGCGAATGTCTGCTGCCCGTTCGCGTCGCGCCGACCCAGCCGGCCGGGCACAACAAACGGAGAGTTGCAGGCCAGCACCTTGAGCTGCTCGAAGCACTGCACCGCTGCGGGGACTAGCGGCACAGTGAAGCCGCGGCGGGTCTTCGATCGTTCATCTGGGATGACCCAGAGCCCTTGCGCCAGATCGACATCCTGCCACCGCGCCGACATCAGCTCATTGATCCGCACGCAGGTGAGCAGCAGCAGGCGCACGATCAGCGCGTTTTGCTGCTCATCCATCGTGGATAGGGCAGGGAGCAGCACCTTCAATTCATCCGGCCTGAGCTGCAGGCGTTCGCGGGTCGGGGCGGGGTCTCCGGTGATCGCGCGGACGGACAGACCCTTGCATGGGTTGCTGGTGACCCAATGACGGTGCATGCCGTGCTTGTAAATCTCGGACAGAGCCGTGTGCACAATCTCGGCGATGTGAGGTGTTGATACGCGGCCGACATGCTCGATCAGCGCCACTATGTCAGAGGTTCCAAGGTCTCGCGCGCCCACGCTGCCTAGCCTCGGAAGAATCCAGCGCTCGATGTGATACCGGCGCTGCGTGACCGTGGCAGGTGCCAGCTTCGGGAACCGCTTGGCCATGTAGTCCTCGGTCAGCGCGCGGACCGTGCCGGTGGCCACCTGTTCAGCCTTCTGGCGCTGCACCTCGCGGCCGGCATCCAGGCCTTTCATGATGCTCGCGCGGTGCTTCATTCCCAGCTCGCGCGCCTGCTTCAGTGTGATCTCTGGATAGCGGCCCAGAGTCAGCTCGCGGGGCCGCCCGGCGTACCGATAGCGCAGCACCCAGGCCGCAGTGCCCTTCGCTGAGAGCGTGAAAGTCAGGCCATCGCCGTCAGATTTCGCCAGCGGCTTGCCTGCCTGAATCCAGTTGCGCAGCTGGGTATCGCTCAGCTTTCCCATGCACCTCTCCTATCGGAACGTTCATTCGTGGCTACGTGTCTGGCTACACACGTGGCTACGCGAAGTGTAAGAGATGCTGTGAAACAGTGTGAGTGAATTCGATACGTAAACTATTGACGGTAAACGGATTTCAGGGTGCTTGTGTGGTCCAGCGATACGCCGTGAAACTTCAATTATCCTTGCAGGTGCTGACGATCATGCGGCGCGGCCCGGCACGACTTACGCAGCTTCCAGCATGCCGTAATGGCGCAGCAGGGCGTCGGGCTGCGGATCGCGGCCGCGGAAGGCGCGGAAGCTCTCCGCCGCCGGGCGGGTGGCGCCCACGGCGAGCACTTCGTCTCGGAACTTGCGGCCGGTGGCCGGGTTGAGCGTGCCGGTTTCCTCGAACAGGCTGAAGGCGTCCGCGCTCATGACCTCGGCCCACTTGTAGCTGTAGTAGCCGGCCGAGTAGCCGCCGGCGAAGATGTGCGAGAAGCTGTGCTGGAAGCGGTTGAAGGCCGGCGGCGTGACCACGGCCACCTCTGCGCGCACCTCGTCGATGACCTTCTGCACTGCCGCCGACGTGGCCGCGGGCGCCTCGCTGTGCAGGCGCATGTCGCACAGCGCAAATTCCATCTGACGCACGGATTGCATGCCGGCCTGGAAATTCTTGGCGGCCAGCATCTTGTCGAACAGCTCGCGCGGCAGCTCGGCGCCGGTATCGGCATGGCGAGTCATGCCGCGCACCACGTCCCATTCCCAGCAGAAGTTTTCCATGAACTGGCTGGGCAGCTCGATGGCGTCCCATTCGACGGCCCGCATGTCTGCGCCGGGTTCGTTCACCTGGGTGAGCAGGTGGTGCAGGGCATGGCCGTATTCGTGGAACAGGGTGATCACGTCGTCATGCGTGAGCAGGGCTGGCTTGCCGCCCACCGGGCTGGCAAAGTTGCAGTTCACATAGGCCACCGGCGTCTGCAGCTGGCCGGCGGTCTGGCGGCGCACGCGGCACACATCCATCCAGGCGCCGCCGCGCTTGCCGTTGCGGGCGTAGTTGTCCACATAGACGTGGGCCAGCGTCTGGCCCTTGCGCGCAAAGCGGTACAGGCGCACGTCGTTGTGCCATACCGGCCCGTCCACTTGGTCGATCTGCACGTCGAACAGCGTGGAGATGACCTTGAACAGACCGCTCATGACCTGCGGCTCGGTGAAGTACTGCTTCACCTCGGTGTCGCTGTAGCTGTAGCGCGCCAGGCGCAGCTTCTCGGAGATGAAAGGCACATCCCAGGCCTGCACGTCGGCAATGCCCAGGGCCGCGCGGCCGAAGTCGCGGATCTCGGCCATGTCCCTTTCGGCATAGGGCTTGGCGCGGCGCGCCATGTCGCGCACGAATTCGATGACCTGCTCGGCGCTCTGCGCCATCTTGGGCACGAGCGAGAGCGCAGCGTGGTGCGGATAGCCCAGCAGCTTGGCCTGCTCGTCGCGCAGGGCAAGGATCTCCACCATCAGCGCGGAGTTGTCCTGGGCCGGATCGGCCAGCTCGCTGGCGCGGGTGACGTAGGCGCGGTAGACGGTCTCGCGCAGGCTGCGGTTCTCGCAGTACTGCATCACCGGCAGATAGCTGGGGATGTGCAGGGTGAGCTTGTAGCCGGTGGCGCCATCTGCCGTGGCGGCCTCGGCCGCCGCGTCCAGCGCGTCCTGCGGCAGACCACGCAGCTCCTCGGCATCAGTGATCAGCAGGCTCCAGGCGTTGGTGGCGTCCAGCAGGTGCTCGCTGAACTTCTGCGAGATCTCGGCCAGGCGGGCGGCAATCGCGGCAAAGCGCTCGCGCTTTTCGCCTGTCAGTTCGGCGCCGCCGAGGCGGAAGTCGCGCAGTGCATGCTCGACCACAGTCTTGCGCTCGGCCGACAGGCTGGCGTAGCCCGCATCGGCTGCAATGGCCTTGTAGCGCTCGAACAGGCGCAGGTCGGCGTTCAGGCGGGTGTAGAACTCGGTGACGCGCGGCAGGTTGTCGTTGTAGGCGGCACGCAGTTCGGGTGTGTCCACCACGGCCTGCAGGTGACCCACCAGCCCCCAGGCGCGCGACAGGCGCTCCAGTGGTTCATTCAGTGGCTCGACCACATCCGCCCAGTTACGGCCCGTGCCTTCGGCCACGCCGTCCACGGCGGCCTGAGCGGCGGGCAGCAACGCATCCAGCGCCGGGGTGACATGCTCGGGCCGGATGTCGGCGAAGCGGGGCAGGTCGGAGAAATCAAGCAGCGGATTGGTGCTCATGGTGCAGGCGGGGTGAATGTGAGGGACAGGGACGGATGAACTGGATTGTCAGCTGCGACGCTCGACGGCGTGAAGGGTGTTTTCCAGCAGCATCGTGATGGTCATGGGGCCCACGCCGCCCGGCACGGGCGTGATGGCGCTGGCCACGGGCAGCAGGGCGTCGAAGTCCACATCGCCCACCAGCTTGCCTTCGGCGGTGCGGTTGATGCCCACGTCGATCACCACGGCACCCGGCTTGATCATGTCGGCGCCGATCATCTTCGGGCGGCCGACGGCTGCGATCACGATGTCGGCCTGGCGGACCATCTCCTTCAGGTTGCTCGTGGCGCTGTGGCAGAAGGTGACCGTGGCATTGGCGCCCAGCAGCAGCATGCCCACGGGTTTGCCGACCAGGATGCTGCGGCCGATGACCACCGCATGCTTGCCCTTGGGGTCGCAGCCGACGGACTCCAGCAGCTTCATGCAGCCGTAGGGTGTGCAGGGGATGAAGCTCGGCTGGCCGTCGAACAGCGCGCCGGCGCTGGCCATGGTCAGGCCGTCCACATCCTTGGCGGGGTCGATGCACTCGATCGCCTTGTGGCTGTCCAGGCCCCTGGGCAGGGGCAGCTGCAGCAGGATGCCGTCCACGCTCGGGTCGGCCGAGAGGCGCTTGAGCACGGCCTCGACCTCGGCCTGGGTGCTGGTCGCGGGCAGGGCGATCATGTCCGAGCGCATACCGACTTCCTGACAGGACTTCACCTTGTTGCGCACATAGACCTGGCTGGCCGGATCGTCGCCTACCAGGACAACGGTCAGGCCCGGCGTGCGGCCGGCGGCGGTGAGCTTGGCGACGCGCTGGGCGATCTGGCCACGCAGGGTTTGGGCAACGGCCTTGCCGTCAATGATGCGAGCGGTGGACATGGGCTGGGATCTGGTTTTGGAGGCTGGGCGGCGCGAATCTCGGACTCGCGGCGCGGGCGTTTCGAACGCGCTGCAGCATGTGCAACGCAAGCTGAGGACACGGGCAGGATTCTAGGGGCTCTGTTGTGGCCGAGGCGTCTGAAATCGTGCGCTGCCGCAGCGTATGTATTGCAAAATCGGCCATGAAGCTCCTGACTCGCACGAGGCGACTTGTCGCTTGTCCCTAGCGAATCTTCAGGGGGTTCCGAAATGAATAAAGGCCGAAATCGTTCAATTTCGGCCTTGATTTTCATGCTGGGACACCATTCCGGCCGCCCCATGGCGTGCTGTGCGGCTACTTGGACAGCACCACGCGCATCAGCTCGGCCACGGTGTTGACGTCGAGCTTGGTCATGATGGAGGCGCGGTGCGCTTCCACCGTCTTGATGGAGATCGAGAGGTCGTCGGCGATCTGCTTGTTCAGGCGCCCGGCCATGATGCGCTCAAGAACCTGCCGTTCGCGCTGCGTCAGCTTGGCCACCAGGGCCTCGTTCTGCGCCCGGGCGACAGCATCCTCGCGGCGCACGCGGGCGATGTCCATCAGCTTGGCGACCAGCTCGCGCAGTACGGTCTCGTTGAAGGGCTTCTCCAGGAAATCCGCTGCGCCCAGCTTCATGGCTTGCACCGCCATCGGCACGTCGCCATGGCCGGTGATGAAGATGATGGGCACCAGCGCGCCGCGCTGCGTCAGGACCTCCTGGAGCTCCAGCCCTGTCATGCCAGGCATGCGGATATCCAGCACCAGCACGGAGACCTTGTTGGCATCGAAGCGGTCTAGAAAGGACTCTGCGCTGTCGAAGGACTGCACGCGGTAGCCCGCGCCTTCCAGCAGCCAGGCCAGCGAGTCGCGCACTGCTTCGTCGTCATCGACGACATACACCATGTCCTTGTCGTTCATCGGGTCTCCGGAGGGATGGACTGCGTTGATCGTTCGTTGTTCTGAGCCGCGGGGCCGTTTGCCGCCTCGGATTCGCCGGCCACTCGGTCTACACGCTGGGCCGCCGTCGCGCGGGGCAGGGTGAAGTGGAAGATGGCCCCGCCGTCGGGATTATCGTCCACCCAGAGCCGGCCCTGGTGGAATTCGATGATCGTGCGGCAGATGTTCAGGCCCATGCCCATGCCGTCGCTCTTGGTCGAGAAGAACGGGTCGAAGAGCTTGTCCTTGAGCGCGTCGGGCACGCCGTGACCTCGGTCTATGACGGAAAACTCGACTTCATAGCCACGATCCTCGACTTCCAGGCGCACGATGCGCTGGGTTGCCGGGAGCGTGCAATGGCTCATGGCCTCGATGGCGTTCTTCAGCAGATTCAGCAGCACCTGCTCGATCATGATCCGGTCGGCCATGACGGGCAGACCGCCCTCGGGCACCTGCGCCACGACCTCCACGCTGCGGCGCTTGGCTTCGATCTCGGCAAAACCGACTGCGTCATCGGCCAGACTGGGCAGATCCACCTCGTGCTTGACCGGTTCGCTGCGTTTCACAAATTCACGAATCCGCCGAATGATGGCGCCGGCACGCAGGGCCTGCTCGCTGGCCTTCTCCAGCGCGGGCAGCAGGGTGGTGGCGTCGGTGTTGCCGCTCTTGACTCGGGACACTGCGCCAGTGCTGTAGTTGGCAATCGCCGTGAGGGGCTGGTTGAGCTCGTGCGCAAGGGTGGAGGCCATCTCACCCATGGTGATCAGGCGGCTCGTGAGCTGTACCTTTTCCTGCTGGCTGCGGCTTTGCTCCTCGGCCTCGTGGCGCAGGGTGACATCGGTGGCCACCTGAAGGCGGGCGGTACGACCGTCCACCCAGTCAATCTGCCGCTCACGGACTTCAAACCAGCGCTGTGCCTCGGCTTGATAGGTCTCGTAGGTTGGCACTTCCGGGTCCTGTTCGTCCGCAGACAGGCTCAGGTGGCCGCGGATGTCGCGCCCGAACAGCCGTTCATAGGCCGCGTTCGCGAACAGCAATTCGTCGCGGCCCTGGGAGTCCACGGCGCGCACCGAGACCAGCGCGTCGAGCTGTTCGAACACCGTCACGAAGCGCCGCTCGGCAGCCGCCAGCTCGTCACGGATCTTGTTGGGCTCGGTGATGTCCGTCATCGAGGTCATCCAACCGGTCTGGATACCGTTCTCGTCGATCAAAGGGCTGACATACATGCGCGCCGGAAACCGGCTGCCGTCTGCACGCTGCACTTCGATCTGGAAGCCCGAGGGCGGGGCGTTGCCGGACAGCACCAGCGCCAGACTGCGGTGGTGCTCCTGATTGTTTTCCTCCACCCAATAGGGGAAGGGCGCGGTCTTGCCGATCAGCTCGGCCTCGGTCATGCCGAGCATGTCGCAGAAGGCCTTGTTCACATAGGTGATGCGCCCGTGCAGATCGAGCGCGCGCATCCCGGTGATGAGCGAGTCCTCCATCGCACGGCGGAAGGTGGTCTCGGCAAGCAGGGCGCGCTCGGCGGCGTTGCGGCGCCGGGTATGGCGATACAGCTGGGTCAGGCTCCAGATGATCAGGGCCGACAGGCCGAAGACCAGGGCCAGCAGCATGTTGCCCACGAGCTGGCTGTCGGTGGCATACGCGTACGCCCGGACGGCCAGGCCTCTGCCCGGCGGATCGAGCGGCGTGGCATAGGACAGATCGGTGTCCTGCGGCGCGCGGGCGGATGTGCTGGCCAGAACGTTCTCGTCGGCGTCCACGAAGAACACGCGGTACTTCTGGCTGACGCCTGCTGGCACCAGGGTGGTCATCATCCGGTCCAGCGAGAGCAGCGCCAGCAGCGTGCCCTGGTACTTGCGCGCCTGAACGACCGGGACCTGCAGTTCGATGTAGATCTGCTTGTCGCCACCGAGGAAGGGTCGCGAGTAGGCAGGTTGTCCGCTGTCGCGTACATCGCGCCACGTCGCTCGGGTCTGTTCGTCGGCGGCGCGGCGTGCGGCAATGTCCACCACCTCGGTCACCACATTGGGTGCGGGGCGGACCCAGCGCGAGCTGCCTTCGGTGTCGAGCCAGGCCATGGCCACGACGAAGGGATAGTCGTTGATGATCGGCGCGGTGTCGGCCCAGACGGTTTCGTCGGACACGTCGCCGCTGGCCACGTCGCGTGAGAGTGCCAGCATGGACTCCTGCAGCGCCGTGAGGCGCAGGCGGACCGACTGCTGCGTGTATTCGAGGTCCTTGTTCAGGGTTTCGCGCTGCTGCATGGCCTCGTGACCACGCAGATACACGAAGATCGCCACCATCACCGCCACGAACACAGACACGGCGATCAGCGGCGTCAGCCACGCCCAGCGCGGCATGGCCGATCCACGCAACTGGCTGTTGCGGCGCACGAGATCAACGAAAACGGGGCGCATCGGGCGAGTGTATCGATGCAGTCCTTGCATTGCGCTGGCTTTCGCGGCGTCGAACGTCACCTTGCGTGCGAATGGGATCCTTGGATGTGCGCCGAATGCGGTGTACGGGTGGCTTGCACGCGCGCGGGTTGATTGCCAAAGGCAAGTTGCGTTGTTCCGTTATATGAAACGAACTTGCGCCCATTGAAAATCTCAGGAAGAATCGGCCTAGTCACGGGCCTCTAAAGCCCGTCTACTTCGCCCACCACCATAAGCGGCCCAGCGAACACGCAGCCGCAACTGCAGGAGACGCCATGGCCGCGCAATTGGATCGGCTCACGACGCAAGCCGCCAACGACCCCGACAGCATCGAGACCAAGGAATGGCTCGAAGCGCTCGAAGCGGTCATCGAACGCGAGGGCGCCGAGCGCGCGCATTACCTGCTGGAGCGGCTTGTCGACGTGGCCCGCCGGCGTGGTGCGCACATCCCGTTCTCGGCCAACACGGCCTACGTCAACACCATCCCCGCACATCTGGAAGAACACTGCCCGGGCAATCTGGAGCTCGAAGAGAAGCTGCGTTCGTGGATGCGCTGGAACGCCATGGCCATGGTCGTCAAGGCCAACCGCGCCGATGGCGACCTGGGCGGCCATATCTCCAGCTTCGCCTCGCTGGCCAATATGCTGGGCATCGGCTTCAACCACTTCTGGAAGGGCCCGGATCATCCCGACGGCCAGGATCTGCTCTACATCCAAGGCCACTCCTCTCCGGGCATCTATGCCCGCGCCTTCCTCGAAGGCCGCCTGACCGAAGACCAGCTGCTGAACTTCCGCCGCGAGGTGGATGGCAAGGGCCTGTCCAGCTACCCGCACCCCAAGCTGATGCCGGAGTTCTGGCAGTTCCCCACGGTATCGATGGGCTTGGGCCCGCTGATGGCGATCTATCAGGCGCGCTTCCTGAAGTACCTCCAGGCGCGCGGTATTGCCACGACCGAGAAGCGCAAGGTCTGGGCCTTCTGCGGCGATGGCGAGATGGATGAGCCGGAGGCGATGGGCGCGATCGGCATGGCCGGGCGCGAGAAGCTCAACAACCTGATCTTCGTCGTCAACTGCAACCTGCAGCGCCTCGACGGCCCGGTGCGTGGCAACGGCAAGATCATCCAGGAGCTGGAAGCCGATTTCCGCGGCGCTGGCTGGAATGTGATCAAGGTCATCTGGGGCAGCTACTGGGATCCGCTGCTGGCTGCCGACCGCGAGGGTCATCTCATGCGAATCATGATGGAGACCGTGGACGGCGAGTACCAGAACTACAAGGCCAACGACGGCGCCTACGTGCGCAAGCACTTCTTCGGCAAGCACCCGGCCACGCTCGAACTCGTCAGCCGCATGAGCGATGACGACATCTGGCGCCTGAACCGCGGCGGCCATGATCCGCACAAGATCTACGCCGCCTTCAGCCAGGCCAGCCGCTCCAAGGACCAGCCCACGGTGCTGCTGGTCAAGACCATCAAGGGCTTCGGCATGGGCAAGGTGGCCGAAGGCAAGAACACCGCCCACCAGACCAAGAAGCTCACGGACGAAACCATCCGCGAGATGCGCGACCGCTTCAACATCCCCATCGAAGACGCGCATCTGGCCGATCTGCCGTTCCTCAAGCCGGCGGCCGATTCGCCCGAGATGAAGTACCTGCACGAGCGCCGCAAGGCGTTGGGCGGCTACCTGCCCGCGCGTCGCGTCAAGGCCGATGAATCGCTCACGGTGCCTGAGCTGTCAGTGTTCCAGGCCGTACTCGACCCGACGGCCGAAGGCCGCGAGATCTCCACGACCCAGGCCTACGTCCGATTCATCACGCAGCTGCTGCGCGACAAGAGCGTCGGCCCGCGCGTGGTGCCCATCCTCGTGGACGAGGCGCGCACCTTCGGCATGGAAGGCCTGTTCCGCCAGATTGGCATCTACTCGGCCCAGGGCCAGCTTTATGAGCCGGTCGATAAGGACCAGGTGATGTTCTACAAGGAGACCAAGGACGGTCAGATCCTGCAGGAGGGCATCAACGAGGCCGGCGCCATGAGCAGCTGGATCGCGGCGGCCACGAGCTACAGCACCAACAACCGCATCACGATCCCGTTCTACATCTTCTACAGCATGTTCGGCCTGCAGCGCACGGGCGACCTGGCCTGGGCCGCCGGCGACATGCGCGCACGCGGCTTCCTGCTGGGCGGCACGGCCGGGCGCACGACCCTGAACGGCGAGGGCCTGCAGCACGAGGACGGCCACAGCCACATCATGGCCGCCACCATCCCGAACTGTGTCCCCTACGACCCGACCTTTGCGCATGAGGTCGCGGTCATCCTGCATGACGGCCTCAAGCGCATGGTCGAGCGTCAGGAAGACGTCTTCTACTACATCACCCTGATGAACGAGAACTACGCCCATCCCGGCCTGAAGGCGGGTGATGAAGCGGGCATTCTCAAGGGCATGTATCTGCTCAAGAAGGGCGGAGATGCCGCTTTGCGTGTGCAGCTTCTGGGCTCCGGCACCATCCTGCGCGAAGTGATGGCGGCGGCCGAGCTGCTGGAGCAGGACTGGGGTGTGGCTGCGGATCTCTGGAGCTGCCCGAGCTTCACCCTGCTGGCTCGCGACGGCCAGGACTGCGAGCGCCACAACCTGCTGCATCCCACCGAGGCGCCCAAGGTGCCCTACGTCGCCCAGCAGCTCGAAAAGCACAGCGGTCCGATCGTGGCATCGACGGACTACATCAAGCTCTTTGCGGACCAGATCCGCCCGCACGTGCCCAAGGGCCGCACCTTCAAGGTGCTCGGGACCGACGGCTTCGGCCGCAGTGACAGCCGCGCCAAGCTGCGCGAGCACTTCGAGGTGAATCGCCATTTCGTGGTCGTGGCGGCGCTCAAGGCGCTCGCCGAGGAGCGCGCCATTCCGGCGGCCAAGGTGGATGAAGCCATCAAGAAGTACGGCATCAATCCCGACAAGGCCAACCCGCTCTACGCCTGAGCCTCAACCCGTACCCAGCCCGGCGTGATGCGTACGTCGGGCGCTCGCACAAGACACAGGAAGAACAATGGCACTGCAGGAAGTGAAGGTTCCGGACATCGGTGACTTCAAGGAAGTGGAAGTCATCGAGGTGCTGGTCAAGGTCGGCGACACGATCGCCAAGGATCAGTCCCTGATCACCGTGGAGTCTGACAAGGCCTCGATGGAGATCCCCTCGGCGGCGGCCGGCGTGATCAAGGAGCTGAAGGTCAAGGTCGGTGACAAGGTGGGCGAGGGTTCTCTGTTGCTGATGGTGGAAGCCGCAGGCGCTGCACCTGCACCGGTTGCTAGCGCGGCGGCTGCGAGCCCTGCGCCGGCTCCCGCTGCGGCTGCCCCGGCGCCTGCGCCCATGGCCGCAAGCGCGGCAAGCAGCGCCGGCCCCGTGCTCGTCAGCGTGCCGGACATCGGTGACTTCAAGGACGTGGAAGTCATCGAGGTCATGGTCAAGGTGGGTGACATCATCCGCACCGAGCAGTCGCTCATCACGGTCGAGTCCGACAAGGCCTCGATGGAGATCCCGTCGTCGGCCGCTGGTGCTGTAGTCGAGGTGCTCGTGAAGGTCGGCGACAAGGTCAACAAGGGCACGCCGCTGGTCAAGCTGGCAGGCGCTGCCAGTGCGCCTGCCGCTGCTGCCGCGGCGGCTGCACCTGCATCGACGCCTGCCGTCGCTGCGGCGCCTGCGCCCGTCGCTGCGCCGACCGTGGTGACGCCTGCGCCGATGGCGGTGACCGCCGCCGCACCGGTGGCCGACGGCAAGCCCGCGCACGCCTCGCCCTCCGTTCGGGCCTTTGCCCGCGAACTGGGCGTGGACATCAATCGCGTGCCGGGTACCGGCCCCAAGGGGCGCATCACGCCCGATGACGTGCGCAGCTACGTCAAGGGTGCGGTGGCCCAGCTGGTGTCGGGTGCACCCGCTGCCGCTGCCGCCCCGGCAAGCGGTGGTGGCGGCAATGTCAGCGTGATCGACTGGCCGAAGGTGGACTTCAGCAAGTTCGGCGAAATCGAGACCAAGCCGCTGTCGCGGATCAAGAAGCTCAGCGGTGCCAACCTGCACCGCAACTGGGTGATGATCCCCCATGTCACCAACCACGAAGACGCCGACATCACCGATCTCGAAGCCTTCCGCGTCAAGCTCAACGAAGAGAACGCCAAGTCGGGCGCCAAGCTGACCATGCTGGCCTTCCTGATCAAGGCCTGCGTGGCGGCGCTCAAGAAGTTCCCGGAGTTCAATGCCTCTCTGGAAGGCGAGAACCTGGTGCTCAAGAAGTACTTCCACATCGGCTTTGCCGCTGATACCCCGAACGGGCTGGTGGTGCCGGTGATTCGCGATGCCGACGAGAAGGGCGTGTTCGAGATTGCCAAGGAAACAGCAGAGCTGGCCGCACTGGCTCGCGAAGGCAAGCTCTCGCCGGCGCAGATGCAGGGCGGGTGCTTCTCGATCTCTTCGCTCGGTGGCATTGGCGGCACCTACTTCACGCCGATCATCAACGCGCCGGAAGTCGCCATTCTTGGGGTATGCCGCTCCACCACGAAGCCGGTGTGGAACGGCAGCGAGTTCGCACCGCGCCTGATCCTGCCGCTGAGCCTGTCCTGGGACCACCGCGTGATCGATGGCGCGGCCGCCGCACGCTTCAACACCTACTTGGCTACCGTGCTGGCGGATTTCCGCCGCGTGATGCTCTAAGGGAGCGCAACGATGACCACGGTCGTGGTGGTTCGCAAGGGGGATTCGGTGGCGATTGCCGCCGAATCGCTCGTCACCTTCGGGGACACGCGCCTGTCCGGCGCCTATGAGCAGAACAACAAGATCCTGCACATCGGCGACAGCTACGTGGGCCTGGCCGGCAGCGTGGCGCATTTCCCGGTGGTGCAGTCGGCCCTGGTGGGGATGCTCTCCAACCCGGAGACGCCCTGCAGGCTGGACAGCCGGCAGGCGGTGTTCGACACCTTCGTGAAGCTGCACACCATCCTGAAGGAGCAGTACTTCCTGAACACCAAGGAAGACGAAGACGACCCTTACGAATCCAGCCAGTTCACCGCGGTGATCGCCAATGCCAGCGGCATCTACGGCGTCTACAGCTACCGGGAGGTGTTCGAGTTCGACCGCTTCTGGGGCATTGGCAGCGGGCGCAACTTTGCGCTGGGCGCCATGTTTGCGGCCTACGTGAACCCGGAGCTCAATG
>JAIXTA010000065.1 GCA_027484405.1 Burkholderiales bacterium
ATCGTGCCGCCGACGGCTGCGGTGATTGTTGCGGCGAACATCAGGGCGCCGATGGTGGTGTAGGTCAGGGTGTCGATCTTGGTGGTCATGTTGGGCTCCATGCGGTGGTGTTTCTGTACTTGCGTCGACGCGTTGTGTGTGTCGATGGAGGCATTGTGGGCAAGACCCTCCACGCATGCAGCCCGATTGCGACGAACTGCACCTGCGGGCGCGTGAACTGCGGAAATGCTGCGAGATTGGTGATCGCGGCCCGGCAGTCTCGGGGGGGGGGGCTTCAGGCCGTGCGCGCGGATGCACCGGGGTGGATGGCGCGCAAAACATCCGCGCGCAAAGTGAGCCACCAGACAGCCCGCAACCGTGCGGCACGCAAGCGTCTTCGAAAGGCTTGCGGCTGAGGTCTTCTAGTAGCCAGAATTGCCGAATTGCGGAGCAAGCCCGGAATTGCGGAGCAAAAGAAAAGCGGCTCCCACGTGGAGAGCCGCTTGCAGACTGGTGGCGCTTCAGGGACTCGGTCACCTCGCCGCTTGCTCGCGCAATCGGCTCCTCGACCCCGGACCGGCTTGCAGGCCGGTCCATTCGAGTCCTGAAATCGGTCAGCGCGCAGGCGCTGCCCGATGCGCCAAATGAAAACGGCCCCGCGCTGCGGAGCCGTTGGTGTTTGGTGGCGCTTCAGGGACTCGAACCCCGGACCTGCGGATTATGATTCCGTCGCTCTAACCAACTGAGCTAAAGCGCCTAAGCCGCAAATTATGGCACAAAAAAGCCCGCGACCTCATCGGGCGCGGGCTCGAAAGGCCGGTAGGCGCAGGCCGACCGGAGGAGTGTTGGCTCAGTCGTGGGCGTAGATGTCCACGTCCTTGGTTTCCTTGACGAACAGGCTGCCGATGATGAAGGTCATGACGGCGATCGCGATCGGGTACCAGAGACCGGCGTAGATGTTGCCCTGGGCCAGAACGATGGCCGCGGCAATGGCCGGGACAAACCCGCCGAACCAGCCGTTGCCGATGTGATACGGCAGGCTCATCGAGGTGTAGCGGATGCGCGTGGGGAAGAGCTCCACCAGCATCGCCGCAATCGGCCCGTACACCATGGTGACGTAGATCACCATGATGGTCAGGATGGCCACGATCATGATCCAGTTGAAGGACAGCGGCGCGATCGGGTCGGCCTTGGCAGGGTACTTGGCCTCGGTCAGGGCGGTGGCCAGCTCCTTGTCGAAGCGGGCCTTCTGGTCCTTGGCGTCCGGGGCCTTGCCGTCATAGGCGACGATGGCCCTGTCGCCCACCTTGATGGTGGCTGGCGTACCCGGTGCGGCCGCAACCTTGTCGTAGCTGATGCCCTTGCTGGCCAGCGCAGCGGTGGCCAGGTCGCAGGCGTTGGTGAACTTGGCCGTGCCCGTCGGGTTGAACTGGAAGCTGCAGGTGGCCGGATCGGCCTCGACCTTGACAGGCGAGGTGGCAATCGCGGCTTCGAGCTTGGGGTTGGCGTAGTGCGTCAGTGCCTTGAACAGCGGGAAGTAGGTCAGGGCGGCAATCAGGCAACCGGCCATGATGATGGGCTTGCGGCCGATCTTGTCGGACAGTGATCCGAACAGCAGGAAGAAGGGCGTGCCGATGATCAGCGACAGGGCGATCAGGATGTTGGCTGTGGCGCCGTCCACCTTCAGGTAGGTCTGCAGGAAGAACAGGGCATAGAACTGGCCGGTGTACCAGACCACGGCCTGGCCGGCGGTCAGGCCGAGCAGGGCGAGGATCACGACCTTGAGGTTCTTCCACTGGCCGAAGGACTCCGACAGCGGCGCCTTCGAGGTCTTGCCCTCGGCCTTCATGCGGGCAAAGGCGGGCGACTCGCTGAGCTGCATGCGGATCCAGATGGACACCAGCAGCAGGATGCCGGAGAAGGCATAGGGCACACGCCAGCCCCAGTCGGCAAATTCCTTCTCGCCAATCGTCAGGCGGGTGCCCAGGATCACCATGAGCGCGAGCATCAGACCCACCGTGGCGGTGGTCTGGATCCAGGCGGTGTAGGCGCCACGGCGGCCCATGGGCGCATGCTCGGCGACGTAGGTCGCGGCACCGCCATACTCACCGCCGAGCGCCAGGCCCTGCAGCAAGCGCAGGCTGATCAGGATGATCGGCGCGGCGATGCCCCAGCTGGCGTAGCCCGGCAGGAAGGCGACCACGAACGTGGACAGGCCCATCAACAGGATCGTGACCAGGAAGGTGTACTTGCGCCCGACCAGGTCACCCAGGCGGCCGAAGACCAGTGCGCCGAAGGGCCGCACCGCAAAGCCGGCGGCAAAGGCCAGCAGGGTGAAGATGTCGCGGGTGGACGGGTCGAGCGGCGCGAAGAACTGCGCACCAATGATCGCCGTGAGCACACCGAACAGATAAAAGTCGTACCACTCGAACACTGTGCCCAATGACGACGCGAGGATGACCTTCTTCTCCTCGGCTGACATCGGGCGGGTCGCCGAGCCCGCGCCTGCTGTGGTTGTTGCCATGTCTCCTGACTCCTTTGAATCAGCCCCGGTTGCGGGACCATGGGTTGAAGCCTAGGGAGAAGCCCTTACACCGCCCTTGCTGGAAACTTACCTGCAACTTACGCTGCGATGCAGCAGATTGATCGCGGTTTGGCGGCTGTTGGCTTGCGATGGCGTGGACAGATGCGTGCGAGCTGAGAGGAAGATGCGACCGAAAGGGCGTCTGATCGAGTCGGTACAGCGCGCGTGCTGCGATGCAGCAGGAGGGGCAAAGCCAGAGCGGGCACGCGCAGCGTGCGCCACATGTCGGCGTCGAATTCTTCGTGTGAGTTGCAGTGGGTGCAACGATTCTTTCGGTCTGCGACGCTCCGCGCCAACTCGATGGCCCCTGCAGGCGCACCGTCGGCAGAGCACGCCGCCTGATTATCAAAAAACGTTTGAAAAACAGTCTTTATGTGGGTCATTTATCAAACGTCGTTTGATAATGGATATATGGTCCTTATCGCTTGTCTGGTGCGGATCTTGGCCAGTTTTCTGGTCGTGAAAATCGCGGTGCATGTCACGCTGGTTGCTGAGCCCATGGCCGCTGCGGATCGCGGCGCGGCGGCGCGCCAGATCGTCACGGACGCAGCACCGCACCTTCAGGCTTCGACGTGCGGGATGGGCTCGGTGCTGGCGCCGGTGGTGAAGATGATCCGAACGATCAGCCCGCTGGCGCCGGTGGACGGGCTGAGCAGTTGGAGTTCGGCATCGTGCTGGCGAGCGATCTCACGCACGATCGACAGGCCGAGTCCACTGCCATCGGTGTTGCCGCCCAGGATGCGATAGAACGGTTCGAGCACGCGTTCGCGCTCGGGCTCCGGGATGCCCGGGCCGCTGTCCTCCACTTCCAGCATGGGTACGGGCAGGTGCCACACGCGCACCGTGATGTGTCCTGGCGGCTTGCCGGCCCCCGTGGGGGTGTAGCGCAGGGCGTTGTCGATCAGGTTCTTCAGGAGCTCGCGCAGCATCGTGGGTGCGGCGCGCACCCGGACATCCGTGCTCGAGGTCTCGAAGCCGAGATCGTGGCCACGCTGCAGTGCCTCGGGCACCCAGTCGGCCGTCACTTCGCTGGCCAGTGCCACCAGGTCCACCGGCTCCAGCGGCTCCTGGGTGGCGCTCTGGTTCTCTGCGCGTGCCAGGCTGAGCAGTTGCGTCGCCAGACGCGAAGCCTGCTGGCTGCCGCGTGCAATCTGCTTGAGGCTGCGCTCCAGCTCCTCGCGCGAGGACTCGCGCAGCGCCAGTTCGGCCTGCATGCGCAGCCCTGCCAGCGGCGTCTTGAGCTGGTGGGCTGCATCGGCCACGAAGCGGCGCTGGTTGGCGATGTTCTCGTCGAGCCGCACCAGCACATTGTTGAAGGCCGCAACCAGTGGCGCGAGCTCGGTGGGCGCTTCACGCAGATCGATCGGCGTGAAGTTCTCGGCCCCCCGATTGCGCAGCTTGTCCGAGATCACGTCGAGCGGCTGAATGCCGCGCGCGAGCCCCAGCCAGATCAGCAGCACGGCAATCGGCAGCATCACCAGCTGCGGGATGGACACACCTTGCAGGATCTCGCGCGCCAGCGCGCGGCGCTTCGCACTGCTTTCGGCCACCTGCACCAGCACGAAGGCCGGGATCGCGCTGGTCTCCGGGGTGACTGCGCCCTGCTTGGGCGGCAGTTCGACCCAGGTGTAGGCCACACGCCAATCGTCATCAAAGAAGCGCAGGTCCTGCAGGTAGACGCGACCGGGCTCAGCCTCAGTGGGGTCCGCATTGACACGAGGCATCGGCAGGCTGGGGTCGCCAGCCAGGTTCTCGCCGTCGGCCGTGCGCACCTGGAAGATCTGCGGGGATTCCACATCGCTGCGCACCAGGCGTCGGCCCAGGTCAGCAAGGGCGACCGGGTTGGTACCCACGCGCCGAACCTGATCGGCGAGCGCCTCCGTGGCCACTTCGAGGCTGCGGTCGAAGGGGCCGCTGCCGATGGCCTGTGCGATCGGGTAGGTCAGCGCCACCCCAAGCGGCCAGAGCAGCAGCAGCGGCATCAGCACCCAGGCCATGATCTGCCCGAACAGGGAGCGGGCCGGCTTGGGGCCCAGATTGGGCGGCGGCGCATCAATCACGCCGGAAGGCGCAAGCGCGGGGTGCGCTGCGGCCGCGGCTCTGGCCCGGCGCCGTGCAACATGATGCGCTGGGTGGGGCGAGGTCGACGCGGCACCTTCGGCCGCCGGATGCCCTTCACTCATGCGCGTCCCCGTTCAGGGCGGGGGTCGCTGCCAGGCTGGGGTTCACACCTTTTCCAGGCAGTAGCCCAGCCCGCGCACGGTGGCAATACGCACGCCATCCGCCTCGATCTTCTTGCGCAGACGGTGCACATAGACCTCGATGGCGTTGTTGGAGACTTCCTCACCCCATTCGCAGAGGTGGTCGACCAGCTGCTGCTTGGAGACCAGACGCCCTGCACGGGAAAGCAGCACCTCAAGCAGGCCGATCTCGCGGGCGGATAGATCCACCATCTTGTCGTTGATGTAGGCCACGCGACCCACCTGATCAAAGGCCAGCGCGCCGTGGCGCAGCAGCGTCGGACCCCCGCCCGACCCGCGCCGAACCAGTGCCCGTACCCGAGCCTCCAGTTCCTCGAGCGCGAAGGGCTTGGCCATGTAGTCATCGGCGCCCAGATCCAGGCCCTTGACGCGGGCATCCACGCTGTCGGCGGCGGTGAGGATCAAGACCGGCAGGCGGCTGTCGCGCCCGCGAAGCCGCCTCAGGACATCGAGGCCGCTCATCTTGGGTAAGCCGAGATCAAGGATCAGCAGGTCGAATTCCTGGGTGGACAGCGCATAGTCGGCCTCGGTGCCTGAAGCCACTGCGTCCACCGCATAGCCCGCGCGGCGCAACGAGCGCAGCAGCCCGTCGGCCAGGACCGGATCGTCTTCCGCCAGCAGGATGCGCATGAAGTCTCCTCGTGAAGCATGCCCGCTCTGGTGCCCGCCGGCCGCCTGAAGCCGCCAGCATGCCCATCGGGTCGTTTGTCACGGGCCAGTGTATCGACGCCCTCGGGCAGTGTCAGTGCTTACCCGCAAGGCCAGAGCCAGGCGCCGATGCAGCCCGGAACATCAGCTGTGTGTGCCCTGCAACATCTGCGGCGAGTCGGTGCCCGTTGAGGCCTCAGCGCTTGCACCCTGTTAAAAACACAGTTACTGTACAGATCAACAGCCTGTGCATGAAAACAGCTTGCTGTCGCGTCTGCCCTCGGTGTTTGGGTTCGGACGCTTCCCGGAGCGCCCAGCAATGAGTGAATCGTTCCCCGTCGCCGGCTCAGCTAAATTGCCCGCCTCCTCGGATGACCGCAAGGCCAGCCGTGTGGCCGGCGCCATCATCCACCCCCTCG
Source organism: Burkholderiales bacterium (assembly GCA_027484405.1). Lineage (GTDB taxonomy): Bacteria > Pseudomonadota > Gammaproteobacteria > Burkholderiales > Burkholderiaceae_C > Piscinibacterium. Next base: position 5,892 of record JAIXTA010000065.1, read on the forward strand.
AAGGACGCATCATGGACACCAAGACGAATCCGGCTGAAAAGGCCAAGGCACTGGCCGCAGCCCTGGCCCAGATCGAGAAGCAGTTCGGCAAGGGCTCGATCATGAAGCTCGGCGACGGTGCCGAGAGGGAAGCCATTGAAGTGGTGTCCACCGGTAGCCTGGGTCTGGACATTGCCCTGGGCGTCGGCGGCCTGCCGCGCGGCCGCGTGGTGGAAATCTATGGCCCGGAATCCTCCGGCAAGACCACGCTCACGCTGCAAGTGGTGGCTGAAATGCAGCGTCTGGGTGGTACCTGCGCCTTCATCGACGCCGAACATGCGCTCGACACCAGCTACGCAGAAAAGCTCGGCGTGGACCTCAATGAACTGCTGATCAGCCAGCCCGACACCGGCGAGCAGGCTCTTGAAATTGCGGACGCGCTGGTTCGTTCAGGCAGTGTCGACCTGATCGTCGTGGACTCCGTCGCCGCGCTCGTCCCCAAGGCTGAAATCGAAGGCGAAATGGGCGACAGCCTGCCGGGTCTGCAAGCCCGTCTGATGAGCCAGGCTCTGCGCAAGCTGACTGGCACCATCAAGCGCACGAACTGCATGGTCATCTTCATCAACCAGATCCGGATGAAGATCGGTGTCATGTTCGGCAGCCCCGAGACCACCACCGGCGGCAACGCATTGAAGTTCTACGCCTCGGTGCGTCTGGACATCCGCCGCGTGGGCTCCATCAAGAAGGGTGAAGAGCACATCGGCAACGAAACGCGTGTGAAGGTCGTCAAGAACAAGGTATCCCCGCCGTTCAAGCAGGCCGATTTCGACATTCTGTATGGCGAGGGCACCAGCCGTGAGGGCGAGATCATCGACCTCGGTGCCAATCTGAACATTGTCGAGAAGAGCGGTGCCTGGTACAGCTACGGCGGCAACCGCATCGGTCAAGGCAAGGACAACACGCGCGAGTATCTGCGTGAACGCCCTGAGCTGGCGCTCGAGATCGAGAACAAGATCCGCACGCACTACGGCATTGCGCTGCGTTCATCGGATCCCACGGCCACGCCAGCTGCAGCCAACGACGAGCAAGCGCCCGCCAAGCCGCGCCAGCGCCCAGCCAAGGAAGCCTGAGACCGAAGTGAAACCGCCGTGACCGCCAGCGCTACTTCTGGGTAGCGTTGGCGCGTTGGGTGCAGAGTCTGTTCACAAGTTGCACTTTCTGCTCTCGCTGATCCGAAGAACCTATCGGTTTCCGTTGCTCCATTGAGTTCGGGCTTCATGTACAACACTTGTGCGGCCGGGCTAGCACTCCATTTCTGGTTCATCGCGCAGCCGCCGGCGTCCATGCGCCATGGTGCTCTCCTTCACACGACTCGCTGAGGATGCCTGTTCCCGGCGGCTTGCGCGATGAACCGAAACCCACCCAAAGAGCGACCTCGCACTCGCAGCGCGTTCGCCTCCCAGTCCCGGCTCAAGGCGCATGACGACGGTGGCTTCGAGCAATTCGGACAGCCCGAGGCAGACGCAGCGCCCACAGACCCGCAAGCGGCACCAATTGCTCGGACCGCGCGCCGGATAGGCCTCAGCCTTCTCGCGCGGGCGATCGGCTACCTCAGTCGACGTGAGCACAGCCGCGCCGAGCTTGCGCGCAAGCTTCAGCCCCATGCCGTCAACGCCGGCGAAGATGAAGCGGCAATCGAGCAGCTGCTTGACCAACTCGTCGCCAAAGGGCTTCTGTCCGATGAGCGGTTTGCTGCCAGCCTGACGCACCGCCGCGGCCAGCGCTATGGAACAGCACGCGTCATGATGGAGTTGCGCCAGCAGGGGGTCGCCCCAGAGGTGCTGGCAAACGCGCAGTCGGCCCTCAAGGACACCGAGCTCGACCGTGCGCGCGAAGTCTGGCGTCGCAAGTTCGGCGAGCCGGCCGAATCCCCCGCAGACCGAGCGAGACAACTGCGCTTTCTCCAGGCGCGGGGATTCTCCAGTGCGGTCTGCTACCGGGTTGTGCGCGGTTCCGACGAAAGCATCTGAAGCGCCACCGGAAGAGCGCTGCGGCTTGCATGCCCGCTGGCATGTCATGCCAGGGTGCAAGGTGCCGCCAGGGCAGACCCATACACTCATCGAATGAGTGCATTCAACCGCCGCCACCATCACACCCGCGCCATTCGAATCGATGCCTATGAGCGCGATGATGGCCTCTGGGACTTCGAGGCCCGCCTGACCGACGTGAAGTCGGTGGACTTTCGGCTTGCCAGCGGTCTGCGTCCGGCAAACAAGCCTGTCCATGACATGCTCCTGACGCTGACGATCGACCGTGCGCTGAACATCGTGGCCGCACACGCGCAGTCCATGGCGGTGCCGTACCCAGGTCACTGCGACACGATCGGCCCGGCCTACGAGCAGCTGGTCGGACTCAACGTGATGCGGGGGTTTCGTGAGTCGGTGAAAGCGCGGCTGGGCGGATCGGCGGGCTGCACACACCTCACGGAGCTGGCCACCATGCTGCCCACCGCCGTGATTCAGGCCTACGCCGGCGTGGTGCTCGATACGCGAGACGCTTCGGCGGCCGAGGAACAGTCTGTGCAGCCCTTCCAGCTGGACCGCTGTCACGCCTTGCGCACCGATGCGCCGGCCGTCAGGGAGTTCTATCCGCGCTGGTACCGGGCACCGAAGCCGTAATGCGCTAGTCAGGCCTCGTGACTAGGCTTGCGGATGTCCACGTTCGACGTGTGCGGCGCGAATGCCGTTGTCGGCCCCGCTAAACTGCTCCCCGCCAAAACATGCCGGCCAACTTCAAGGGGGCTTGGCCGCAGGCGCGCCAGCCGCGCCCAAGACAAGTTCATCTCTCAGGACCTTCCACGGAACCAACCCATGAAAATTCACGAGTACCAGGGCAAGGAGCTGCTGCGCAAATTCGGCGTGCCGGTTCCCAAGGGCATTCCCGCATTCAGCGTCGATGAAGCCATCGAGGCCGCCAAGAAGCTCGGTGGCCCGGTCTGGGTCGTCAAGGCGCAGATCCACGCCGGTGGACGCGGCAAGGGCGGCGGCGTGAAGGTGGCCAAGAGCCTGGACGACGTGAAGGCCAAGGCCGAAGCCATCCTGGGCATGCAGCTGATCACGCACCAGACCGGCCCCGACGGCCAGAAGGTGCGTCGCCTGTATATCGAGGACGGCGCAGATATCCAGAAGGAGTACTACCTATCCTGCGTGACCGATCGCGGCACGCAGAAGGTCGCCTTCATCGCCTCCAGCGAAGGTGGCATGGACAGCGAGGAAGTGGCCCACAGCCACCCCGAGAAGATCATCAAGATCTTCGTCGACCCCGCCACCGGCCTGACCCAGGCGCAGGGCGAGGAACTCGCCCGCGGCGTGGGCATGCCCGAGGACTCCAAGGCGCAGTTCATCGATGTCTGCCAGAAGCTCTACACCTGCTACATGGAGACTGATGCCTCGCTGGTCGAGATCAACCCACTGAACCGCGACAGCAAGGGCAACATCATTGCCCTGGACGCCAAGTTCAACTTCGACTCCAACGCCCTGTTCCGTCACCCCGAAATCGTCGCCTATCGCGACCTTGATGAGGAAGACCCCGCCGAGGTCGAGGCCAGCAAGTTCGACCTGGCCTACATCTCGCTGGACGGCAATATCGGCTGCCTGGTGAACGGCGCCGGTCTGGCCATGGCCACCATGGACACCATCAAGCTGTTCGGCGCCGAGCCGGCCAACTTCCTGGACGTGGGCGGCGGTGCCACCCCCGAG
>JAIXTA010000209.1 GCA_027484405.1 Burkholderiales bacterium
ACCAGCTCCACGCACCCAATTTCAATGATGCGGTCGCCGCTGCCGGCATTCAGGCCGGTGGTTTCGGTATCGAGGATGACTTGACGATCAGACATGCGACTCGCTCACTCTGCAGCCTTGGGTTCGAGCGCATGCTCGCCCGGCTTCACCTTGGTGGCCAGCGCGCTGTAGATCACCGGGATCACGTACAGGGTCAGCAAGGTGCCCAGGCTCATGCCACCCACGATCACCCAGCCGATCTGCTGGCGGCTTTCGGCGCCGGCGCCGGTACCGATGGCCAGCGGGATTGCGCCGAACACGGTGGCCAGCGAGGTCATCAGGATCGGCCGCAGGCGCAGCTCGGCGCTTTCCAGCACCGCATCGCGCAGCGCCCTGCCCTGCTCCTGCAGCTGGTTGGCAAACTCCACCAGCAGGATGCCGTTCTTGGTGATCAGGCCGATCAGCGCCACCAGACCGATCTGCGAGTACACGTTCAATGACCCGCCCGTGAGCAGCAGGGCAACCAGCGCGCCCAGCGTGCCCATGGGCACGGTGAGCATGATGATGAAGGGGTCGCGGAAGCTCTCGAACTGCGCAGCCAGCACCAGATAGATGAACAGCAGCGCCAGCACGAACACCAGCAGCAGGGCCTGTCCGCTCTCGCGGAACTCGCGCGCAGAGCCGTTCAGGTCGGTGCCATAGCCCGGGTTGTTGGCCAGCTGCTTGGCCGCCACGTCCAGCACGTACTGGATGGCTTCGCCCTGCGAGTAGCCCGGCGCGAGGCTGGCTGTGATCGAAATCGAGCGACGCTGGCCGAAGTGGTTCAGATCGCGCGGAGCCAACGCATCGTTCACGTTCACGAGCGAGGACAGCGGCAGCATGCGCCCGTCGCGCGCGCGCACAAAGATGTTGCTGATGTCGTCGGCCGTATTGCGCAGGTCCTGCTTGACCTGGACGATCACGTCGTACTGCTCGCCGTTCATCTTGAAGCGCGTGACCGGCCGGCCGCCGAGCATGGTCTCCATCGTGCGGCCGACGGTATCGATCTGCACACCGGCGTCCGCCGCGCGGTCGCGGTCGATCGCCACGCGCAACTCGGGCCGGTTCAGGCGCAGGTCGGTATCGATCTGCTGCAGGCGCGGGTTCTTCTGCAGCTCCTGGATCAGGCCCTGGACCACGCGGTTCATGTCCTCGTAGCTGTCGCCCGAGGTGATGACCACGTTGACCGGTCGGTCGCGCAGGTTGGCGCCAAGTGATGCCGGCACGCTTGCAAAGGCCGTGACGCCGGGAATCTGCGCCAGCTGCGGGAACAGCTCGCGCTGCAGATCCATGGCACTGCGCTCGCGCTCATCCCAGTCCTTCATGCGCAGAAAACCGATGCCCTGCGTCACCGTCGGGTTGCCGGCAATCACGAACAGACGATCCACCTCCGGGTAGCGCGCGGCAATGTCCTCGATGCGCTGGGCGTAGCGTGCGGTGTAGTCGATCGAGGCGCCTTCAGGCGCCGAGAAGATGCTCACCACCGTGCCGCGATCTTCCGTGGGCGACAGCTCGCGCTTGAGCGACGTGAAAGACCACACGCAGCCGGCGGCCACCGCAACCATGACGGCCAGCACCACCCAGCGGTGCGCCAAGGTCCAGCGAAGGGACCGCGCGTAGCCCGAGCTGACGGCATTGAGCAGGCGTTCAATGCCGTTGTAGAGCGCTCCGTGCTTGGTCTCCTTGCGCAGGAGCTTGGCGCTCATCATGGGAGAGAGCGTGAGCGCCACGAAACCGGAGACCAGCACCGCGCCGGCCATGGCCAGCGCGAACTCGACGAACAGGCGGCCTGTCCGGCCGGGTGCGAAGACGAGCGGCACGAACACCGCAGCCAGCGTGATGGTCATGGCCACGACTGCGAAGCTGATTTCCTTCATGCCCTTGATGGCGGCCGCCACGGGCTCCATGCCGTCTTCGATGTGGCGGTAGATGTTCTCCAGCACGACGATCGCGTCATCGACCACGAGGCCGATAGCCAGCACCAGCGCCAGCAGGGTGAGCACGTTGATCGAGAAACCCAGGGCGAGCATCAGCGCGCATGCACCGATCAGCGATACCGGAATCGTCACGATCGGGATCAGGGCGGCGCGCCAGCTGCGCAGGAAGAAGAAGATCACTGCAGCCACCAGCAGCACGGCTTCGATGATGGTCTTGTAGACGTTCTGAATGGCCGCGCTGATGAAGACAGTCTGGTCGTTGGCCACGTTCACGCGCATGCCGGTGGGCAGGCCGGCCTCGATGTTGGGCAGCTCGGCACGCAGGGCCTTGGCAATGTCGATCGGGTTGGCCGTGGCCTGGCGGATCAGGCCCATGCCCAGGGCGGTCTCGCGGTTGAAGCGCACCACATTGCGCTCCGAGGCGGGACCGAGCTTCACATCGGCCACATCGCCGATGCGGATGTTGATGCCGTTCACGCTGCGGATCACGACCTCGCGGAATTCGGCGGCGGTCGTCAGGTCGGTCTGTGAAACGACGTTGAATTCACGCTGGCTGGATTCAATGCGGCCCGCGGGGATCTCCACGTTCTGGCGGCGCAGGGCGTCTTCCACATCCTGCGGCGTGAGTCCCTGCGCGGCGAGCTTGTCGCGGTCCAGGTCAATGCGCATGGCATAGCGGCGCTCGCCCGGAATGAACACGTTGGCCACGCCTGTGAGGGTCTGCAGACGCGGCTTGACGATGCGGTTGGCATAGTCGCTGATCTCCAGCATCGAGTGCCGGTCGCTGGTGAACGCGAGCCAGATGATCGGGTTGGCATCGGCCTCGACCTTGGCGATCACGGGCTCGTCGACGTCGCTGGGCAGGCGCTGACGCACTCGGGCCACACGGTCCCGTACGTCCGCAGCCGCGCCGTCGGCGTCACGGCTGAGCTTGAAGCGCACAGTGATCTGGCTTTGCTCGCTGCGCGAGATCGAGGTCAGCACATCCACGCCCTCGATGCCGGCAATGGAGTCTTCCAGCGGCTTGGTGACCTGGCTCTCAATGATCTCGGCACTCGCGCCGCGGTAGCGGGTTTCGACCGTGACGACCGGCTCGTCGATCTTCGGATATTCACGCACGGCCAGGCGCTGGTACGAGACCGCGCCGATCAGCACGATCAGCAAGGACAGCACGGTCGCAAAGACCGGCCGGCGGATACAGATTTCGGACAGGCGCATGGGCTGCTGCCTCTCAGCTCTTGGCCTGTGCAGGCGCAGCGGGAGCACCCGCAGCAGGGGCTGCCGGCTTGCCTTCGGCCGTGAGCACGCGCACGGTGGCGCTTTCGCCGCGCAGCTTCTGCTGGCCCGCAATCACCACGGCATCGCCGGAGGCCAGTGCGCCACGCACTTCGACCTTGGCATCGCGCCGCAGGCCGAGCTGTACCGGAACGCGGGTGGCCTTGTCACCCGCCACCTTGTAGACGAAGTTGGCGTTGCCGCGCGGCGTGACGGCGGAGACGATGGCCTCTTCCGGCACGAGGATCGCGTTGCTGCGCGTCTCCAGCACCAGACGCACGCGCGCGAACATGCCGTTGCGCAGCAGCCCCTCGCTGTTGCCGGCACGGGCGCGCACCAGGAAGCTGCGGCCGTTTGCATCCACCTGGGGATCGATCACGTCCACAGTGGCGTCGATCACCTTGCCGGGCAGCGCATCCAGGGTGACGGACAACTTCTGGCCGCCGCGCACCTGAGGCAGGTAGCGCTCGGGCAGGCGGAAGTCGATCTTCACGGTCCTGGAGTCTTCGATGCTGACCAGGTCCGCACCCTCACGCACATAGTCGCCCACCGCAACCTGGCGAATCCCGACCACGCCGTCAAAGGGTGCACGGATCACGGACCGATCACGACGCGCCTGCGCCAGTGCGAGGCGCGCCTCGATCACCTGCAGGTTGGAACGGGCCTCGTCACGCGCACGTTCACTGACGAAGTTCTTGGCATGCAGGTCATCGGTGCGCTGTGAATTGCTGCGTGCCAGCGCCAGCTCTGCGCGCGTCTGGGCGATCTCGGCATCCAGCACGCTGGCGTCCAGCTCCAGCAGCGAGGCGCCGCGGCGCACGCGCTGCCCTTCGCGGAAGTTGATCTTGACCACGCGGCCACTGATTTCGGGCCGGAGCATGACGGATTCATTCGCGCGGATGGAGCCCACGGCGGCCACATCGTCGACCAGATTGGCGCTGCCCACGCGCGTGACTTCGACGGTGACGGGCGGGCCGCCGGCGGGCGCAGCGCCCGGCGCCCCGGCAGCGCCACCTGCCGGGCGCGGCGGCTGGCCTGCGGGCGCACCTTGAGCGTGCACGACGGAAACGATCAGCGCGAGCAGGCCGGCTGCACTCGCTGCAGCGCCCAGAACGGCAAACTTGTTTTTCATTGGGAGGAGTCGGTTCGAGCGAAGCCAAGCAGGTTAGCAAAGCACCTGCCTGTGAAGAACCATCCGGACACGAAGAGTTCCGATGCACAGACTGCATCGGACGACCCACCTGCTCAGGGTCTGCCCTGAGACCGCTTGCCGCTGAGTCGGCTCAGGTCTCGCGCAGCTGTTTCCAGTGCTGCATGAGGCCCAGGGTCGAAGGGTCATGGACCCCCGGCGCAGCGCCCGGCATCAGGCTCTCGGCAATCGGTGCCGCCAGCTGCTTGCCCAGCTCCACGCCCCACTGGTCGAAGGAGTTGATGCCCCAGGCGAGGCCTTGCACGAAGACCTTGTGCTCATACAAGGCCAGCAAGGCACCGAGCGTGGCTGGATCGAGCTTTCGGACCAGCAGCGTGGAACTGGGCCGATCTCCCGGGAAACTGCGGTGCGGCGTGAGCCGATTGGCCTCGGCTGCACTCAGGCCACCCGCCATGAGGTCGGCACGCACTTCATCTGCGGTCTTGCCGCGCAGCAGCGCCTCGGACTGCGCAAAGCAGTTGGCCGCGAGCAGACGATGCTGCTCGTCCAGGCCACTGTCGGTCTGGGCGGCCAGGATGAAGTCCACTGGCACCACCTTCGGGCCCTGATGGAGCCACTGGAAGTAGGCGTGCTGTGCATTTGTGCCCGGTTCGCCAAAGACCAGCGGGCCGGTGGCATAGCGCACCGCCTGACCATCGATCTGCACCCGCTTGCCGTTGCTCTCCATGTCCAGCTGCTGGAGGTGCGCGGCGAAGCGGCTCAGGTTCTGTGCGTAGGGTGCGATGGCGAGGGCATCCAAGCCCTGGAAATTGACGTTCCACAGACCGACCGCAGCCATCAGGACTGGCAGATTGCGGTCGAACGGTGCATCCCGGAAGTGCAGATCCATGGCACGCGCACCGGCCAGGATCGCGCGAAAGTGCGCACTGCCCAAGGCCAGTGCCACGGGCAGGCCGATCGAGGACCAGACCGAGTAGCGACCGCCCACCCAGTCCCAGAAGCCGAACATGTTGCGCGGATCGATGCCGAAGGCCGCCACCTCGCGGCCATTCGTGGACACCGCAACGAAGTGCTTGCCGGTAGCCGCATCGCCCAGACGCTCGACGAGCCAGGCGCGCGCACTGCGCGCATTCGCCATGGTCTCCTGGGTCGTGAAGGTCTTGCTCGCGATCACGAACAGGGTCCGTGCCGCGTCCAAGTGCTTGAGCACCCCCGTGAGGTGCGCGCCGTCGACGTTGGAAACGAAGTGCACGCGCGGGCCGCTGCAGTACGGCTCGAGCGCCTGCACCATCATCTGCGGGCCGAGATCGCTGCCGCCGATGCCGATGTTGACCACATCCGTGATCGTAGCGCCCGTGACCCCGAGCCACTGCCCGCCCCGCACGCGTTCGACAAATGCCAGCATGCGCTCGCGCACCTGAAGAACGTCTGGCATGACAGACCGGCCATCTGCCTGGTAGTGATCCTCGGGCTCACCGCGCAGGGCCATGTGCATGACTGCACGGCCCTCGGTGGTGTTGATCGGTGCGCCGCCGAACAGGCTGCCGATGGCTGGGCGCAGCGCGCGAGCCTGCAGCAGTTCATCAAGCAGCAGCATCGTGCGACGGTCCACGCGCTGCTTGCTGTAGTCCAGCAGCACATGCGCACCGGCGCCTTCGAACTGCGCGCTGAAGTAGTCGAAGCGCATGGGGTCGGCCTGCATGAGCTCGCGCAGACTGCTGCGTGCGAGCACATCGCGCTGGGTCTGCAGGGCCTGCCAGGCGGGGATCTGCTGTAGCGGCGTCATGCGGCCTCCGATGCCGGGCTCAGGTCCGCGGCCGGCCCAGGGCCGCCGCTTCGCGTGCCTGGGCGCCAATCTGCGTCCATCGCCCGGCAGCGACATCGGCAGGTGCCACGAACCAGGACCCGCCGATGCAGGCCACGTTCGGCAGACTCAGGAACTGGGGTGCCGACTGCAGCGTGATGCCGCCCGTCGGGCAGAAACGCACGTCGCGGAACACGCTGGCATAGGCCTTCAGCACGGGAACACCCCCCATCGGCTCGGCTGGAAAGAACTTCAGTCGCGTGAAGCCGGCAGCGCGAGCCTGCATGACTTCCGATGGGGTGACCACGCCTGGCAGCAGCGGAACTGCGCTTGTGCGCGCTGCCTCGATCAGCGCCCCCGTGAGGCCGGGCGACACTATGAACTGCGATCCGGCATCCACCGCCTGCTGCAGGGCCTCGGGCGTGGTGACGGTGCCGGCACCGACGATGGCACCCGGCACGCTGCGCATGGCCTCGATAGCCGCCAGCGCAACCGGCGTGCGCAAGGTCACCTCCAGCACGCGCACGCCCGCATCCACCAACGTTTGGGCGAGCGGCCTGGCCTGCGCAAGGTCATCGATCACGATGACGGGTATCACGGGGCCATCACCCATCAGGGTGTCGATATCGATGCTCATCTGGCTCTTCTCTGTTGGCGTGCCGGCGCAGCTCCCTCACCGCGGCCCGGCACGCAGGTTGGATGCTTCTCAGCGCTGGCTGTGCGACACCATGCGGGCAAGTCGATGCTCGGCACCGGCTTCGGCCGTGTCCACCGCCTCGGCCAGCTCGCTGGGGCCCAGCTCGTCGGTCAGGCCGGCACGCATCGCCACGCCCACTGCGAGGATGTCGATCACCAGCAGATAAAGCACGCGGCTGATCATCGGCACCTGCGTGGCCACGTCCTCGGAGTGATCCAGCGCGATCGTGATGGTGGCCTTCTTGGACAGCGGTGACTGGTTGGCCGTGATGGCCACGACCTGTGCGCCCCGCTCGAGTGCAGCGTCGACGGCGGCATTGAGCTCCGGGATGCGGCCGGTGCTGGAGATGACGACCAGCACATCATCTGGCGTAAGGACGTTGGCAGCCATGAGCTGCAGGCGCGGCTCGGTGTGTGCAGCCGTCGGCAGGCCGAAGCGCAGGAACTTGTACTGCGCATCCTCGGCCACGATGCCGTAGTTGCCCACCGCATAGAAGTCGATGCGCTTGGCCTTGAGCAGCAGCTCGATGGCCTGGTCAATCGCCTTGCGATTGAGCTGGTCGCGGATCTGCAGGATGGCACTCGCCGTATTGCCCAGCACCTTGGCGCCGAGCTCAAGCGCCGTGTCCTCGACCGTGACCTGGGTGTGGGTGACCGGGATCGTGCCGGTCAGGCTGGATGCGAGGCGCAGCTTGAAGTCCGACAGCCCTTCACAGCCCAGCGTGCGACAGAAGCGGATCACGGTCGGCTGACTCACGTCTGCCGACCGGGCGATTTCCATGATCGGATCGTTCAGGATCGAGCGCGGCCGGGACAGCACCACATCGGCCACGCGGCGCTCGGCCGGCGAGAGCTCGCGGTGCAGCTGGCGGATGCGGTCGAGGATGGACGCGCCGCCGCTGCGCTTGCGCAGCTGCGCATCCAGAATCGCAGCCACGCCGATGAATGTGGCCTGATCGGCCGTGATCACATAGGTCGGGATGCTGGCCACAAAGCCCGAGAAGCGACCCTTGCTCTCGAAGCGGCGGCGAAAGGCTGATTGATCGAAATACTCGCCCAGACGCGGAACGATTGCACCGCCGATATAGATGCCGCCAAAGGCGCCGAGCGTCACGGCAAGGTTGGCCGCCACCGCGCCCAGCATGCCGCAGAACACCTCAAGCGTCTGTTCGCACAGTGCGCATTGCTTGGACAGACCGCGACTGGTGATGTCCAGCGCGCTGAGCGCCTCGGCCGGTTTGCCGGCCAGATGGCACAGGGCCTTGTAGATCAGCTCCAGGCCGCTGCCTGAGAGCAGGCGTTCGGCCGACACGTGCGAATACTGCGTCCAGGCAAATTCGAGGATGGCGGCCTCGCGCTCATCGGTTGGCGAGAAGCTGACGTGACCGCCCTCGGAACCCAGTGAAATCCAGCCGTCATCGGCCGGAATCAGCCCGGATACGCCCAGACCGGTCCCCGCACCCAGCAGACCGATCACGCTGCGCGCACGGGCCTGACCACCGCCGACCTGGCGGCGCTGGTCCTCGCGCAGGTGCGGCACGCCTACGGCCAGGGCCGTGAAGTCGTTCACCACCAGCAGCGTGTCCAGGCCGCAGTCCAGCCGGGTCTGCTCGATGGAGAACTGCCAGTGGTAGTTGGTCATGCGGACGAGGTCACCCTCGACCGGGTTGGAGATGGCCACGGCGCCATGGCGCACATCCATGTCCTGCACCATCGCCAGATAGGCCTTCAGGGCGCTGCCGAAGTCGGGGTAGTCCGCGCAGCGCAGGGTCTCAAGGCGCTCGAACCGCCCGCGTTCTCGCTCGACTGCGAATCGGGCAAAGGTGCTGCCGATGTCGGCCAGCAGTCGTGCCCCGTCAGAAAAAGCCATCCTCTATCCCTTTGGTGTCACTTGCGCAGCTGCCGCCTCCAGGCGGTCTCGCCGGCGGCATCCCTTGACTGGTGACTACAACCGCTTTGTTGTTCTGCAAGTGCTTGAGTTTGTAGCATTGTTACGCAGCAAGGCGTCACGTTTGTAACTGATTTTCCGCTGTTTCCCCGCCTGCGTCCGCGCTTACGCCGCCTTCTGCAGCGGGTCCGCCATGCGCCTGGCCGCGCAATGCGCGGCAATGAACTGCGCGTGGCTCGGCATGCCGGCCACGCAGTTGGCGATCACCTGACGCACGCTGGCCAGATAGCGCTCGGCATCCTCGGTCGGCACCAGATCGGCCAGGGGATGATGGCGCGCCGGACGCAGGCCCTGCCCGTGCATCACCTGCAGCCATGCCACCTCGGAGAACAACTCCGCGCCTTCGCGGAAGATCCGGCCACGGCTTTCGTACAGGGCCATGCGCATCTTCAGGCTCGCAGGCACCTCCATCTCGCGGCAGTCGCGCCAGAAGGCGGAGTCCTCGCGCTGATTGGCGTGGTAATGCAGGATGAGGAAGTCGCGGATGCTTTCGAACTCCATGCGGGTGAGCCGGTTGTATTCGTCAATGTCCGCTGCGCTGAACTCGGCGTCCGGGAAGAAATTGATGATCCGCGCGATCGCGGTCTGGATCAGGTGGATGCTGGTGGATTCCAGCGGCTCCATGAATCCGCTGGACAGACCCACGGCCACCACGTTGTGCATCCACGGACGCCTGCGCATGCCGGTCACGAACTTGAGGGTGCGCGGTGGCGCCAGCACCTCGCCCTGCACATTGGCCAGCAGCACGGCGGTGGCCTCGTCCTCACTCATGTGCCGGCTGCAGAACACATGGCCGTTGCCCACGCGGTGCTGCAGCGGTATGCGCCACTGCCAGCCGGCCGTGTGTGCAGTGGCGCGGGTGTAGGGAATCGGCGGCTCCACGGAGGCGGTCGGCACGGCAATCGCCCGGTCGCAAGGCAGATAGTGGGTCCAGTCCTCGTAACCCGACTGCAGGGTCTGCTCGATCAGCAGGCCCCGAAAGCCCGAGCAGTCGATGAAGAAGTCGCCGGCGACCACGCTGCCGTTCTCCATGCGCACGCCCGAGACATGCCCGTTGGCCGCGTTGCGCTGCACCTCGAGGATCTTGCCCTCGATGCGGCGCACGCCCCGCGCCTCGGCATAGCGGCGCAGGAAGCGCGCATACAGACCGGCGTCGAAGTGGAAGGCGTAGGCAATCTCGGACAG
>JAIXTA010000064.1 GCA_027484405.1 Burkholderiales bacterium
CCCCCCCCGCCCCCTCCCACCTGCTCGAGCGCCTTCAGCAGCTGCGCCATGCCCCCGGGGCCGCCCATCTGCGCCATCATCTGCGGCGGCATGCCGCGGCTCATCGCGCCGGCCATCGCCTGCATGCGCCGCGGGTCCATCGGCAGCTCCTTGGCGGGGAGCTTGCCGCTCCTGGGCATCCCCGCCGCGCGCAGCGTGCTCGTCGCGAACTTGCCGTACGTGCGCCACGTCTCGAGCAGCGAGAGCACCTCCTGCGGCGGCCGCCCCGAGCCGACGGCCCAGCGCAGCACGCGCGACGGCTCGGACAGCGTCTTGGCGCTCGTGCACTCGAGCTCCTCGCGCGTCATCGAATCGATGATGGTGACGTAGCGCTTGAGCGCGAGCTGCGACTGCCGGTCGCCGCCGCCGCCGCCGCCCCCGAGCATCCCGGCCATGCCGCCCAGGCCCGGGATCATCCCCATGATCTGCGACATCGGGCCCATCTGCAGCACCGAGCCAAAGATCTCGCGCAGCACGCGCATCGACACGGCGCCCTTGGAGATCGCGCCCACGAGCGACGCCTGCTGCTCCTCCGGGATGGCGTCCTGCAGCCTGTCGACGAGGCCGGAGACGTCCCCCCTCCCGAGGAGGCGGCCGACGAAGCGCTCGGCCTGGAAGGGCTCGAGCTGGTCCATGTGCTCGCCCGTGCCCAGGAACGCGATGGGCGCGCGCGTGGCGCCGACGGCCGACAGCGCGCCGCCGCCCTTGGCGTGGCCGTCCAGCTTTGTGACGATGACGGCGCCGACGTCGACGCTCTCGCGGAAGGCCTTGGCCTGGTCGAACGCGGCCTGGCCGATCGAGCCGTCCATCACGAAGATCGTCAGGTCGGGCGCGACGGCCTCGGCCACCTGCCGCATCTCCTCAAACAGCGCCGCCTCCTGCTTGTGCCGGCCCGACGTGTCGACGATGATGAGGTCGCGCCCCTCGCGCCGGAACATCTCGACCCCCTGCTCCGCGATGACGGCCGGGTCGGTCTCGGCGTACGAGCCGTAGAACGGGATCTGCGCCTTGGTGGCGTTCTGCTTGAGCTGGTCGAACGCGCCCGCGCGGAACGTGTCGGCGCAAACGAGCGCGGGCTTCCACCCCTTCTTCTTGTGCCACCACGCGAACTTGGTGCACGTGGTCGTCTTGCCCGAGCCCTGCAGGCCGACGAACATGACGACGGCGGGCTTGCCCTTGCGCAGGGAGACGTGGCCGAGGCGCGAGACGTCGCGGCTCGGCTGCTGCAGCAGCTGCGGCCGCCTGCTGCCGCCGCCGCCGCCGCCGCCGCCGCCGCCTCGTCCGCCGCCTCGCCCCCTCCTCCGCCCGCTCGCCTCCTCTGCTGCCGCGCCCGCCACCACGCCTCGGCCCGCGGCCGCGCCATCTGCAGCGCGCCGGCCGCCAGCTGCACCGCCAGCATCGGCTTCACCGCCCAGGCGGCTGGCGCGCGCAGCGCCAGCCTGACCTTGTCGGCCACCGGCGCAACCGCCACGGTGGCGCTCTCGGGCACGGGCACGGCCCCGGCCCCCGTGGGTCTGAACGTGGATACCGGCAGCAAGATCGACATCGGCACCGTGCTGGCGGGCAGCCGCGTGGTGCGCAGCATCACGGTGGCCGCCAGCGGGGCCGACATCCTGATCGCCGGCATCGCCACCACCGGCACGGCCTTCAGCATCGACCCCAGCTCCACCTGCCAGACCACCGCCTTCATGCTCACGGCCGGCCGCACCTGCACCGTGGTGCTGGTGTTCTCGGCCATGAACGACGGCACCAACACCGGCACCCTGACCATCAACAGCACCGCACCGAGCGGCCCGGTCGCCATCGACCTGTCGGCCAATGTGGCGCGGCCCAATGCCGGCTCGGGTGGCTGCTCGGCCACCGGACGCGAAGGCCCCGCCGACCCGCTGCTGCTGCTCCTGGCGCTCGCCAGCGCCCTGCTGCTCTGGCGCCGCCGTGCGCAGGCGCGCCTCTGAATGCCCACCCACATGTTCCGAACCGAACCATCCATGAAAGGATCTGCCGTGAATCACGCTTTCGCACTCAAGTCCCTGGCGGCCGCCCTGCTCTGCAGCGCCAGCCTTGGCCTGGCGCACGCCGCCGAGCCCGGCGATGTGGCGCCGGAGATCGACCTGCCTGGCCAGTCCGGCCAGATCAAGCTCGCGGCGCTCAGGGGCAAGTGGGTCTATGTGGACTTCTGGGCCTCCTGGTGCGGCCCCTGCAAGCAGTCCTTCCCCTGGCTCAATGAGATGCAGAGCAAGTACGGCGCCCAGGGCCTGACGGTGGTGGGCATCAATGTGGACACCAAGCGCGAGGACGCCGCCACCTTCCTCAAGCAGGTGCCCGCGCAGTTCACGATCGCCTTCGACACCGCAGGCGCCACACCCAAGAGCTACAAGATCAAGGGCATGCCCTCCTCGGTGCTGATCAACCCCGAAGGCAAGGTCGTCTTCCAGCACGCCGGCTTCAAGGACGAGAGCAAGGCCGAGCTGGAAGCCAGGATCCGCAGCGCCCTGAAGGGAGCCTGAGATGCGAGTACCGCGCCGCATGCTTCTGCTGCCTCTGGCCTGCACCCTGCTGCTGGCCACGGGCTGCGCCTCGCTGGGCAATGTCCAGCCCTGGGAGAAAGGTCACCTGGCCAAGCCGTCCATGAGCATGGGCGGTGATCCGCTGGCCGAGCGCTTCAGCGAGCACATGTATGCCAGCAAGGAAAACTCCTCGGGCGGTGCCGGTGTGGGCGGAGGTGGCTGTGGCTGCAACTGAATCCGCAACACGCAGCGCCGCCGCCCTGTTTGCCGCTGCGGCCGCCGCCGTGGCCGCCACGCCGCTTGCGGCCCGGGCAGAGAACGCTCCCGAGGCCGGCTCGGTGGCGGTGAAGTACCTGAGCTACGAGGATTCGCAGCCGGGCATCAAGCGCATCTCGGTCAGCGCGCCTTCGCTGCTGCTGACCCTGCCGCTGGGCAGCGCCTGGTCCCTGGACGCCTCGGTGGTACGCGACGCGGTGTCGGGCGCCTCGCCGCGCTATCACGCCTTCACCGACATCAGGAAGTACCCCACCTCCGGCGCCTCGCGCATGCAGGACGAGCGCACCGCGGGCGACGTGAAGGTGACGCGCTACTTCTCGCGCAGCGCCGTGAGCCTGAGCTATGCACACTCGAGCGAGAACGACTACGTCTCCAACGCCCTGGCCACCGAGCTGCGCTTTTCGAGCGACGACAACAACCGCACCTGGACCTTCGGTGTGGGCGGCAACACCGACCGCATCAACCCCACCAACGGCGGCGTGCGCAACGTGCGCGACGAATCCAAGAAGGTGGCCGAGGGCCTGATCGGCCTGACGCAGGTGCTCACGCCCAAGGACATTGCGCAGGTCAATCTGAGCTACAGCCGCGGCAACGGCTACTACTCCGACCCGTACAAGGTCTTTGACAACCGGCCGCGCAACCGCAGGAGCGTGGTACTGCTGACCCGCTGGAACCACTACTTCGAGCAGGTGGCCGCCACCATGCGCACGAGCTACCGCAGCTACCGCGACAGCTTTGGCGTGCAGAGCCATACCGCCACGCTCGAATGGGTGCAGACCGCGGGGCGCTGGACCATCACGCCGAATGTGCGTCTGTATTCGCAGAGCGCGGCCGACTTCTACTTCGACCCGATCATCGGCCCCAACGGCCCGGACGCGCTGGCCACCCTGCAATACGGCCAGACCTTGCAGGGCTTCACCTCGGCGGATCAGCGCCTGTCGGCCTTCGGTGCCGTCACCGTGGGGCTGAAGGTCGGCGTGCAGCTCGACAAGAGCTGGAGTGCCGACCTGAAGGCCGACCGCTACGAGCAGCGCGCCACCTGGCGCCTGGGCGGCACTGGCAGCCCGGGGCTGGACCCCTTCCGCGCCAATGTCATGCAGTTCGGCATCGCGTCCAAGTTCTGACCCCACTGACCTGCCCCAGGAGCACTCCCCATGATGATGACCCTGCTGCGCGCCCTGCTGGCCCTGCTCGCGGTGCTTGCGGGCGCGGCCCATGCGGCCGACGAGTTCCTCGATCCCGAGATCGCCTTCAAGCACAGCGTGCAGGTGCTGGATGCGAACACGGTGCAGGTGCGCTTCGACATCGCGCCCGGCTACTACATGTACCGCGAGCGCTTTGCCTTCGCCGATACCGCGGGCGCGCCGATCACGCCCGAGCCCCTGCCCGCCGGCAAGCGCAAGTTCGACGAGACCTTCCAGAAGGAGGTCGAGACCTACCGCGACGCCGTCGTGATCCGCCTGCCCCTGCAGGCTGCGCGCAGCGCCTCGCTGAGCCTCACCGCCCAGGGTTGCGCCGACGCCGGTCTGTGCTATCCGCCCATGACGCGCGAGGTGCGGCTGGATGCGGCGGCAGCAGCACCGGGTGCCGCTGCATCTGCGGCACCGGGTGCTGCTGCAGCAACCGCAGCAACCGCAGCACCCCGTGCAGCCCCGAGCGCCGCAGCCGACGAGCAAGGTCGCATCGCCGCGGTCTTTGCCGAGCGCAATCTGCTCACGGGCATGCTGGTGTTCTTCGGCCTGGGCCTGCTGCTGACCTTCACGCCCTGCGTGCTGCCGATGGTGCCGATCCTGTCGTCGATCATCACCGGACAGGGCACGGCCGTGACCAAGCAGCGTGGCGCCGCACTGGCCGCCAGCTATGTGATGGGCATGGCGCTGGTCTACACCGGCATCGGCGTGGCGGCGGGCCTGGCCGGCGAAGGGCTGGCCGCGTTTCTGCAGAAGCCGCCGGTGCTGGCGGCCTTTGCCGGCCTGCTCACGCTGCTGGCCCTGTCGATGTTCGGCCTGTATGAGCTGCAGCTGCCCGCGGCGCTGCGTGACCGGCTCGACGGCATCAGCCAGAAGCAGCAGGGCGGCCGCTTTGCCGGCGTGTTCGTGATGGGCGCGCTGTCGGCCGTGATCGTCGGCCCCTGCGTGACCGCGCCGCTGGCCGGCACGCTCGTCTACATCGCCCAGACGCGCGACGCCGTGTTCGGCGGCGCCATGCTGCTGGCCATGGCCCTGGGCATGGGCGTGCCGCTGATCGCGATTGGCATCGGTGCCGGCGCCCTGCTGCCGCGCGCCGGCCTGTGGATGGAGAACGTCAAGCGCTTCTTCGGCGTGCTGCTGATTGCCACCGCGCTGTGGATGCTCAACCCGGTGCTGCCGGTCTGGACGCAGATGCTGCTGTGGGCGAGCCTGTTCATCCTGTGCGGCGTGTGGCTGAGCGTGCTCGATCCGCTGCCGGCGCAGGCCGGTGCCCTGGCCCGCCTGGGCAAGGGCGTGGGCGCGCTGTGCGTGCTGCTGGGTGCCGTGCTGGCCGTGGGCGTGGCCAGCGGCGGGCGCGACCTGCTGCAGCCCCTGGCGCATCTGCGCGGCCCGGCGGCGGGGGTGCCCAGCGCAGCGGGCGTCACGGCGCAGGCGGCCGCAGCGCGCAGCGCGGGCCACGGCTTCAAGGTCGTGCGCACGGTGGGCGAATACGAGGCCGCGCTGCAGGCCGCGCGCGGCCAGCCGGTGCTGGTGGATGTGTGGGCGCAGTGGTGCACCAGCTGCAAGGAGATGGAGAACATCACCTTTGCCGATGCCGGCGTGAGCGCCGCCATGCAGGGCTTCACCAAGATCCAGATCGACGTGACCGACAACACGCCGGACCAGCGTGCGCTGCTGAAGCGCTTCGGCCTGTTCGGGCCGCCGGCGGTGCTGGTGCACCCGCGCGGCGAAGCCGACACCAGCCGCAAGCTGGTGGGCTATGTGCCGCCCGAGCCCTTCGGCCGCTTCCTGGCGGAATCGGTCAGCCGGGTGAACTGAGCCGAAGCGCTGCCTTGCGGCGCTGAACCAAGCAAGCTTCTCGCTTGATCCATGCGGTTCTTCAGCCATTTTGGCCTGAAGAACCGCATCAACACTCACTCCTGCATTTCAAATGCGGGCGTCGGCGGTGCTCAGGCCGCCTTCTTGAGCGCCACGCGCGGGAAATCCACCGGCGTGTCGAGCGCCACGTTCACGTAGTTGGTGAACAGGTTCAGCGCCACGTGGGCGAGGATCTCGACGATCTGCTCGTCACCAAACCCTGCGGCGCGCACGGCGGCGACATCGGCCTCGGTCACGGCGCCGCGCTCGCTGACAACCTTGAGTGCAAAGCGCAGGGCGGCGGCGGTGCGCGGGTCGGCCGCCTGCCCGGCCTGCGCGGCACTCATCTCTTCGGCCGTGGCGCCGGCCTTGCGGCCCAGGCCCGTGTGGGCCGCAAGGCAGTAGTCGCAGCCGTTGCGGTTGGCAATGGCCACGGCGATCTGCTCGCCGAGCTTGGCGCCCAGCGTGCCGCTGCCCAGGGCGCCAAAGGCCGCCCACATGCTTTGCAGCGCCGCGGGCGAATTGCTGACCGCCTTGAACATGTTGGGCACGCCGCCGAAGGCGCCCTGGATCTGCCCGAGGATGGGCTGGCTGGCGGCTGGGACGAGGGCGGTATCAAGATTGATGCGGGACATGGCAGAGCCTCCTGAATGCGGTGAGAACGTGAAATTGCCGAATTTCTGAATAGACAGAAACATTTGAATTCGCTGCAAGCTGCAGCGATTTCCTGGGATCGGGCACAGGGCCTGTGCTTGATGGATGGCATTCTGGACGCCCCGGCAAGACGAATGGATTCATATCGTCTAACTTATGAACCAATTCATCCATTCGGTCCCAACCCATGAGCTCCGAACTCGCAGGCGGCACACCGCAACGCAGCGGCCAAAGCAGCGCTCACGACATCCGCGCCATGCCCACGGCACCCGCCGCGGCATGCGATGGGGGTGCCGCACCGGTCGCCGCCGCGCAAACCCCCGTGCAGGCCACGCCGCCCGCCTTCTCGGTGGACCGGCTCTCGGCCCTGTTCGAGCGCTTTCGCGTCCGCGCGCATCTGTTTCACATGGGGCAGCTGTGCGGCAGCACCCATCTGCCGGCGCAGCCCGGGCGGGCGTTTCTGCATGTGCTGCGCAGCGGTGAGATGGCGGTGGAGCATCGCGCGGCCAGCGGCCTGGGCACCCTGCACCTCACGGAGCCGAGCCTGCTGCTCTACCCCCGCCCGCTGGACCACACCTTCCACAACCCGCCGCAGGACGGCTCGGACCTGGTCTGCGCCACCCTGGACTTCGAAGGCGGCGAGCAGCACCCCTTGGTGCGCGCCCTGCCGCCGCTGGTGGCCCTGCCGCTGGCGCAGGTCCAGGGCATTGAACACAGCATCGCCCTGCTCTTTGCCGAGACTGAAAGTCTGCGCTGCGGCCAGCGCGTGCTGGCCGACCGCCTGTTTGAAGTGCTGCTCATCCAGATCATGCGCTGGCTGCTGGATCCGGCCGCGCAGCAGCGGGCCGGGCACGGCAGGCCATGCAGCCGCGCGGTGGACGAGGACCCGCGCGCCACAGCACAGCCGTCGCCACCTCGCACCGGCCTGCCGGACGTGCATGCCGGCCTGATTGCCGGCTTGGCCGACCCGCAACTCGCCCGCGCCCTGACCGCGGTGCACGAGCAGCCGGGCGCCGCCTGGTCGCTCGAACGCATGGCCGAGGCGGCCGGCATGTCGCGCAGCGCCTTCGCCGCACGCTTTCGCAGCGTGGTGGGCCAGCCGCCGGGCGACTACCTCGCTGACTGGCGCCTGAGCCTCGCCCAGGGCTGGCTGCGCGCCGGCCGCCCGGTCAAGACCGTGGCCTCCGATCTGGGCTACGCCAACGCATCGGCCCTCTCACGAGCGTTTGCGCAGCGGCTGGGGGTTTCGCCACGCGAATGGTTGAAGGCTGCCGCCCTCTGACCGGCCAAACCCGGGCTTTGGCGAGATGTCCGCCTGGAAGAACAACCACTGCCGGATCTAGCGCCTCAACGTCGGGTCCCAGTGCTCGACGATCTTGCCGTTGTCGACTCGGAACATGTCGAACCAGGTGGTGGTGTAGGTCTTGCCAGCCTCCTTCGGGTCGGGCTGCTGGCTGACGAACGAGAGCACGACCAGATCGCCCTCCGCGACGATGGTGACCAGCGGGGCAGCGATTCTCGGCTGGACCGGTCTGGGCCGGGAAAACTTCGAGAAGAACTCGACAAATCCCGCGCGGCCGGTGGGCACGATCGGGTTGTGCTGGATGTAGTCCTCAGCCAGATACGTGGCCGCCCGGTCGAGTTGCCCGGCCTCCAGGACCTCTCTCCAGAAGTCGTAGACCAGCCGCTTGTTGGCTGCGGCGCGCGCATCGGCACTGGCCAGCAGCGCGTCGTGATTGGCATTGGCCACCACCGGGACCTGGGCTCGCACGGGGCCAAGCAGCCCGCTCAGGGCCAGGCAGAGGCTGAAACACAGCACCATCCTGATCACATTCCGCTCCTTGTTTGAGGGCGCCGGTCGCAGCGCCGGGTCTGTCGGCTTCACGCAGGGGCGAAGCCCTGGGCCACGTAGCTCTCGTAGCCCTTCTGCGTCAGCCTCGCCAGCTCCTTGAACAGCGCGGCGTCGCTCTGCTTGAAGTTGAAGCAGGACTTGCCCTGCATGCGCGCCTTGAGCTCGGGCGACACCGCATCAAGCAGCGCCGGCTGCCAGTACAGAGGCATCAGGTGATAGCTCACGTAGGCCTTCTTGATCTGCACGGCACCGAAGAACAGGGGCTTCTTGTTCTTCTGGATGTGATGCGTGTCCACGTACAGCTCGGTCTCGTCATCCCGCTTGGCATCCAATCGCGCGGCATAGGGCGCCATGAGGGCATGGAGGTCGGCGTAGACGGCAGAGAGATCGGACATGGGGCGCTCCGTCAGGTTTGGGTTGCGACCGTGGGCAGGCACCCTGCCCGCGCAGGTGCGTGAAGTGGTTCGTGCGCAGCACCGGCCAGGCCCAAGCGCATCGGGGCGTCCGTTCGCGGTGAGCGCACTGAATTTCAGGCTCTTTTCGGAGCAGACCCTGCGCCCACCCGATCATCGTCGATGCGGCCGCGCTTGGGTACCCACGCCGACTGCGCGAGGTCGGAAGCGGGCTGGGCCGGCATGGAAACGCCCAGCGGTGCAGGTGCTGCGGCCTCAACAGGGTTCAACGCGGCTTGGCTGTGGGGTCGGCCCGACGATGAATGCCCAACCGGGCCAGACCGCGCTCCATGAGCGCCCAGAACTCCAGCTCCTCGAGCAGCGGGTTGAGGAAATTGGTCACGCTGCAGTAGTGGCTGTCCTTCTTGCCGCTGTGGTGGCGGGCGTGGTGGCGCTGGGTCTGGATCAGCTTGAAGCGCTGCAGCTGGGTGATGAGCCAGCCGTTCTCGTGCGGCGCGCGGTGCGCCCACTTGTGGATCTGGTTGGCGTTCGCAGCCACCAGCGCAAAGAGCCACACCGTCCAGTCCAGGCGGTCGAGCCACCAGGCACCGGCCACCACGAGGGCAGCCGCAAGGATCAGGTCCCAGGAGCTGGCCCAGTAGCTGCGTGCCACGAAGGCGCGGGGCTTTGCGTGGTGCTCCAGGTTGGCCTCGCCGATCCACTTGCCGATGACGGGGGTGTCCTTGCGAGCGTAGGCGTCTTCGGCCCAGTGCACGAGGCCGCTGGCAAAGTCTGCGAGGAGCACTGCACCCACTGCGGCCGCTGCGGTGCTGCTGATGGCCTGAATGCTGTCCATGGTCTTCGGGCTTGCGCCCCGTTCCTTTCCTTGGTTGAGGTGGAACGGAGCTTGGCGGGCGGCAGCAGGTGCTGGCCATGATTGCCTGCGCCGGGCGCAGCCAGCGCGACTGACGGTGGCGCGCGTTGAGCGCGCAACATCCGGAACAAGGTTTGTGCTGTTCACGCTGGACCGAATGAATCGGTCCGCATTCGGGGCCCATTGGCGATACTTCCACCACAGCACTTGGCGCTAGTCGGTGCATTGAACGAGGGAGCAAGCACTTGAAGAGAATTCTTTGCATCGGTCTGTCCGTCTGCATGGCGCTTGGCGGGCTGCCAGCCCTGGCCTGTACGGGTATCAGCCTGCGATCCGTCGATCAGGGTGTGGTCGTCGGTCGCACGGTCGAATGGGCCCTCAGCGACGCGCGCCACAACCGACTGGCAGTCATCCCACGCGGAAAGGCTTTTCAGGCCTTGACGCCACAGGGACCGAACGGCATGAGCTGGACCGGGCGCTTCGGGTTCGTGACGATGACGGCGTACGGGCAGGACTACGGGCCGGACGGCCTGAACGAGCACGGTCTTTACGTGGGCATGTACTACCTGCCGGGCTTTGCAGACTACGCGAGCTATGACCCGGCGCAGGCTAAGCGCTCCGTCAGCGTGGGCGACTTCATGCAGTGGATGCTGTCAAGTTTTCGCACGGTTGCCGATGTGCGAAGCCGGCTGAATGACGTGCGCGTCGTGCGGGTGGATGATCCGCGGTTCGGCGGCGCTGATCTGCCATTTCACTGGAAAATTGCAGACCCATCCGGGGCGAGCATCGTGGTGGAAATCGTCGAAGGTGGCCAGCTGAAGGTCTACGACGCTTTTCTGGGCGTCATCACGAACTCGCCGACATACGACTGGCACCTGACCAATCTGCGCAACTACCTCCAGCTCACACCGGCACCGCGCGAGGCCGTGACGGTGGATTCGCTCAAGCTCAGCCCACTGGGCGCCGGCTCGGGCATGGTCGGCCTGCCGGGAGACTTCACGCCGCCGTCGCGCTTTGTGCGAGCGGTTGCGCTGACGGCGTCTGCTCGTCCGCTGTCAAGCACTGAGGACGCGGTGTTCGAAGCTTTCCGAATTCTCGACAGCTTCAACATCCCATTGGGTACCGTGGCGCCACCGGGCAAGATTGCCCAGGACATCGAGAGCGCAACGCAGATCACATCGGTGTCTGATCTGACCAACCGCGTCTATTACTTCCATACGATGCACAGCCGCGAGGTGAGGCGAATCGATCTGAAGAGGATTGATTTCAGCAAGGTGCAACAGCAGGTTGTGGATGACCCCGCAGCACCGCGGGCCACGCGGGAGATCAGGCTGTCTCGTTGACCCCAGGCGGCGCTGCCGGAAATTTCAGCTCCACCTCGCCGCCCTCGCCCACCAGCCACACACGCTGCGCCGTGACCTTGCAGGCCCAGGTCTGTACGGCCTGGGGTTCGCGCAGACTCAGGGCGAGCGGGTCGAACACGGCGCCGCAGTGGCCCGGCGGGTGGCGCACGGAGCGGTAGCGCAGCCACTGCAGGCCGCGCTTGCGGGCGGCGGCGGCAAGCTGCTGGCAGTCCTCGTAGTCCGTCTCGTGCGTCCACTGCCGCTCGCTCTCGTTCCAGGGCGGTGCGGACAGATCGATCGCCCTGCCCGCGACCTGCGCCTTGAAGAAGGTGAGCTGGGTCTGCAGGGCGGCGCGCTTCAGCCCCTCGCTGTCCATCAGGAAGCGCCAGCGCCAGTAGCCCACCTCGCTGGCGGCGGTGGCGAGGCTTTCTGCGCCGTACCAGACGCCCAGCTCGCCGCCGCGCCGAAAGCGCGAGGGGTGGGGGCTGCGGTAGCGAAAGGGGCTGTAGAGCAGATAGTGCTGCGGGCCGCCGGCTGCCGGCAGGGGGGGCAATGGCGGCTTGCTGCCCTCCAGCAGCTCCTCCAGCAGGGCCTGCTCGGCGAGCGTGTCGACCAGGCGCATGGTGGCCACGCGGTGCTGCGCCTCGACGCCGCGCCAGAGCTCGGCGCTGCCCTCGGTGGCGGTGGCCCACCAGTCATTGCGCCATGCGTAGCGGGCCATGGGATCGACGTTCAGGCAGGACGCAAGCCGGGCGGAACGGTTCGGGCGGCGCTAGATGGGTGCGCGCATGGCGTCCACATAGGCCAGGGTCATGACCAGCCCCTGGGCGCTCAAG
Source organism: Burkholderiales bacterium (assembly GCA_027484405.1). GTDB lineage: Bacteria > Pseudomonadota > Gammaproteobacteria > Burkholderiales > Burkholderiaceae_C > Piscinibacterium. The sequence goes on from JAIXTA010000064.1 coordinate 11,821, forward strand.
ATGAGCTCGCGCGGCGTGCCGTTCAGCGCGCTGTTGTGGCTGCGCATCCAGTCGATGCGGCGCTCGTCCTCGTTGCCCACCAGGGCATCGAGCGAGCGGTACAGGCGCACCAGCAGCAGGGCCAGCTCGCCCTCCTTGCTCTGCGGGTCCAGCCCGCGCTCGCCGCGCATGAGGCGCGAGATGGTCGCCTCGCTCGTGCCCAGGGTGCGGGCCAGGGCCGCGCCGCTCAGGCCGAGCAGCTGCGCCGCCCGCGCGGTGGCCTTGCCCAGGACCTGGGCAGCATCAGCGGTGTCGCTGGCCGGTACGGCGGGCGCGGCACGCTTGAGGGTGTGGAGGGTGGCCATGGGCGCAGCTGCAAGATGAGGGCAGGACCGTCTGGCGGCCAAGTCCGGCGCAGACGGAAAATATTTCACATGGAACTATAGATCATTAAACTTTCATCAGCAAGATCAATAGCGCGAAATCGCTGACTGGTGGGCGAGGCTGAAAACTCAATTTGTGGCTCCAGCGGGGCTTGGGCCGCCGCGACTCGCACCATCGCCCACACGCATCGCCCACAACCATCAGTCGCACCACCGCCCAGAACGAGCGCGCGCACCGCCGCCCGCACCACGCCGCCCCCGCCAGCAGCGGCCCCGCCACCCGGTTCCCGCGGCGCAAGCACGCCGCTGCCTGCCCCGGCGTCGCAGCCTGCGTCCCGCAGCGCGGAACGCAGCAACTGGCCTGCAGCCGGTACCCATCAAGCTGCAGCCTGTACCGATCGCGCCGCGCCCGGCGTATCCAGCATGCCCGGGCGCTGCTACAACCCGGCGCTGCTGACGGCCGGGCCCTGCCCGTACTGCAGCGCACCCCCACAACCCTACCCGCGAACCGCCATGAACCGACCCCCCCTGGCCCGCACCGGCCAAGCCGCAGCCCTGACCCTGGGCCTGCTGTGCAGCGGCCTGACCGGCGCCACCCTCACCGGTGCCGCCCTGCTCGCGCCCACCCCCGCGCTGGCCCAATCCGCATCCGCCTCCGCCCTGCAGGGCTACTACCGCTGGCCGGCGCTGCACGGCAGCACGGTGGTGTTCACGGCCGAGGGCGACCTCTGGCGCGCCAGCGTCAGCGGTGGCACGGCCACGCGCCTGACCACACATGCCGGCGTGGAGTCGCGCGCCGCCATCTCGCCCGACGGCCGCTGGGTGGCCTACACGGCGGCCATCGAAGGCGCGCCCGAGGTCTATGTCATGCCGATCGACGGCGGCCAGCCCAAGCGCCTGACCTTCGAGGGCGAGAGCGCCTGGGTGGTGGGCTGGACACCCGCCGGCGAGGTGATCTACAGCACGGCGCGCTACAGCGGCCAGCCCGCGCGGCAACTCGTGACCATCAACCCGCAGACCCTGGCGCGCACCCTGCTGCCCGTCTGGCGCAGCACGCAAGGTGTGCTGGACGGCCAGGGCACCCTGTACTTCGTCACGGGCGGCCTGCAGTCCGACAACACGCGGCGCTACCGCGGCGGCGCCATGGCACAGATCTGGCGCCTGGACACGCGCAGCAAGGCCGAGGCCGTGCCGCTGACGCGCACGCCGCAAGGCAACAACGCGCAGGTCATGTTCAACGCGAGCGCCAACGAACTCATCTTCGTCAGCGACCGCAGCGGCACGCGCAACTTCTGGCGCATGCGCACCGACGGCTCGCAGGCGCAGCAGATCACGCGCTTCGACAAGGATGACTTCGACATCCGCCAGGCGCAGATCTACAACGGCCGCGTGATCTACACCCAGGGCGCAGACATCAAGCTGCTGGATCTCGCTTCGGGCCGCGACACCAAGCTCGACATCCGCCTGGTGACCGACTTCGACCAGGCGCGCGAGCGCTGGGTGCGCACGGCGCTCTCCAACCACTTCAGCGGCGTGGCGCTGTCGCCCAACGGCGAGCGCATCGTCATCACCGCGCGCGGCCGCACCCTGGTGGCCGGCACGGGCGATCTGCGCCGCATCGACCTGCCCCAACAGGGCGGCAGCCGCACCCGTGCGGCCGTCTTCACGCCCGACAGCCGCAATGTGTATGTGCTCAATGACGCCAGCGGCGAGACCGAGATCCTGCGCGTGCCGGCCAACGGTCTGGGCGAGCCGACGCCGGTGACCAAGGGCGCCACCGTCATGCGCACCGGCATGGTGCCCTCGCCCGACGGCAAGTGGCTGGTGCATACAGACATCGAGCAGCGCCTGTGGCTGACCAACCTGGCCGACAGCAGCACTGTGCAGATCGACAAGTCACCCTCGGCCTATGGCGAGCTCGTCTGGTCGCCCGATTCCAGCGCCCTGGCCTACACGCGCTCGGTGAACAACCGCCGCGGCAACGAGGTGCTGTTCCTCATGCGCATCAGCGACCGCAAGGCCGTGCAGCTCACCAGCGATCGCTACAGCGCCGACGGCCTGGCCTTCACGCCGGATAACCGCTGGCTGTACTTCCTGTCCGATCGCACACTGAATGCCACCAACGGCTCGCCCTGGGGATCGCGCAACATGGGGCCGCTGTTCGAGAAGCGTGACCGCATCTACGCCATTGCCCTGCAGGCCGGCCAGCGCTTTCCTTTCGCGGGGCGCGACGAACTGAGCGACAGCACTGAAACGCCCGCCCCGGCTGCCCCGCCGGCCACCACGCCCGTGGCGCCGCCCACCGCTGCGGCGGCCTCAGCGCCCGCCGCAGCGCCTGCCGCACAGGCTGCAGCCCCTGCCCCCACGCCAGCGCCGTCGGCAGCGGCAGGCAACACTGCCGCGCGCACGTTCCCGATCGACTGGGAGGGTCTGGACACGCGACTCCACGAGGTCCCACTGGCCGCCCTGCCCGCAGGCAACTACCGCAGCCTCAAGACCGACGGTCGGCGCCTGTACGTGATCGAGACCGACGGCGCCGGCGGCTTCGGCGCGGCCCGGGGCACGCTCAAGAGCATCGCCATCGACAACAACGCCACGCCTGCTGAAACGCACAGCACCGACGTGACCACGGTGCAGATCTCCGCCAACGGCCGCAAGATGCTGGTGGCCCGCCAGACCGGCGGCCCCGGCCCCGGAGGCGCACGGGAATTCTTCATTTACGACACCGGCGCACGGCCACCGCAAGGCCCTGAAGCAGCACGCGCCGCCGTGCGTGTGGGCGACTGGCAGATCAAGGTCAACCCGCGCGATGACTGGAAGCAGATGTTTGCCGACGCCTGGCGTCTGCACCGCGACTACTTCTACGACCCGAATATGCACGGGCACGATTGGAAGGCCATCCGCGCCAAGTACGAGCCCCTGCTGCCGCGCTTGACAGAGCGCACCGAGCTTGGCGACCTCATGGCGCAGATGGTGGCCGAGATCAACGCGCTGCACAGCCAGGTGGGCTCCGGCAGCGAAGTGCGTGCGGGTGAAGACGTCGGCGTCAGCACGGCCGGCCTGGGTGCAGACTTCAGCAAGGTGGCCGATGGCCTGCGCATCGACCGCATCTACGCAGGCGAACCTGAACTGCCCGGCGAACGCGGGCCGCTGGCCCAGCCGGGCCGCGACTTCGCGGTGGGTGACGTGATCACCGCCATCAACGGCCAGACCGCGCGCAACGCCGCCGAGCTGGGCGAGCTGCTGCGCAACCAGGCAGGCAGGCAGGTGCTGCTGAGCTACAAGCGTGGCTCGATCGCCCGCCAGGCGGTGGTCGTGCCGGTGAACCCTGCGCGCGAGCGCAGCCTGCGCTACACCGACTGGGAAGTGCGCAACCGACAGAAGGTGGAACAGGCCAGCGAAGGCAAGTTCGGCTACATCCATCTGCGCGCCATGACATCGCCGGACGTGGGCAACTTTGCGCGCGAGTTCTACAGCGTGTTCGATCGCGAGGGCCTGATCATCGACGTGCGCGGCAATGACGGCGGCAACATCGACTCCATCATCATCGAGAAGCTGATGCGACGCGCCTGGGCCTACTGGCAAAGCCGCCGCGGCGACGGTGGCGGCTACAACATGCAGGCGGCCTTCCGCGGCCAGCTCGTGGTGCTCATCGACGAGAACACCTACAGCGACGGCGAGACCTTCTCCGAAGGCATCAAGCGCCTGGGCATGGGCACGCTGATCGGCAAGCAGACGGCCGGCGCCGGCGTCTGGCTGTCCAACGCCACCGGCCTGATGGACGGCGGCATCATGCGCGCGGCGGAGTTCGGGCAATACGGGTTGGACGGGACATGGCTGATCGAAGGGATCGGCGTGGTGCCGGACATCGAGGTCGACATGCCGCCGCGCGCAAGCTTCGATGGCGCCGATGCACAGCTCGACGCCGGCATCGCCCACCTGCGCAAGCTCACGGCGGAGAAGCCGCTGCGCGAGCCGCGCCAGCCTGCCTTCCCCAAGCGCTGAGCGGAAGGTGATTCGGTTGCAAGACGGGGCGGTTCATCCGCCCCGTCTTGCTTTGGTCGCAGACCGCCGCGCTGGGTCGTCTGTCTCGTAGGCTGTGCGCGCCGCGTCGATCAGACGCCCGGCACCAAACAAGCCGCCAAGGGAGGCCGCTACATGCTCGACTGGGACGAACTGCCCGCACGCCTTGCCACCCCGTTCATCTGGGTGTTGCGTGCGCTCTGGTTTCTTGGCTGGGACGTCGGCGTGCGCGGCATCGGCTGGTGGATTGGCTGGCATGTGCTGCGTGCACTGACACTCGGGCGCCATCCGAGCACGATGCTGCAGGACCAGGACGGCGCTTCCTGGGGTGAATGGCTGCTCGTGGAGCTGTTCGGTCTCATGCTGATCGGGGCCTTGCTCACGCTGCTCTGGGTTCGCGCATCTTGAGCCTGCGCTTGTACAGGCGCAGGCGCCGCTTCATCCGCGAGGTACAGCACTTCGTCGCATGAAGATCGCCCGCCCCGCTGGGCGCCCATAGAGTGCACAGCGAGCCGGTGAACTGCATTGGGCTCCTGGCCCTCCACCCCATTCGAGCACCTGAAATGAGCACCTTGTTCTGGTTGATTGCCTGGCTGATCCTGTTCGTCCTCGCGTGGCCGCTGGCCTTGCTGGCGCTCGTGCTGTGGCCGATTGTGTGGCTGATCCTGCTGCCCTTTCGCCTGCTGGGCATCGCCGTGAGTGGCGTCTTTGCCCTGCTCAGCGCGATCGTGCATCTGCCTGCGCGCATCCTGGGCTGGCGGCCCAGAGCGCAGTGAGCAATGCATCGATGCAGATAGGGTGGCGCTGGCGCATTTCGTGATCCAACAGAGCGCAACAGCAGGTAGCAAGGCTTGCTGCATGTGAGTCGCGCTTGGTGAGCGTGACGTCGCCGCTTAGGGTCAGGGTTTTGCGCGGTTGCCCAAGCTCCCGCGTACGTTTGTGCACCGCAGACGGTGCACCGACGGTGCCCTGGAGAACATTGATGAAGCAAGACTTGAGGCCCACGTTCGAGCGAACCACGCTGAGCTTTCGAAGCAAGCCGCGCGGCAGGATGCGCGCACTCATTGCACTGACGCTGTTGCTGGCTGCCACGGTGCTCGGCACCCTGGCATGGATTCGCAGCAATCAGCCGATTGACCCGTCCCCTGCCATGGCATCCAAGTCGTCGACAGACCCGCGCCAGGAACCGAAGACAGTCACTGAACCTGTCACGCTGCCAGGCAAGGCCCCAGCGCCCGCCCAATGAGCGTGGACGCGGCTATGCGCCCCGCGGCGCACGGCCCGGCCGGAGGACCGCCCATTGCACCTCGCGTCGGAACATCCACCACGCCACAGCGCAGATCGCTGCGAACAGAAGCAGGCGCAGTACACCGCCAAGCGCAAATTCCCTGACGAGAAACACATACAGCCCCGGAACGAGCAGGGAGAAATACATGGTCCTTGATCCGACATTTCGGCGCTGCTCCAGCACCGCGCCGCAGAGACGACACTCGGCGAAACCGTACAGGTGACTCGCGAGTGCGTTCATCTCGGTGACGCCGTGTTGCTTGCAGTGCGCACAGACAAACATTGATCCGCCTCCCAAGGGGTTGATCTTTGAAAGCTAGAGCCGCAACTTGATGGGCGTCACCCCGGCCACGTCTTCAAGCTGCTTGCTGACGGCATCGCGTTGGGCGCGGGAGACGAACGGGCCCACGCGCACGCGGTGCAGGCCGTCGAGCTGGAGAATCTCCGACTTCACGCCTTCTGGCAGCTTGATCGCACGCACCTTGGCAAACAGCACCCAGGCATTCTTTTCATCCGCGAATGCGCCAAGTTGCAGATACAGGGCCTTGCCGCTGACTGAGGCTGCGCGCGCAGACTTGGGCTCCGCCTGCTTGGCATCGGCGGGCTTGACCCCGGCAGGCTTGAGTGGCGTTTCGCTTGGCGAAAGACCGCGAGTGTTCGTCGAGCTACTCAACGGTGAGGCCGCTGTGGGCGTGGCTTGCGCGAGCGCACCGGTTCCCTTTGGCGAGACTGCGGGCGCCACGCTTGACGCGGCATCAGCGTTCCGAACGGGTGCGGGCGTGGCGGGCGGCAGCGCGCTGGGAGCGGTTGCCGCCGCAGGCGCTGCGCCGGGCGACGTCGGAGGCGAGGCGGCCGCACGCGACGCTGCGGGAGAGGGTGCCTGCGATGCCGCCTGCGACGGCCCTGGCCGGGCCGGCACCGCGCGATCCACGACCTGCGCCGCAATCGGCGGTACTGGCGCGGCTGGTGATGCAGGCTGCGCTGTTGCTGCACTTGGCGGTGGCGCGGATGCGACGGGAGCGGATGCCGCCGCCGGAGTAGTCGCCACAGCAGACGGAGCCGCAAGTGCAGGCGCAGGCCCTGGCGCCGTATCCATGCGGACCAGCAGCGCCTTGGGGCGATCCGGGTTCAGTCCCAGCGCAGCACCCACGCCCGCTGAATACACCATGGCGGCACCGCCACCGCTGATTCCTCCGGCCGTACGCGCACGGACGGTCCGGCCAGAATCGATGGCCGTCACCACGACAGGCACGCCTGCCGGCCAGCTGCCGTAGCGCACCCAGTGCTGCGCATCGCGCTGGCCCTCCGGCGACAGGGTCGCCATGGCCATCTGCGGTTCGATGCTGGCGGGCGCCACCTGACCACTGGCCTGCCGAGGCGCCTGCGCATGAACGCCGCCGTGGCCTGCAAGGCTCAGGGTCATGAGAACAGCAAGCCAAAGACGTTGCTGGCGCGCGGGCATGCAGGTTGGCATCCAAGTCCGAGGAGTTCACGCAGCGCCCTGGCAATCGCAGAAGGCACTGCGCATTTCGCGAGTGCATCCACATTACGTGCAGGCTGCATCGGGCCGCAAGCCAAGGCCGCGCCGGGGTGCGTCTTCAGCGGCTTGCACGCCACAGCGGCAGCCATGAAAAAGGCCACGCATGCGTGAGCATGCGTGGCCGTCAATCGCGTCCCGGGTACGACAAGAACCGGCAGGCGCGAATCCGTCTTGAGGTGATCGGAACCGGATGCGGGCGGGCGAGATGCTCGCCCGGCCTTCAGCTGCTGATGCCGAGCAGCGCGTTGCGCGTTGCGGGGCGAATCTTGGGGCCGAGCCAGACCTTCATCATCATCGGAAAGAAGCTCTCGCCGGCAATCGGCTCGGCCAGACGCTCGGTGCCGTTGAGGCGGAATTCGGTGCTCTTGGTCGCGGGGTTGTAGTCGATGGTGACCACGCTGCCCTTGGGCAGGCTGCGACGCGTACCGAAGACACCGCCCAGGCCGGCCAGCTGCATGACGTTGCTCTCGATCTCCTGCTGCGTGGCGTTCTGGCGGATGCGGTCGATCAGCGCGCTGGACAGATCGCGAGCAGAGAGCTCACGCAGGGCCACCAGGGTGATGCGCTTTGCGCCGGGCATCGCAAAGACGCTTTCCGGCGTGCTGGCCTTGTTGGGCAGGTACAGGGCCACGGCGGTCGCCTTGACGGACAGAATGTTCGAGCCGCCGGCACCATTGAGCACGAGTCGCTGACCACCCACCTGGGCGTTCAGCGGGAAGTCGAAGCCTTCGACCGTCACGGTATCGATGTTGGCGATCTTGCCAGCGTCGATCCTGGTGTCGGGCAGCTTGTTGCCTGCCGACTGGGCAAAGGCCACGTTGGCAAGCACGAGGCCGGCACTGACGATGAGGGCGGAGCCTGCAGCGGCAGCAATGCGGAATGAGCGAGGGGTATGCATGATTGAAGTCCTTGGGGCCGGCGGTGGTTGGCACGGCCGGCAAAGCCTGCGGGCTGCTGCACCCCAGGCTTGTGGCCTTGGAGCGCGCAGCGCGCAGAGGGGTCTTGATCCACGATGGCGCAGCGGTCTGGCCCACCTTGCCGGGCTACCGGCCGTCCAGTCAGCGGACTTGCCGCGAGGCAGTCAGACCGGGCGGGCGGCGCCCGCGCTGCACCCGTGACGCCTACTGGTCCAGCCGGAAATTCGCGCGCAGCCAGAACACGGTGCCCTGCGGGCGGTTCTGCACGGCGAATTCACGCAGTACCTTGAAGTCCACGAACACGCGGCCGTCTTCGCTGGTCCAGCTGCCGACCGGGCCGAGGCCGTAGGCGCGCACCAGACCGCAGTTGTTTGCAGGGCGCGTGGCCAGGGCCTGCGGCGTATCTGCCGCGCAGCGGTCATGCGTGGTCTGGATGTTGGCGAAGCCTTGGGCGCCGAGCTTCCAGCTGTCCGACAGCTTGTAGTGCAGCGAGTAGTCGGCCGCGAAGTACTCGCCGCTCTTGTTGTTCGTGTCCTTGTTTTTCGTGTTGAAGGAGTAGGTGGCACGCACGCCCAGTTCAAGGCCGTTGTCGAACACATAGGAGCCGACGGCCAGCGGGCGTAGGGTCCAGAAATTGCCGGTGCCGGTGTTCACGGGGCGCTTGGCGTCATAGTCGCCAGTGGGGGCAACCACGCCCAGACCGAAGGCATAGCGGTACGTATCCGTCTGCCAGTCGATGTAGGGCATGACCTCCATGTCCCCCAGACCGGACTGCTTGCCTGAGGCGCGCGCAGCCAGCGGGTTGACCTGTGCCTGCACGGACGCGACAGCACTGGCGGACACGCTCGCATCCGCTCCGCGGGCCGTCAGGCGTACTTGCTGGTCGATCTGCACCAGCGGCAGCGCGGCGGAAATGCCGAACTTGCCCTCACCCAGACGGGTATCAGTGAGCCAGGTCAGACGCGGCACAAAGGCCGTGGCATCAACCTTGCCGCCGCGTTCGACGAGCACGGTACCCAGCGGCGTGGCCTGGCTCGTCACCGGGTTGTTGCCATTGGTGTCCTTGAAGGTATCCGCGGAGTACTGCTGCAGCCAGAACTGGCCATACAGCCCGGGAAACTGGGGCGAGGAAATTTCGGCGCCGGCAGCACCGTTCAATGCACGCACCTGGCCGCGTTCGGTTGCATGGGCGACGCCAAAGGTCGCCAGGGCAAGAATCAGAGCGATGTTGAATTTTTTCATATTGTGAAGAGCACGTTCGATTGATGAACTATTTTGTGAACGGCGCGCATTCTGAAGACTTGAGCGCCCACGGTCGACTGTCCGTGTAGATAGAGCGCCCCCACTAAGTCGACCGTGAAAGCTTGATGCATGTTTCGCGTCTCGACGAATACGGGTTATCCCGTTCGCGGAGTCGCCTTGACGCTGCCAGCGCGCGAGGCAAGTGCGTAGTGAGCAACCCATTCAAGCAGCACCCACGCCAATCAGCCCCGCATGCAGGGATCAAATTCACAAATAATTTTTGAATTTGATACCCGTAAGGAACTCGTTTTCAACGTTTGTTTGAAAATTGCCCGCAGGCCAGAAACCGCACCAGACATGCGGAAACAGGCAGATTGACATGGCCGTATGGATGCGTGCATGTCACGCTGACAGCGCTGCACTCAGGCACGGTCCAGCAGGTCGAAGTGGTACGTCCGGGCACCGAACTCCGGCGGCGAAACCACACTCTTGCGACCTGCACTCGCCCAGCGCACGGGCTCCAGAAAACCCGGACCGTCGTAGACGAAGGTGTGGAACTCGCCGTTCTCGCCGCAGGCGTCCACGCCATCCGGCAGCCGGGCAAGGAAGGCCGTGTCGAACTCGCAGCCCACGAAGCTGGCATCAAGAAAGCGCGCGTCCACACACACCACCCATGCCCGAAAGCCGGCACCCAGAAACTCGTCCACCAGCGCGCGGCGTGCCTCACCCCACAAAGGCAGATGGGCCCGGAGACCGGCAGCAGCGCACACCTTCTCTTCCCAGTCACGATGGGCCTGCAGATCAATGTCGCCGAAGACCACGTCGGTCACGCCCTGCGCGGCCAGCGTCCGCAGCTGCTCAACGAAGCGGGCTTCATAGTCCGCCCAGCTGGCCGCAATGCTGTGATGCACCACACCCAGGCAGCGGGCCTGCTCAGCAAGCAGGGCGCGACTGACGCCGTGGGACCGGGCCTGCCGCCCGCTCTCTTCCAGCGCGGTCAACACGCCGCGAACCGGAGGCAGCTTCCCCTGCGCAGCCAGCCGCTGTGCACGCCACAGGGCCAGGGTGGAGTCCTTGCCTCCGCTATAGGACACGATCGTGCTCATGGGTCTGCTGCCCTCTCTGCACGCCTCAGGCGCGCGGGTGGTTGGCCGCATGCAACTGCTTGAGCCGCTCGCGAGCCACGTGGGTGTAGATCTGGGTGGTCGTGATGTCTGCGTGCCCGAGCAGCAGCTGCACGACACGCAGATCGGCGCCATGGTTGAGCAGGTGCGTGGCAAAGGCATGACGCAGCGTGTGCGGCGAAAGAGGTGCGCGCACGCCGCCGATCACGGCGTACTTCTTGACGAGGTTCCAGAACATCTGCCGCGACATCGGACCACCCAGCGCGGTGACGAAAAGCGCGTCACTCACCTGCCCATCCAGGATCAGGCTGCGGGCATCGCGCAGGTAACGCTCGATCCAGTCGCGCGCCGCCAGGCCGAAGGGCACCAGACGCTCTTTGCTGCCCTTGCCCATGACGCGCAGCACACCGTCATTGAGCGCGAGCTGGATCAATGTCACGCCAACCAGTTCGCTCACACGCAGGCCGCTGGCGTACATCAGCTCCAGCATGGCCCGGTCGCGCAGGCCCAGCGGCGTGCTGGCATCCGGCGCGGCCAGCAGGGCGTCCACCTGCGCCTCGGTCAGGGTCTTGGGTATGCGCGGTGCGCGCTTGGCGGTCGGGATGCGCAGGGTCGGATCGGCCGCCACGAGGCGCTCGCGCAGCGCCCAGGCAAAGAAGCGGCGCAGCGTGGCCAGCCGCCGGTTGCTGGTGCTGGTTCGCGTCCCCGGAGCAGCGGCAGCAAACCAGCCGTACAGGTCGGCCTCGCCCGCGTCGGCCAGGGCGCGGCCGGTGCTTCGCAGGTGCCGGGCAAGCCCGGCCAGATCGCTGCGGTAGGCCGCCAGGGTGTTGCCGGCCAGACCGTGCTCGAGCCACAGGGCATCGGCAAAGCGGTCGATCAGGGCTGCGTCGTCCGGATGCAGCTTGGCGGCGGTCGGGGTCATCGCGCGGATGCTAGCGCCGCAGCGAATCCTGCTCGTCTTGCGCGATCAAGGGCACGCATCAAGCAAAAGCGGCCCGGACATCCGGGCCGCCTGTTGTGAGCGGAGGACGCGCGCTTACTGCTGATCGAGCTTGATGCCCTGGCGCTTGACCAGCGCCGCCATCTTGTCCATTTCCTTCTTGATCTCTGCGGCGAACTGCTCGGGGGTGTTGCCCATCGGTTCAGCACCGGCTTCGCGCAGACGCTTGCCCAGGTCGGGGTTGGACACGGCCTGCTTCACGGCCTGCTGAACCTTGGTGATGATGTCGCGCGGCGTACCGGCCGGAGCCACGATGCCGTACCACGCCGGGTCGTTCATTTCCTTCAGGCCCAGTTCACCGTAGGTGGGCACATTGGGCAGCTGAGGCAGACGCTTGTCCCAGGCGATGGCCAGTGGGCGCAGCTTGCCAGCCTGGATATGCGGCATGGAGCTGGGCAGGTTGTCGAGCATGACTTCCACCTGGCCGGCCAGCGTGTCGTTCAGTGCCGGGCCGCTGCCACGGTAGGGGATGTGCAGCATGAAGGTGCCGGTCGACACCTTGAACTGCTCGCCCATCATGTGGGCAATGCCGCAAGTACCGCTGGTGGCGAATGAGTACTTGGCCGGGTTCTTCTTGAGCAGATCGATGAATTCCTTCATGTTCTGCGCCGGAACCTTGGGGTGCACCACGATCACGTTGGCGGTGTGCGCCATGTTGCTGACCGGTGCAAAGTCCTTCAGCGGGTTGTAGGCCAGCTTGGGGTTGCAGGCCGGATTCACCGCATGGGTAGAGACCGTGGCAACGCCAAAGGTGAAGCCATCCGGGGCAGCCTTGGCCACTTCCGTCGCGCCGATCGAGCCGCCACCACCGCCGCGGTTTTCGATCACCACGTTCGCCCCGAGGATCTTGCCCACCTCAGGCATCACCAGCCGGGTCACGATGTCGGTCGTCCCGCCGGGCGGGAACGGCACGATGACGCGGATCGGCTTGCCCGCCGGCCAGGCGCTTTGAGCAGCGGCGCCGAAACTCAGCAGCGAGGCCGACAAGGCCAGCGCGAGGGCAGCCAGCTTGCTTGGGTGGGTCATTCAGGTCTCCTTGTACGGGTTGTTATGCCTCGCTGCGAACCCGGTTTGCCGCAGCGGGCGACGCTGCGCCCGGAAGTGCGCAACGCCAAGCCGGCAGTGTGCCTGCCTGCAGGACGCGGCAGCATCAGGATTTTCCTGCGGAGTTCGCCATGCGGCGAACTCCCGCGTCAGATCAGCGCGACGGCGCGACTTCCATTGCCGATGCAGCGGCCTGTTCACCGGGCAGCTTCAGCCCCTTGGGCAGGGGGAACATGATGTGCTCGGTCACGCCGTCAAGCTGACTCACCGAGCTCGCACCGCGCGCCTTGAGTGAAGCAATGACTTCCTTGACCAGCACCTCGGGTGCCGAGGCACCCGCAGTGACGCCGAAGCGCCTTGCGCCTTCGAGCCACTGCGGCTGGATTTCGTGGGCGCCGTCCACCATGTACGCCCGCGCGCCAAGTTTTTCGGCCAACTCTCGTAGACGGTTTGAATTGCTGCTGGTCGGGCTGCCGACCACGATCACGACATCGACCTTGGGCGCCATGAACTTGACCGCATCCTGGCGATTCTGGGTGGCGTAGCAGATGTCATCCTTCTTGGGCGCGCGAATCAGTGGAAAGCGTGCTCGCAGCGCCTCGATGACATCGCGGGTTTCATCGACCGACAGCGTCGTCTGCGACACATAGGCCAGCTTGGCCGGGTCCTTGACCCGGATGCGGCTGACATCCTCGATGGTCTCGACCAGGATCATGCCGTCCTCGGTCTGGCCCATGGTGCCCTCCACCTCAGGGTGGCCGGCATGGCCGATCATGATGATCTCGTAGCCCTCCTTGCGCAGCTTCAGCACCTCGATGTGCACCTTGGTGACCAGCGGGCAGGTGGCGTCAAACACCCGCAGTCCGCGCGCCTGCGATTCACGCCGGACAGACTTCGGCACTCCGTGGGCCGAGTAGATCAGCGTGGCGCCGGTCGGCACGTCGGTGAGGTCCTCGATGAACACGGCTCCCTTGGCGCGCAGACCCTCCACCACGAAGGTGTTGTGCACGATTTCATGGCGCACATAGATCGGCGCGCCATAGAGCGTCAGCGCCCGCTCGACAATTTCGATGGCACGGTCCACCCCCGCACAGAAACCGCGCGGGTTGGCCAGCAGGATGTCGGCGTCTTCCTCGCCCTGAGGCATCGGCTCGCGTGAGAGTTCCACTGCGTCCATCAGAGCACTCCAATGATCTTGACTTCAAATCGGATCGGCTGGCCGGCGAGCGGATGGTTGAAGTCGAAAAGCGCACCTTGAGCGTCGATTTCCTTGACGACCCCGGCAAACCGCCCGCCAGGCCGCTCGGCCGTCGCCGGGGCATTGAATTCGACGACGTCACCCGGCTCGAACGTCGTCAGCAGCTCGCTTTCGCGCTTGAGCAGCTCGCGCGACACCCGCTGCACCAGTTCTGCGCTGCGCTGGCCGTAGGCTTCGCCAGCCGGCACGTCGAACACGCGGTGCTCGCCCAGCGCCAGTCCGAGCAGCCGCTGCTCAAGCGCAGGAGCCAATTGCCCGAGCCCCAGCTGCAGCGTCGCGGGCTTGTCCTCAAAGGTATTCAGGAAGTCGGCCTCCCCTGTTTGCGCGTCATCGGCACCCGCGGCCTCGGTCAGCGAGATGCGATAGTGCAGCGTTACGAACGAGTCCGGGCCGATGACTGGCAGGGACGCCGGCGTATCCCCTGCTGATTGAGCTTGAGCAATCACAACATTCACTCCAGAAGCGTTCAGTGTAGATGCCCATCACCGACTGGCCCGAGAACGATCGACCTCGCGAAAAGATGCTCCGGCAGGGCCCGGCAGCGCTCAGCGATGCCGAGCTGCTGGCCGTGCTGCTTCGCGTTGGGGTGACCGGCAAGAGTGCGGTGGACCTCGCACGCGAGCTTCTGGGCCACTTCGGCAGCGTCACTGGGCTGATGCATGCCAGCCCGCACGAAGTCGCGAAGATCAAGGGGCTGGGCCCAGCCAAGGCCCTGCAGTTCCAAGCCGCGCTGCAATTGGCGCGCCGCGCACTGGACGAGCGCCTGCGCGAGCCTGCTGCCCTGAGCAGCCCCACGCAAGTGGCCGATTTCCTTCGACTCGAGCTGGGCGGGGAACGAGCAGAGGTCTTCATGGTGTTGTTTCTTGATGCCCAGAACCGTTTGATTCGCGCAGAACGGATGTTCAGCGGGACCTTGACTCAGACCAGCGTCTATCCACGCGAAGTGGCCAAGGCGGCGCTGCTGCATCACGCTGCGAGCGTGATCCTTGCGCACAACCACCCCTCCGGTGTCGCAGAACCGAGCCAGGCTGATGTTGCGCTCACGGCGACCCTGCGCTCTGCACTTGCGCTGATCGATGTGCGGGTGCTCGATCACTTCGTGGTTACCGCAGGACAGGCGCGCTCCATGGCACAGGCTGGCTTGATTTAGACGATCCAACCTGATCTGGATGAACTAAACGCAACGCTCTTCACGTGGATCACCCACTGGAGGCGCGCCTCGAGTGGGTTGACGCGGCACTGCCTGCCAAGTGTTTGATCAGAAAGCCCTTTTCGTGATAGAGTCTCAGTCTTTGCGTATTGCGCCCTTGGGCCAAGTGCGTCTCCGACGCCCTTTCCCGGCGTGATATCAACTCAGACCGAGATGCCGAGGCCGGCCGCGCTGACAGCGTCGCCCCTGTGAATCGGATGCTGCCAGGCTGCAGCGCCCCTTCTGGCCAACCGTCATCAATCAATCAGACCGAAGAACCGTGGAGTGTCAGCATGGCACGCGTATGTGAAGTGACGGGCAAGCGCCCGATGGTGGGCAACAACGTCTCCCACGCCAACAACAAGACCAAGCGCCGTTTTCTGCCGAATCTGCAGAACCGTCGCATCTGGGTTGAAAGCGAGAACCGTTGGGTATCCCTGCGCCTGACCAACGCAGGTCTGCGCACCATCGAAAAGCGTGGCGTGGATACGGTGCTGGCCGAAATGCGCGCCGCCGGCAAGATCTGATTCAACGGCTGACCAAGGAGCACTCATCATGCGTGAAAAGATCAAGCTCGAGTCGACCGCCGGCACCGGTCACTTCTACACCACCACCAAGAACAAGAAGACCAAGCCCGAGAAGATGCTGATCAAGAAGTTTGATCCCGTCGCTCGCAAGCATGTGGAGTACAAGGAAACCAAGATCAAGTAATTGATCCTGGTTGAAGAAAAAGGCCTGCAAACAGCAGGCCTTTTTGTTTTGCGTCTATCGCGCTGATTCACTGGCGCAGACCGCTGGTTCAGAAGTCGCGCCAGATGAAGCGAGCCGCCACCGGCATGTCCGGGCCACCTGGCGCAGACGCCATGCCGTCGGTCGCCCAACCCATGTCATCGAACAGATGACGCAGGTTCATTGGCTCCTGCTGGCGCGACCGGCTCCCGTACGAGCCAACGATCAGGCGCCCACCCTGCGCGACCACATCACGGCCGATACGCTTCAGATACGCGGGCACGAACTCCGGCGGCACGAGGTCCACGCTGGTGTACACATAGAGATACTGCCGCGGCGGCGTCCAGTCCCAGGCATTACCCACATGGAAGTTGCGGGAAAAGTGCGACATACGCTTCTGCGCCTGTTCGATCAGCAGCTTCCCGGCATCCAGACCATGCGGCGTCAGGAAGATTTCTTTCTCCTCCGCCCAGGCAACGAGCGACTCGAGCAGATAGCCGTTCGCGCAGCCCAGATTGAGCAGGTCGCCGTCGCCTTCAATCGCTTGGACGATCGGCCTGCGCTGCGTTTCCCAGCGGCGCTGGCTCCCCGAGAATCCGCACTGGCGCAGCGGACTCTCCTGCATCAGATAGGCACGCTCCATGGCGCGCAGCCGGGAAAGAAATTCTTCTGAAAGCGGTGTCTGCTCTGACCACGGCTGGGTCGGCAGGAAACCTGCCTGCTTATCAACCATGGTGCCTTACGCGACGGCGTACCGGCGAAGACGAAGCGACATGTCCGCGAGCGCCTGCACGCCGCTGGCTTCTGCCTTGGCGCACCAGTCCTGCAGCTTCTTGATCAGTTGCTCGCGCGATTCTGATGATCGCGCCCAGATCTGAGCCAGTTCGTCACGCATTTCGTACAGCTTCTTGAGCTTTTCGCTCTGGGCCAGAACGTCGGCCAGATGAGCGCGCGCATCTGCCGAGAGCTTGCTTGCGTCGACCTGCAGCCAGCGCTTTGCGGACTTCACCTGCTCGCACTCACCGCCGCGCTGGGCAAACAACTTGGCGCGCTCGGACTTGTACGCAGCCTTGAGCGTCTTGGCGTACGTACGCATGACCTCGAATCGATGAGCCACGATGGCGTCGAGGGTCTGACCGTCCGCCTGGGCCTTGGCCGTGGCTTGCAGTTTCAGCTTGGGAATGGTCTTTCGCGCCTTGGCCAGCCCTAGGATCTCAAGCAGGCGGATGTACATCCAGCCAATATCGAACTCATACCAGCGGGCCGACAGCTTCGCGGACGAGGCAAAAGCGTGGTGATTGTTGTGCAACTCCTCGCCGCCGATGATGATGCCCCACGGCAGGATGTTGGTCGAGGCGTCCGGGCAGTCGAAGTTGCGATAGCCGTGCGTATGGCCCGTGCCGTTGATGATGCCGGCTGCCGTGATCGGGATCCACATCAGCTGGACAGCCCACACCGTGAGACCCGCTGCACCAAACAGCGCCAGATCGATCAGCAGCATCACGCCCATGCCCTGCCATGTGAAGCGTGAATACACATTGCGCTCCACCCAGTCCTCCGGACAACCGTGCTTGTAGCGCTCGATGGTTTCCAGATTCTTGGCTTCAGCGCGATACATCGAGACACCGAAGCGCAGAATCGTCCAGTGGCCATGGACCTGCGGGCTGTGCGGATCATCCGGCGTCTCGCACTTGGCGTGGTGTTTGCGATGGATGGCTACCCACTCGCGCGTGACCATGCCGGTGGTCAGCCACAGCCAGAGACGGAAGAAGTGGGACACCACCGGATGCAGGTCCAGCGCCCGGTGCGCCATTGCACGGTGCAGGTAGATCGTGACCGACGCGATCGTGATGTGCGTCAGCACGAGCAGCACAGCCAGCAGTTGCCACCCGGACAAGTCGAGCAAGCCGGTGTTGAAGAACCCGACCACGCCGTCGATGAAACCTGTCATTTAGTCCTCACTCCTTGTGAACGTCTGAGTTTAGGCCGACCTTCGCAGAAACAACGCGTTCCGAAACCGTACTGTTGAGGTGGATCACACGTTGCGGATATGGCACCGCAATGCCGTCCGCCTTGAATCGCGCCCAGACTGCCCTCGCCACATCAGACCGTACGCCGCCTGTTCCGTTCTCGGGATCAGGGATCAAGAAACTGAGTTGCAAATCGATTCCATCGGCGCCGAAGCCCAACACCAGAGCATTGGGTGCAGGCTCTGCAACAACCCGCGGATGCTGGCCAGCGCACTCCGTCAGAATGTGCAGCGCGAGGTCCAGATCGCTTTCATAGCTCACGCTCACGGGTAGCTTGACCTGCGTGCGCGAGTCCGAGTGCGTGTTGTTCTGCACCGGAGTCGAAACCAGCATCTCGTTGGGAATGATCGCCTCACTGGAGTCAAACCCCTGGACAACCGTGTAGCGTGTGGTGATCTGCGTGACACGGCCGTAGTACTTGTCCACGGTGATCATGTCGCCGATCTTCACGGATCGGTCCAGCAGGATGATGAAGCCCGAGACGTAGTTGCTGGCAATGCGCTGCAGACCAAGCCCGAGGCCGACGCCCAGCGCGCCGCCGAACACCGACAGCGCGCCGAGCGGAAAGCCGACGATCGACAGCCCGAGCAGTATCCCGACCAGCAGCAAGACTGCCTTGGCCACGCGGGACAGCACGACGCGTGTGCTGGAGTCCAGCACATGCGCCTTGTTCAGCTGCGCCTCGATCGCCGTGCCCGCCCATAGCGCACCGAGCAGGGTCACGCCCACCGCAACCACGCCTGCGAGCAGCTCGGCCACATTGACCTTGGTGCTGCCGATCGAGAACGCAAAGCCTTCAAGCCAGTCCCAGACCGGCCGGTACCACCCGGTGACGAGCAGCAGCAGCGTCAACCAGAGCAGCATGACGATCCAGCGCTCGAAGGACTCGATCCACGCTGCCGCCTTAAAGCTGGTACGCAGGACGTGCACAACCAGACGCACAACCGCGAACGTTCCCATCCACAGCAGCGCAATGCGGACCAGCACGGTGTTCAGCTCGTGGTGCTGCAGCACCGTGCGAAGCAGGATCAGGACCAGCAGCGCGATCAAGGGCGTGCTGATGCGCAGCGTCAATTTGCCTGCGGCAATCTGCGCCTCGTGCCGGGTGCTCAGCCAGCGGGTTGCCGCCCAGCCCAGCGCAAGCGCCAGCGCAATGGCCGCCAGTTGCCAAAGCACTGCGGCGCCACGCAGGTCCGCCAGCAATTCGGCCAGATCCTGGAAGAAGTCAAGTTCTGTGGCGTGCGTGGACGCATGCACAGCAGGTGCAGCAGGGGGGGTCAAGACACAATCCTCGCAAGATCAGGTTCGGCACTCAAGCCGGGCTGCGCTCCAGCACGGCGGCAAAGAATCCGTCCGTATGGTGCACGTGAGGCAGCAGCTGCAGGTGCTCGCCGCGTGGTGCCGGGATGTCGTCAGGCCAATCGATGGCGGCACGCAGCAGAGCCGAGGCATCCAGAAGCGTGAACCCCGCGTTCCCGGCTGCAAAGGCCTGCACCACAGCGGCATTTTCCTCATTGAGGATGCTGCACGTGGCGTAGACCAGTCGGCCACCCGGTTTGACCAGGCGAGCAGCACTGCGCAGGATGGCGAGCTGCTTGGCGTGCAGCTCGGTCACGTTGGACGCTTGCTGCCGCCACTTGAGATCGGGATTGCGGCGCAGGGTACCCAGACCGCTGCAGGGCGCATCCACCAGTACACGGTCCAGCTTGCCGGCCAGGCGCTTCACGCGGGGATCGTTCTCGCTCTCGATGGCAATGCTGACCACGTTGGACAGACCGCTTCGTGCGAGCCGCGGCTTGAGCTTGTCCAGTCGTCTGGTCGATACATCAAAGGCATAGACCCGGCCCGTCCCGCGCATCTGCGCGCCGATGGCCAGGGTCTTGCCCCCAGCACCTGCGCAGAAGTCGGCCACCATTTCACCGCGGCGCGCGCCCAGCAGCAGCGCGAGCAGCTGAGAACCCTCATCCTGCACCTCGATGGCGCCCTGCTCGAACAATGCCGACTTGCTCACGTTAGGACGCCCTCCAACCCGGATCCCCCATGGGGACAGGGGGGTCGGTTCTGCATCGAGTCCGCTTGCCCGCAAGGCTTGCAGGGCGCTGTCGCGGTCCGACTTCAGCAGATTGACGCGCAGGTCGAGCGGCGCACTCTGGTTGAGCGAAAGCAGCAGCTCGCCTGCAGGCACCTCGCCCAGTTCTGAACTGAGGCGTTCGAAGAGCCAGTCGGGCGCACTCAGGCGCACCGCCGGCGGCAAGGTATCCGGGTCGGTGCGCAGCAGGCCGGCAGCCTTCTTCGCCAGCGGCTCGGGAACGGCGCGCGCAAGGGCTGCCGCTCCACCATGACGCGCAATGGCAAGGAGCGCCAGGCGCTGCAGGGGCGCGGTATCGAGCTGTGTTGCAAGATGCTCAAACAGTCGCTTCTCACGCAACACGGCAAACACGGTCTCCGCCAGCCAGGCCCGATCGCGCACACCGAGTTCGCGCTCGCCGCGCAGATAGCGGGACACGACCGCATCGGCCGGATACTGGAAGCGCAGCACCTCACCGAGCGCACCCACCACGTGGCGCAGGGTGCCCGGCGCAATCGGGCCGTCCGGGAAGCCGCTGGCCACTGAGTCCTTTGTGCCCTTCATCAGTGTCCCACCACGAGGGTGGGCATGCCGGCAACCACCACCTGACGCCCCTCTATCACGACGCGCTCTTCCACAAGCCCGCGGACTACCGCGGGCAGCAGCTTGTGCTCCTGCGCGAGCACACGGTCAGCGAGGGCATCCTCGGTGTCGTCGGCCAGCACCGGGACAATGGCCTGCGCAATGATCGGTCCGCCGTCCACCGCAGGGGTCACGAAGTGCACGGTGCAGCCGTGCACGCGAACACCCGCAGCAAGCGCCTGTCGGTGCGTTGCCAGGCCTGGGAAGGCCGGCAACAGGCTGGGGTGGATGTTCACCAGACGACCGCGGAAGCTGTTCACGAACCCCTCGGACAGCACGCGCATGAATCCCGCAAGGATCACGTAGTCGGCGCGCAAGGCCTCGAGCGTCTTCTTGAGCATGGCATCGAAGGCCTCTCGCCCGGCGAATTGCTTGTGGTCGATGACCTGTGTGGGAATGCCGGCGGCGCGTGCCACGTCCAGACCGGCCGCATTCGGTCGGCTGCTGATGACGGCGACGATCTTGCATGGCCACTTTTCGGCGGCGTGGGCCTTGAGGATGGCTTCCATGTTGGAGCCGCGGCCTGAAATGAGGATGGCAATGTTTTTGTGCTTCACGCCACGATTGTAGGCGGCGGGTGAGTGAAAACCCCCGTCCGGCTCGTGTGCCTGCCATACACTCGCCCGCGCAAGTGCTCATGCGGTGCGAGAGAAGAAGCTGCGGCCGACACCCCTGCCGGTCGAGCGGCTCAACCCTTCCTGACGCTCCCCCTGATCGTCTTGCCCGGGCGCCCCGCCCTCCCGCATGCGGGCTGCCCGGTGGATCAAAAAACTCTCATCAAGGATCGATTTACATGGCTACAGGCGTCGTCAAGTGGTTCAACGAAACCAAGGGATTCGGTTTCATTGCATCCGATGAAGGTGGTCCGGACGTGTTTGCCCACTTTTCTGCCATCCAGGGCACGGGTTTCCGCACCCTGACCGAGAACCAGCGCGTGACCTTCGATGTCACCGATGGTCCGAAGGGCAAGCAGGCGTCCAACATCAAGCCCGCCTGATTCGTCGCCCGTACCGGACGATTCAGTGCGCAAAGAGCCCGCTTGAGCGGGCTCTTTGCCTTTCCGGGGCTTGTCACTGCAATCATTCGCGGCTCAAACCTCGATTTCGGGAGCGCAAGATGGGTGTATTCAAGTGGATCGGCGTTCTGCTGGCTGCGGTCGGCTGGCTGTGCGGCGCGGTGCTGGTGGCCGCACCGTTGATGAGCAGCTTCAGCGGCTCACCCACCCTGCTCTGGCTGCTTTTCCTGTTCTGTTTCTCGACCGGCGTGTTCACGGCCCTGTCCGGCGTGGGCGAGCTGTCCACCGGGTGGATCCTGAACATCTCCGGCATCGGGCTGCTGCTGCTCGCGCTGGCCAGCGGCGCACTGATGCTCGCGGGCGCACTGGGGCTGGGTACGGGCCAGGCAACGCTCACGCACTGGATCATGTTCTTCGGCGGCATCTTCATCGCGCCGACGCTGATGTGGGGCGCTGCTGCGGTCGAGCGCCTCAAGCGTGGGCAAAACGCCTCATAGAGACCACCCAAGGTGCTGCTCGCTGTCCTGGCATTGAAGAAAGCGAGCACGGTGAGCGCCTCCGGGCGTGAGGCTGCCGCACTACCTTCCCGCTTGTCTGGCGCGGCTTTCCAGCCGATTTGGCCTGAAAACCCGCATGAATGCTTGATTTTGCAATTCGCTTCGGGGCGTGGCGGCCCCCTACAATCGGCCGTATGCGAATCCTCCGCGGCCTGCCGCTCACTCCCTCGAACCGCGACACCGCCCTGGCCATCGGCAACTTCGATGGCGTTCACCGCGGGCACCAGGCCCTGATCGACGCCCTCAAGGCCCACGCCCGGCCACGCGGTCTGGCCTGCGCAGTCATGAGCTTCGAGCCTCATCCGCGTCAGTATTTCGCGCAGGCCGCCGGCAAGCCGCAGGCTGCTCCCAGCCGCATCTCCACCCTGCGCGACCGGCTCGACACCCTCGCCGCGCACGGCGTGGACACCACCTTCCTGCTGCGCTTCAACCGCGCCCTGGCGGGCATGACCGCCGAGGATTTCGTGCGCGAGCTGCTGGTGGCGGCCTGCCGCGCCCGGTTTGTGATGGTCGGCGAGGACTTCCGCTTCGGCAGCAAGCGCGCTGGAGACGTGACCCTGCTGCAGCGCATGGGTACCGAGCTGGGCTTTGCCGTCTCGACCCTGTCGGACGTGAAGGAAAACGGCGAGCGCATCTCCAGCAGCCTGGTCCGCCGGGCCCTGGCCGATGGCGACATGAACCTCGCCGCCGAGCTGCTGGGCCGGCCCTATGGCATCTCGGGCCACGTGGTGCACGGCGCCAAGCTCGGCCGCACGCTCGACTTCCCGACCCTGAACCTGCGCCTGCCGGCCGCCGAGCGCTTCGGCGAACCGGCCGCGCGTGGCATTTTCGTGGTGCAGGTGCATGGTTTGGCGCCCGGGCCGCTGCCCGGCGTGGCCAGTCTCGGCCTGCGCCCCACGGTGGATGATTCGGGCCTGTGGCTGCTCGAAACCCACCTGCTCGACTGGCAGGGCGACGCCTATGGGAAAATCGTCCGCGTGGAACTGCTCAAAAAGCTTCGTGACGAGGAAAAGTACGACGGCCTGGCGGCACTGACCGCGGCCATCGCCCGCGACGCCGCGGCGGCGCGCGCCTGGTTTGCAGCCGCTGCGCCAGCAACAAGCACGGCGCCAACCCCGGTCACCACCGCGTCCCGGCCCCTCGGCGCCCCACGAATTAGCCTGGGGTGAGCCAGGCAGCCGTCCACCCACGTGGCCGCGCCCTCACCCCGAACATCGCCTCGCTCGTCCTGCCCGCGCGCCGCACCCCGCGCCCGGCGGGCCGCCCAAGATCCTGCCGAGACCGCAATCCATGTCCGAAGACAGCAAGAAGCCCGATTACCGATCGACCCTGAACCTGCCCGACACCCCCTTCCCCATGCGCGGCGACCTGCCCAAGCGCGAGCCGCAGTGGGTCAAGGACTGGGAGGACAAGGGCGTCTACATGGCCATCCGCCGCGCCAGCGCCGGGCGGCCCAAGTTCATCCTGCACGACGGCCCGCCCTACGCCAACGGCGACCTGCACATCGGTCACGCAGTCAACAAGATCCTCACGGACATCGTCGTCAAGACCCGCACCATGGCCGGCTTCGATGCGCCCTATGTGCCCGGCTGGGACTGCCACGGCATGCCGATCGAGATCCGGATCGAGAAGGAGTTCGGCAAGCACCTGCCCACCGACGAGCTCCAGCGCAAGGCCCGCGCCTACGCCGAAACGCAGATCGACAAGCAGCGCGTGGACTTCAAGCGCCTGGGCGTGCTCGGTGACTGGGGCAACCCCTACAAGACCATGGCCTACAAGAACGAGGCCGACGAGATCCGCGCCCTCTCCAAGATCGTCGAGAAGGGCTTCGTGTTCCGCGGCCTGAAGCCGGTGAACTGGTGCTTCGACTGCGGCAGCGCCCTGGCCGAGGCCGAGGTCGAGTACCAGGACAAGGTGGACTTTGCCGTGGACGTGGCCTTCCCGATCAGCGTGGAAGATGCCCCTGCATTGGCCAAGGCGTTCGGGCTGAAGAGGCTGCCCAAGCCAGCCGCCATCGTGATCTGGACCACCACGCCCTGGACCATCCCGTCCAACCAGGCGCTGAACCTGCACCCGGAGTTCGAGTACGCGCTGATCGATGCGGGCGACCGGATGTTCGTGATCGCCAAGGATCTGATCGAGAACAACGCCAACCGCTGGAAGCTGGCGAGCTTCACCCTGGTCGGCACGGCCAAGGGTGCGGCGCTGGACGGCCTGCGCTTCCAGCACCCGCTGGCGCATGTGCACGAGGGCTACAAGCGCTTCAGCCCGGTCTACCTGGGCGACTACGTCACGCTCGAACAGGGCACAGGCGTGGTGCACTCGGCACCGGCCTACGGCGAGGAAGACTTCCTGTCCTGCAAGGCCCACGGCATGCAGGACGCGGACATCCTCAACCCGGTGCAGGGCGACGGCGTCTACGCCAGCTGGCTGCCCTTCTTTGCCGGCCTGTCGATCTGGGATGCGAACCCGAAGATCGTCGAGAAGCTGCGCGAGGCGGGCACCCTGCTCTTTGCCGAGAAGTTCAAGCACAGCTACATGCACTGCTGGCGCCATAAGACGCCCATCATCTATCGCGCCACGAGCCAGTGGTTTGCCGGCATGGACCGCACCGGCCACGGCGACACGCACACCCTGCGCGAGACGGCGCTGGCCGCCATCGAGGCCACGCAGTTCTTCCCCGCCTGGGGCAAGCCGCGCCTGCAGAACATGATTGCCCACCGGCCAGACTGGACCCTGTCGCGCCAGCGCCAGTGGGGTGTGCCCATGGCCTTCCTGGTGCACAAGGAGAGCGGCGAGCTGCATCCGCGCACGCTTGAGTTGCTCGAAGCCGTGGCCAAGCGCGTGGAGCTGGGGGGCATCGAGAGCTGGCAGACCGTGACGGCGGCCGAGCTGCTCGCCGAGATCGGCTGCGCGGCCGACGCGCCGATGTATGTCAAGAACAAGGACACCCTGGATGTCTGGTTCGACTCCGGCACCACGCACATGCACGTGATGCTGGGCTCGCACCCCGCCGACCACCAGTGGCCTGCCGACCTGTACCTCGAAGGCAGCGACCAGCACCGCGGCTGGTTCCATTCGTCCCTGCTCACCGGCGCCATGCTGCAGGGCCGCGCGCCCTACAAGGCCCTGCTCACCCACGGTTTTGCCGTGGATGGCGAAGGCAAGAAGATGAGCAAGAGCGTGGGCAATGTGGTGGTGCCGCAGGAGGTCTCCAACAAGCTGGGCGCCGAGATCCTGCGCCTGTGGGTAGCCAGCACCGACGACTCCGGCGACCTCTCGATCGACGACGAGATCCTCAAGCGCGTGGTGGAGATCTACCGCCGCGTGCGCAACACGCTCAAGTTCCTGCTGGCCAACATCAGCGACTTCGACGCGGCCACCGACGCAGTGCCGGTGGATCAGATGCTCGAGATCGACCGCTACGCGCTGGCGCTGACCGCCCAGCTCGATGCGCAGATCCGCGCCAGCAACGCGGCTTACGAGTTCCACCCGGTCATCAGCAAGCTGCAGAACTTCTGCGCCGAAGACCTGGGCGCGTTCTACCTCGACATCCTCAAGGACCGGCTCTACACCACCGCACCCAAGAGCCTGGCGCGGCGCAGCGCGCAAACGGCGCTCTCGCACATCACGCGCTGGCTGGTCACGACCATGGCACCCTTCCTGAGCTTCACGGCCGAGGAAGCCTGGGGCTTCATCGCGCCGGGTTCGGTGACCGTGTTCACCGAACTCACGCACGAGATTCCCGCGGTGCATGATGCCGAGGCCCTGCTCCACAAGTGGACGCTGGTGCGCGAATGGAAGCTGGGCGTGACCAAGGCGATTGAAGACCTGCGCATGCAGGGCAAGGTGGGCGCCAGCCTGCAGGCCGAGCTGGACGTGTGGGCCGAAGGCGAGCTGCTTCACGCCCTGGGCAGCCTGGGTGAGGATCTGCGCTTTGTCACCATCACCAGCCGGGCCACGGTGCATGCAGGTGCCGAACGCATTGAAGTCACGCCGACCAGCCACAAGAAGTGCGAGCGCTGCTGGCATTGGCGCGCTGACGTGGGCCACGACCCGGCACACCCGCACATCTGCGGCCGATGCACATCCAATCTGCACGGCGCGGGCGAGGCTCGGGCCCATGCCTGAGCGGCCGCTTGCATCAGAAGCGAAAGTGCTTTCCGCTTGTCCCATGCGGGTTTCCAGCCATTTTGGTCTGGAAACCCGCATGAATGCTCGATCTACGTTTTCAGAAAGTCGCCGTGAAGCTGTTTGAATCCGCCATCCCCACGCCACGCCCCTGGTTCGCCCGCGTGCTGCCCTGGCTGCTGATTGCCGGGGTCATCATCGGCCTAGACCAGGTGAGCAAGTTCTGGATCCTGGCGAACTTCGAGTACCGCGATGTCATGCCCATCACGGGCTTCTTCAACATCGTGCGGGCGCACAACCCCGGCGCGGCGTTCAGCTTTCTGGCCGGCGCCCCTGGCTGGCAGCGCGAGTTTTTCATCGGCGTGGCGCTCGTTGCCACCGTGCTGATCCTCTGGCAGCTGGGCAAGTACTGGTTTCAGCGCTGGTATGCGCTTTCGCTGTCGATGATTCTGGGTGGCGCCCTGGGCAACGTGATCGACCGCTGGGAGCACGGCTACGTGGTGGACTTCCTGGACTTCCACATCGCCGGCTGGCACTGGCCGGCCTTCAACCTGGCGGATTCCGCCATCGTCGGCGGCGCCATTCTGCTGGTCGTGGATGAATTCATCCGGACTCGCCAGAACACGTCGAACTGAATCCGAAAGGCGCGCACCATGCCTGATCTCGCCTCCAAACACATCCTGCTGGGCATGACCGGCGGCGTGGCTGCCTACAAGGTGGCGGAACTGGCGCGGCGCCTGCAGGACGAGGGTGCCACGGTGCAGGTGGTGATGACCGAGTCCGCCACGCAGTTCATCACGCCCGTGACCATGCAGGCCCTGACTGGCCGGCCGGTCTACACCAGCGCCTGGGACGCGCGCATTGCCAACAACATGCCGCACATCGACCTGTCGCGCGAGGCGGACGTGATCGTGATCGCGCCGGCCAGCGCAGACTTCATGGCCAAGGTGGCGCATGGTCTGGCCGATGATCTCCTCTCCACTCTGGTGCTCGCGCGCAAGGCGCCACTACTCATGGCCCCAGCCATGAACGTGGAGATGTGGAGCAATCCGGCCACGCAACGCAATGTGGCCACCCTGCGCGGCGACGGTGTGCGCCTGCTCGGCCCGGCCGTGGGTGACCAGGCCTGTGGTGAGGTGGGCAGCGGCCGGATGCTCGAGCCGCATGAGCTGCTGGCCGAGATCACGGCGCATTTCCAGCCCAAGCTGCTGGCCGGCAAGCGGGTGCTCGTCACGGCCGGTCCGACCTTCGAGCCGATCGACCCGGTGCGCGGCATCACCAATTTGTCCAGCGGCAAGATGGGCTACGCCATTGGCCGTGCCGCCTGGGAGGCGGGTGCCAGCGTGCATCTGGTCAGCGGCCCGACCGCCCTGCCCACGCCGCATGGCGTGACCCGCGTGAATGTGCAGACCGCCCGCGAGATGCTGACTGCGGTGCAGGCCCGGGCGTCTGAGAGCGACGTCTTCATCAGCGTGGCGGCCGTGAGCGACTGGCGCGTGGACAACGCCGCCGCGAGCAAGCTCAAGAAGACCGCCGGCGGCCTGCCCGCGCTGCAGTTTGTCGAGAACCCGGACATCCTTGCGACCGTCGCCGCTGCCAGCAAGGCCACGGGCCGCCCCTACTGCGTGGGCTTTGCAGCCGAGACCGACCACATTGAGCAGCACGCGCGCGAGAAGCGTGCACGCAAGGGCGTGCCCCTGCTGGTGGCCAACAACGCCCGCAGCGCGATGGGGGCTGACGCCAACACGCTCATGCTGTTCGACGACGCCGGCATGACGGCCCTGCCCGAGCTGCCCAAGCTGGCGGCCGCGCGGCGGCTGATCGGCGAAATCGCCCGACGCCTCTAGCGCATCGAGGTCGCAAGCCCAGACCCTTGCGTGCTTGCGCCCGGATGCATGGGCCCGCACACACCGCGGGGCACTCGCGCACAACGCTTGGGCACCACAACACCGCACGGCGGGCGTGAGTGCCTATGCAACGCAAACGCTTGCATAGCACGCAAGCGTTTGCATCGCTCAATCAGCGGCAAAAAGCGCCCGTAATCCCCAGTTTTTCCGATCTTCCTGAGGTGCGACACGCCGCCACACTCCTGTTGTGGACAAGCCGCATGGCGAGCGTCCATGCGCCCTTGCTCCTGACTACAGGGCTGGCGATGCATGTCTCAACCCTCGATCGCACTCAAGGAGATCTCGATGTTCAAGCACACCCTGTTCGCCGTTGCCGCCCTCACGCTGAGCGCTGGCGCACTGGCCAATGATCCCAAGGCCACCATCAAGACGCTGGACGACCGCCTGGCGAAGCTGGGCGCGGCCAAGGTCGAGGGCACGCATGCCTTCGGCGACAAGACCGTGCCGGCACTGTTCTTCGGCCCACGCAAGCTCAACGGCAATTACGACATCGTCGACGACATCCGCAAGTCCGCAGGTGCCACTGCGACCGTATTCGTCAAAGCGGGCGATGACTTTGTCCGCGTCAGCACCAACGTGCTCACACCGGATGGCAAGCGCGGCGTCGCCACCCCGCTGGCACGCGCCAAGGCCTACGAGGCGCTCAACAAAGGCCAGAGCTTCTGCGGCGACGTGGACGTGCTCGGTACCGCCTTCAACGCTTGCTACAACCCCGTCAAGGACGCCAGCGGCAAGGTGATCGGCGCGACCTACGTGGGCTTCAAGAAGTAACTCCGACTCCGACAACGACTGGAGTTGCCGGCGGCCCTCCGCCGCCGGCCAATCTGATGACACACACGGAGAGTCGATCATGAATGCATTGCGCCAACTTCAGCGCCGACTGGGCGCGTTGCGCATCCGCACCCAGCTGATTGCGGGCTTCGGCATCGTGCTGGCCCTGACCCTGACCCTGGGCGGCGCATCCATCTGGGTGCTTCGCACGGTCTATCACGAAGCCCAGGAACTCTCCACCAAGTGGCTGCCGATGGTGTCGCATCTGGCACAGGTGCGTGCACTCCAGCTCGAACTGCACGACCTCGAGGCAAAGCACGCACGAGCAGCCGACGCCGGCTACATGGACGACTACGAGACGTCCATGAAGATTGTCAACGAGAAGATGCGTGAGGTGATCACAAAGCTCGATGCCTACGACAGCGGCGAGGAAGAAGGCAAGCTGATGGCCGCCGTGCAAAAGACGCAGACGGACTATGAACAGACACGCAAGCGCATCGTGTCCTTGAGCCGCGACGGGAAGCAGGATGAGGCCAAGGAGATCAGCGACGGTGCCGGCAGCATGGCCAGCGGCGACGTCATTGGCGCGGCGGACCGTTACTCCGCCTATGTGTTCAATGCCGCGGACCAGAGCGCCAAGGACGCCGATGCCCTGTTCCAGAAGGGCTGGATTGCCACGGTCAGCATCGCGGCGCTGGCCACGCTGCTCGGCCTGGCGCTGGCGTTCTTCATCACCCGCCGCCTGGTGCGCCAGCTGGGTGGCGAACCCGCCGTGGCCGCACAGGTGGCCGCAGCCGTCGCTGCCGGGGATCTGAGCTCACCCATCGAGACCCGCCCGGGCGACGAAGCCAGCCTCATGGCCCAGCTGCGCAACATGCAGGCGAGCCTGAGCACGGTGGTCGCTTCGGTGCGTCAAAGCTCGGAGACCGTGGCGCTGGCCAGCGGCGAGATTGCGCAAGGCAACGCCGATCTCTCCAGCCGGACCGAGGAGCAGGCCAGCAGCCTGCAGCAGACCGCGGCGTCCATGGAGGAGCTCGGCAGCACCGTGCGGCAGAACGCCGGCAATGCGGAGCAGGCCAACAAGCTCGCACAGCAGGCCACGCAGGTCGCGCAACGCGGTGGCGAGGTGGTCAACGAAGTCGTGGAGACCATGAAGGGGATCAACGACAGCTCGCGCAAGATCGTCGACATCATCAGTGTGATCGACAGCATCGCCTTCCAGACCAATATCCTGGCACTGAATGCCGCAGTGGAAGCCGCGCGAGCCGGCGAGCAAGGCCGCGGATTTGCCGTGGTAGCCACCGAGGTGCGCACCCTGGCACACCGCAGTGCCGACGCGGCCAAAGAGATCAAGTCACTGATCTCGGCCAGCGTGGAGCGCGTCGAACAGGGCTCGGCCCTCGTGGACCGCGCAGGCAGCACCATGACCGAGGTCGTGGGCGCCATCCAGCGTGTCACGGAGATCATGGGCGAGATCAGTGCCGCGAGCACCCAGCAGAGCGCCGGCGTGTCTCAGGTCGGCGAGGCGGTCACTCGCATGGACCAGACCACCCAGCAGAACGCGGCGTTGGTCGAGCAAAGTGCGGCCGCTGCAGAGAATCTGCGTGCGCAGGCGCAGCAGCTGGTGGAGGCCGTGGCGGTGTTCAAACTGGCGCAACAAGCGCGCGGACACGCCTTCTGAGCGCCTGTCGCGACAGGCTGAACACGCAAAAAGGGCCACCCGCAAGGTGGCCCTTTTTTGGGTTTCGCCGGACCGGTTCAGATGCTGAGCAAGCGCCGACCCGATGCGCCGGGCAGAGTACGCAACGAGCGCCCGACCACAGCCGTGTAAGTCCGATCGGTGATGGTCGACACATAGGTCCAGTCTGCCCGGGCTTCACTGGCCGTGAAGGTCACGGTGAGAAATCCGCGGCGGCTGGTATCCGCGTACTGCAGGGGGCCGATCAGCTGTTCAAGCGCCGCGGCAAACTGCACCGGGTTCTCATTGGGGAAGATCGTCTCGAAGCCCGGTGAACTCACCGAAGGTGTGGCGAATTCCACGCCAACGCGGTTGCCCTGGGCATCCAGCAGGTCATTGGCCCAGGCGTTGTGCGTGTCACCCGCCACCACCACCAGGTTCTTGTCGAGCGTGCGTGCCATGCCAAGCACCGTCTCGCGCGCGGCGGCGTAGCCGTCCCAGGCATCCAGGTTGTACGGAATGGCCGGCGCGGCAAGGATCGCCTGCTCCTGCGGCGTGAGGCTGCCCGGATTGGTCTGGGCCCGCTGGGCCAGCGCTGCGTAGCCACTCACGGTGATCTGCCCCAGCAACAGTGGCGCCGGCACGTTCATGCGGCCCATCAGAACCTGCTGCCCGAGCAGCTGCCAGGTGGCGCTGGAGGCCTGCATGCGCTGCTGCAGCCAGGCGGTCTGTGTTGCACCCAGCAACTGGCGATTCGGGTTACCCACGTCTGCTGCAAAGCGGGTGCCATCGAACGCACCACCCGCACCCACATAGCTGTTGATGCTCAGCTGCTGGTCGCGGCCGATCAGGCGCGTGTCCAGCATGTGCAGCGAGACCAGCGAGCCGAAGTCAAAGCTGCGGTAGCTGCGCAGTGCGTTGGTCGCGTCCGGCTGGCGCACCGGCATCCACTCGTACCAGGCCTGCAGCGCCGCAGTACGACGAGCCACCCAGTCGCCCTCCGTGCCGGGGGTATGGTTCTCCGCCCCGTTGAGCCAGGCGTCGTTCGCCACCTCGTGGTCGTCCCAGATGGCGATCATGGGCATGGCGGCGTGCAGGCTCTGCAGGCTGCCGTCACTGCGGTACTGGCGATAGCGGCGGCGGTAATCCGCCAGCGTGAGCAGCTCGCCCTCCGGTTCGGACAGGCGACCCAGGGCCGCAGCCTGCGCCGAGGCATAGCCGGTGCGGCTGTATTCATAGATGTAGTCGCCCAGGTGCAGGGCGCAGTCAATGTCCGTGGCCTTTGCGGCCTCGGCATAGACATTGAAGTAGCCGGCTGGGAAGTTGGAGCAGGAAAACACCGCAAACTTCACCTGACTCACCCCGCCTGCGGGCAGGGTCTTGGTGCGGCCGATCGCCGAACTGCTGCGGCCCGCCGTGAAGCGGTAGAAGTACACCGTGCCCGCGGTCAGACCCGTGGCATCGACCTTCAGCGTCCAGTCGCGCCCCGCGCTGGTGGTGGCCGTGCCCGCGGCGACGATGCTCGTGAACGCATTGCTCGTGGCCACCTCCCA
Organism: Burkholderiales bacterium; assembly: GCA_027484405.1. Taxonomy (GTDB): domain Bacteria; phylum Pseudomonadota; class Gammaproteobacteria; order Burkholderiales; family Burkholderiaceae_C; genus Piscinibacterium. Next base: position 43,888 of record JAIXTA010000064.1, read on the forward strand.
GCGCACCTCGATCACGTCCTGCGGCGGGGTGTTCTGCGGCGTGATGCGCGTCCACAGGATCACGCGGTCTGCCAGCGGATCGCCGCTGGCCACCCCGTCCAGAAACAGCACATTGGGGTCCGTGGCGTTGTCATCGCTGCCGCAGGCGGTGAGCAGGCCGCTGCCTGCAACGATGGCGCCTGCAGATCCCACGCGAATGAATTGACGGCGTTCTGAAGAGATGACGCGGGTGGCGGGTGCTGCGGGACGCTTGGGAAGGGACATGGTCGGGCTCCGTGGTGCGCAGGCGCCTGCTCGAGGGCCTGCATGACGCGTGGTGAAGCCGTGCAGTGTTTGGCCGCGCCATGAAGACTTCGCGACAAACCGCCTGCAGCAAGGTGACAGTGAGCCTGTGCGCGGCCATGCAGCCGTCGGACGCGACGTGCAGCCCCCCGGGCGTCCGGGGAGCAGCAAGCGATGCAACCGCAGTCTGCACGATTCGTGACATGCACCGACGGAAAAGGCACCGCAAAAAGCCTCAAGACCCGCTTGGATACAGCGGGAAGCGGCCCATCGTGCTTTTCAAAAATTAGCGTCGAATAAATTTCAAATTGACTCAATTTTCAAATTTCATTTGAAAATCCTCCAGCGCCACCGCGAGTACAGCCAGCCGCCGGCGTGAGCGCAAGGTGCCACGGAACGCCTGCGTAACGCTTCACCGCCTTCAATGGGCAAACACGTCGCTCGCAAGCCATGCAGACGCAGGACATACCGCGCTGCGCGGCCATCCATGGGCTGTCGCAATGCAGTGCGATGAGCTTGCATGGACCCTTCGGCCGACGAAGAACCCGGCGCCCCATTGCGGCAGGTCTGGCGCTGGGGAATCATCACTGCCACTGAGCGCACCCTGCCCGGCTCCTCGCCACCACACCGCCTTGACTGCTGCACCCACGACTGCTGCCCCCCTCGCCGAGCCTGCTCCCGAGCTCAGCTTGCGGCTGCTCGGCGCACCGGCAGTGGTTCGCGCCGATGGCAGAAGCACTCGGCTGGAGAAGCGCGCGGCTGGCCTGCTGGCCCTCGTGGCGCTGCAGCCTGGCAGCTCGCGTGCGCAAGCGGCCGCGATGCTCTGGCCGGACTCGGACGATCCGCGACGCGCGCTGCGTCAGCAGCTCCTGCGCTTTCGACGCAGCTTTGGCGTGGAGCTGATCGAAGGCGAGGACATGCTGCGGCTGTCGCCATCCCTGCGCGTCGACGCGCTGGACGGTGGCGTCGGCGAGTTGCTCGGGACGCTGAGCTTCGAGGACTGGGGCGACTTTGCCGACTGGCTCGCCGCGGAACGTGAGTCGCGCCGCGGCGGCACAACGGCGCAACTCAGCCAGAAGCTGGCGGCAGCGCAGGCACAGGGCGATCTGGATGCCGCACTGCAGGCCGCGCAGGAGCTGCTGCGGGCCGACTTCGAAAGCGAGGTGCACCATCGCAACCTCATGCGCCTGCATTACCTGCGCGGCGACGTGGCGCAGGCGCAGGCCGTTTACGAGCGGCTCAAGCAGCACCTGCACACACGTTATGGCGTGACACCAAGCCAGGAGACCGAGCAGATTGCACGCGCCAGCCAGCAAGCAGTCGCTGCTCAGGGCGCCTCGGTCAGCCGGCTGCCGGCCGTGCCGGTCACCGTGCTGCGCCCACCCCGATTGATCGGGCGCCAGGCCGACCTGCTGCAGGTCCGGGCCGCTTGGGCCCAGTCCTGCGCCGTGCTGATCCTGGGTGAGCCCGGGCTGGGCAAGACCCGGCTGCTGGACGAGGCGATCGTGGGCCGGCGCGCGCTGGTCGCCCAGGGGCGACCAGGCGATTCCGGCGTGCCCTACGCCACGCTTGCGCGCGTACTCCGCAGCCTGATCAATCACTTCCATCTGGTGCTCGACGATGCCCAGCGACTGAATCTAGCGCGCCTGCTGCCGGAGCTTGCCCCCGGCGCGGTCTTGCCCGCCGAGGCGCCGGGTCTGGCGCTGCGCCAGGCCGTCGAGGCTGCGTTCGCTTCGGCGCACCAAGACGGCGCGCCGCTGGAGGTCATGGTGATTGACGACCTCCACTTTGCGGATGACGCCTCGATCGAGATGCTCCAGAGCCTCATCAGCGCCCTGCATCGTCAGCTGCACTTCGCGCTGGCGCAGCGCCCGGGCGAAGGCAGCACTGCGGCGGGCCTGCTGCGCGCGCAGCTCGAAGAGGCGCGGTTCATGAAGCCGCTCATTCTGGCGCCGCTGCGTGAAGACGAAGTGGCCGAGCTGATCGACTCGCTCGAGATCGAAGACCTGGATGCCCAGGCCCTGGCTGCGCCGCTGACCCGCCACACCGGCGGCAACCCGCTGTTCGCACTCGAAACCGTCAAGCAGGGCCTGGCCACCGGTCAGCTGCGCGCCGGCCAACTGCCGCAGCCTGATGCAGTGGGTACGCTGATTGAACGACGCCTCAAGCAGCTGCCTGAAAAGGCCATTGCACTGGCCCGCGTGGCGGCCATCGCCGGGCCGGACTTCTCGATCGCGCTGGCCGAACACGCGCTCGGTGAGCGTGCGCTGGCGCTGGCTGACGTATGGAACAGCCTGCAGGATGCGCAAGTGCTGCGTGACACCGGCTTTGCTCACGACCTGGTGGCCGACGCCGTACTGCGCAGCGTGCCCGCGCCGATCGCACGCCACCTGCACGGCAATCTGGCCGCCTGGCTGGAGCAGCGCGAGGGCGAACCTGCACGTATTGCAGCGCATTGGCTGGCGGCTGGTGATGCGGCACGCGCCCTGCCCTGGCTGCACCGGGCGGCTGATCGCGCATTGCAGGCCTTGCGGCCCCGGGAAAGCGTCGAGTTTCTCGAGCGTGCACTCGAGCTGGAGGTGCAGCTTGCGCCGAAGGACACTGCGTTCGCGACGCTCAGCCAGATTGTGGACCTTCGCGTGCGCGTGGACCTCAGCGAGAACCTGCTCGAAGCCATAGAGCGCCTGGACACCCTTGCCACGACGCCAGCGCAGCGGATCCAGGCGCTTCACGCGCGGGCCGAGTTCGCGATGCATCGCTCCCAGGGCCTACAGGAGGGCCGCGATGCCGCTGCACACGCTGTGCAGCTCGCGCTGGAGACCGAGGACAGGGCCAAGGAGATCGAGCTGCGCGCCACACTCGCCGCACTTGAAATGATGACAGGGCATGCCGAGGAGGCGCTCGCTCAGGTGGACGCATTCCTGCCCGGTGCGCGCACCTGGCCCGACACGGAGACGCGGGCCAACCTGCTGGGCTACGCCGCCTATGTGCTGACCCGGACGCCTCGCGCGGCGGAGGGCGCAGCGCTGTTCGACGAGTCCGCCAGGCAGGCGATCGACATTCCGCGGGTGCGGCTGGTCGCGCTGGCCAATGCCGCACATGCCCGGCTGCAACTCAATGATCCGGAGGCTGCACTGGATTGCCTGGCACAGTCCGATGCGCTGCGGGCAGCGCATGACGACCTGCGCGGCTCCGGGCACAGCAATGCCTGGATGCGCGCCAGCGCCCTGCGCCTGCTGGGCCGATACGGCGAGGCGCTGGCGCTGCTTGACGCAGCAGCCGAAGAAATGCGCAGCGCCGCGCCGGGCAAGCTCACCTCGGTGCTGGCTGACCGGGCCATGCTCTGGCTGGAGCTGGGGCAGTTCCATCGCGCTCAGCAGGACCGCACCCGGGCACTCGAAGCCCGCACGAGCGCGCAAGGCGATGTGGCGCTGCACTTGCTGGATCTTCGGCTGCATGCGCAGCGGCTCGGCCCTGCCCCAGCCGCACTACAGCGGACAGCGCCGCACTTTGCCCGGCTGCGCATTGCACTGGCAGGCAACGTCCTCCAGGACGACGCCAGTGCGCTGGCCGCGCTGCAGGACACGCTGCAGCAGTCGCGCAGCTGCGCCTACCACGGCCTGGAGGCTGCAGCCCTGGCGCGCATGGCGCAACGGCACCAGGCGATGGGCAGCCTGGATGCGGCGAGGGACTGCGCAGCGCAGGCGATCGCCCGCTGCCCCCAGCTGAATACGGAAGATCTCAGCTGGCCGGAGATCATCCTGTGCGCGGCGCCGGCGCTGGAGGCCGCCGGAGATCGAGCGCGCGCCCGCGCACTGCTTGACGAGGGCGCAGCGTGGATCGAACGGGTACGCGTAGCGCTGCCCGCCGCCCATCAGTCGTCTTTTCTGACGCAAAACGCCTCCGCGCGCCGATTGCTCACCAGCGCGGTCCGGGCGCGCCGCAGCTGAGCCGCGCAGCCTCCACGCCTCGGCCGGCAAGGCAAGAGCCGCTCTGGGTGCGGGTTTTCAGGCCAAAGCAGCTGGAGACGGCCGCGGGACAAGCGGACAGGCCCCTCATTGCGCCGCATGCGCAGGGCTTGCAGCCGGTCGCTCTGCCCCCCCGCGGAGGAGTGACGCCGATCGGCGCCAAGCTACGCCGGCGTAACGCCCGCTTCCCTAAAAAGCGTACGGGCATGCCGCAGCCGGGTGGTGCGGTGTGCATGAAAGGCACATCGTGCATCCAGGGAGCGAAGCATGAACATTCAGCGCGTTTTGATCCGCGGTCTGCTGGTCGCAGTATGGGTGGCCGGGCTGTCGGCCTGCGGCGGTGGGTCCGACCCGTCGCCTGCAGCGCCGCCGGTCTCGGCAAGGCCGACCGGGCAAGCTGTGCTGGGTGCAGCCGGCGGGCAGGTGCTTGCTGTCGATGGCGCGTCGCTCACCGTCCCGCAAGGTGCGCTGCGCGGTGACTTGCGCATCTCCATGGCGCGCGACGGTTCTGAAGCACCGCCCCTGCCGCCGCTGTTCAAGCCGGCCGGCGACGTGTTTTCGCTGCTGCCCCACGGCACCCGGCTCGCGCTGCCAGTCACGGTGCGACTGCCGTTTGACCCAGTGCTGGTGGCATCAGGCGAACGCCCTGCAGTGCTGAAGACCTCGCCCGGCGAACCCTGGGAGCTCATTGAAGACGTTCGTGTCGAAGGGAACATGCTCGTGTTCGAGACGAGCAGCTTCTCGTGGCTGTCGGGCGTGGCGCTGCCCCCGCGGCGATTTCTGCCCTCGATTACCCGGCCGCCCGCGCCCACGCCACCCGTACTTGGCCCGAGCGATGTCGTCGTCAACCTGACCCCCGCCACTGGATTCGCGCGCCTGACGGCGACCGGCTCGAATGTCAGCATCGTCCAGCAGAGCGATCCGGCCGTACGCGTGCCCATCGACATCGAGTTCGGCTTCGGTTCGTCGTCTCCGATCGAAGCGGCCTGCAGAGGTTCGCTGCTGGTGAGCACCGTGTCGAGCCCGGCCGCGATCTACCGTTTGCCCAGCGACGGCAACGCCGCCGGCATCAACCGCGTTGCGGTCGATACGAGCGTCGCGGAGGTACGGGTGCCCCCTGTGGCCTTGCAGCCTGACGACGAAACCAGCAGCGGCTTCTTTACGACTCGCGGGCTGTTCACCATCCCCGACCGCCTCTACCGCGGCTCGACCGCCGTCAGTGCGGCGTTCACTCAATGGAATCCGCCCGCTTTCGACGCCTTCAGCGGCCTGCCGACCAGCATCATTCCGGCCGATGCCATCGTGGAGGGGTGGGGCGTACACGTCACGCTCCAGGTGCTGTGCTCGAGCAACCCCTCGTTCCGCATTCCCACGGCGGTACAGCCTGTCGTGGTGGCGCGCGGCTTTCCGGTGGACGACATCCTGATCATCGCGCGCCCGCCCACCGACGTCTCAGTGCTGCAGGGCGAGACCGTGGATCTGGGAGCAACCGAGGTCACCGCGCCGGCGGGTGTGGCGCTGATTCACACCTGGGAGTACCTCAGCCCCGGCGCCAGCAACTGGATACCCGTGCCCGTCAGCACGGGCGTGCAGACGTCGGAGTTCTATCTGACCCAGGGCGCATCCGTCGGTGCGAGGCCGGTGGTGAGCCTCGGTGGCCGCCTGTCGCAGGCCCTGCACGACGGATGGCGCCTGCGGTACAGGGCGTGCGTCAACCCCGCGCCGAACGGCGTGCCACGCTGCGCCTACAGTAACGAGATGATGCTGCGGGTCAGCCAGAACTACCCGCCTCCGCAAGTCGTGCGCCAGCCCTCGGTGAACGGTACTGCGACATTCAACGTCGGCGAGGGCCTGACACTTGAGACCGAGTTGACCCCGCAGGTCTACAACCGGGAGCCCGTATGGCAGACCCGCCGCTCGGACACTGAAGCCTGGGCACCCGTCAGCCCCGCAGAGTTCGACGCCAGCTTCGGCCGATTCAGCATCAACAGCCAAGCCGTGCCCTTCGTCCACCGGCTCCGCGCCAAGCCTGGCACAACCCTTGGCACGACTGACCGCGGTCGGCAGTTCCGAGCCGCCTACACCACCCCGAACGGCACGGTCACCACCAATGCGGTCACGATCCAGGTCACCACCGGGCAGGCACCGCCCAGTTTCACCGCCCAGCCGCAAGCTGCGACGGTAGGCACAGGCTCGCCCGCGTTGTTCGCTGCCGGCGTGACGGGTGCACAGCCGATGTCCTATCGCTGGCTTTTCAACGGCCAGCCGATCACCGGAGCGAATGGCCCGTTGCTGACGCTCAATGCCGTGAATGCGGCGAACGCGGGCACGTACCAGCTTGAGGTCAGCAATGTGGAAGCGACGGTGCTCAGCGCGGCGGCACGGCTGACCGTGACCAGCACCCCGACGCCCGCGGTCGAGCCACCGCTCGTGATCCAAGATCCGACACCAGTGACCGTCGTTCGAGGGTCATCGGTCGCGTTCACGGCTGTCGCACGGGGCACCGGCCCGCTCAGCTACCAGTGGTTCTTCAACGGCCAGCCGATGGCAGGCCGCGACTTCCAGGTGCTTGGCATCGGGACCGTCACCGATACGGACGCCGGGCTCTATACGGTTCGGATCAGCAACAGCGCGGGCAGCATCCTCAGCAACCCGGCTCGATTGACGGTCGCCGCCCCGGGCCAGGCGCCGGTCGTGCCACCCACGATCACGACCCAGCCAGCCACGCTGAGCGCCTTCACCGGCCAGACGGTCAACATGGCGGTGGCGGCCAGCGGCAGCGGCCCGATCAGCTACCAGTGGCGACGCAATGGAGTGAACCTGCACTCAGACGGACCGGTGCTCACCCTCACCAACCTGCAGACCGCCAATGCGGGCACCTACTCCGTGGTAGTGAGCAACAGCGCCGGCACTGTGACGAGCAGCGACGCGACCTTGACCGTCAATGCACCACCGACCTCGCCTGCGCCGCCGGCCGCGCCCACGATCGTGACGCAGCCAGTGAACACCATCGTGACTGAAGGCAATACCGCCACGCTGGCGGTGGGGGTCAATGGGACCACTCCGATGAGCTTCCAGTGGAGCCGTGGCGGTGTGGCGATCAGCGGCGCCACCGCCGCGGCCTACACCGTGCCCAGCGCCACCCCGGCGAATGCCGGCAGCTACAGCGTGACCATCAGCAACAGCTCCGGCAGCGTGACGAGCGCGACGGTCACCCTCGCGGTGAACGCCGCACCCTCGCCGCCTGCGAGCGTGGCGCCCAGCATCAGCACCCAGCCAGTGGGCCTGACGGCCAGCGTGGGTCAGACAGTGACCCTCGCCGTTGCGGCCAACGGAACCGGGCCGCTGACCTATCAATGGCGGCGCAGCGGCTCGGTCATCCCGAGCACCGACAGCCCGATACTGACGCTCAGTAATGTGCAGCCCGCCAACGCCGGTGACTACACCGTGACCGTCAGCAACAGCGCCGGCAGCGTGACCAGCAATGTCGCAGGGCTCGTGGTGACGCCGGTACCAGGCACCCCAGTGATCACGGCATCGCCAGGCAACAGGAGCGTGGCGCTCGGTGCCACGGCGACCTTTACCGCCACCGTCACGGGCAACCCGGCACCGCAGTGCCAATGGATACGCAATGGCATCGGCATCCCGGGTGCGACCAGCTGCACGAGCTACACCACGCCGGCAACGACGCTGGCCGACAACGGAGCGGTCTACAACCTCGTGGCCTTCAACACCGCAGGCGCCGTGTTCGGCTCCGGCGCCGTACTCACCGTCCAGGTGGCCGCACCCCAGATTCAAAGTGAATCCGGGAACCAGATCGTCAATGCCGGCAGCGCCGCAAGCTTCAGCGTCAGCGCGACCGGCACGGAGCTTCGCTACCAGTGGTTCCGCAACGGCCTGGCCCTTCTGAACGCAACAGGGACCACCTACACCCTGCAGAACGCACAGCTCGCAGACAACGGTGCAAGCTTCACCGTGCAAGTGTGCAACAGCACGGCGGCCGGTGGGCAGTGCGTAACCAGCAGCGCGATGACCCTGACGGTAAACGGTGGCCTGAATGTCGGACCGCCAGCCTCGGTGGGCGCATGCTTTGGCGGGCAGTTCGGCTGGTGCTACGTCCAGCCGGCACCGATGGCCAACCGCCTGACCGGACTGGTGTTTGAAGCCAGTGGCAGCGGACTGACCATTGTGGGCGAAGCCGGCACCGTGCTGAGCAGCAGCGACTTTGGCGGCACCGTGACAGCCAGCTGGCAGACGCCGCGCTACGCCTTCAGCGCGCTGGCTTCACCGAGCCCCGGCCGGCTGGTGGCCGCCATCGATGACCAGAACGATCCCAACGTGCGCGGCATGTACCTGAGCACCGATGGCGGCTCGACCTGGACCCGTACTGCACCGAGCGACTTGACGGTCGGCGTCGCATTCAAGGATGCGCTGGTCGGCGTAGCCGTCGGGCCTGAGCAGATCCTTCGCACCACGGACGGCGGCAGCAGCTGGACCACGCTGAACGTGCCGGCCATCGTGCCACCGAACGCCACCAATCTGACCGGCGTGGCCTACGCCGGCAGCGATGTCTTCGTGGCCAGCGGCATCGGCCGTGGCGTGCGCAGCACGGATGGCGGCCTGACCTGGTCTGTGGTGCCCGACATGATCGCGGCAAACGCAAACCTGACCAGCGTGGTCTTCAACGGGCAGGGCGTGGGCTTGGCCTTGAATGACTCGCAACCCGTGGCGGCGCGCAGCACGGACTTCGGCGCCAACTGGAGCACGGTGACCCTGCCCTTCGTGGCACCCCGCGCTGCATACGGAGGTGCAAACACGGTGGTCATCCTTGGCGGCGACAGCCGGCATGCACGGAGCACGGATGGCGGTCTGAACTGGAGCCCAGAGGCCTTCAGCCTCCCTATTGGCCAGCAGCAGTGGCGGCCCTTCATGCGCAACCCGCAGCAGGGCATTGCGATTGGCGACTATGGCGCCATCGCGCGCACGGTGGATGGCGGCGAGACCTGGAATGCGATTGCGGGTGGCAACTTCAACAACACCGTCTGGGCGATTGAAGCCAACCCTAACCGCTCCGTTCTGCTGGCCCAGATCAATGGCGGCTTGAAGCGCAGCACCGACGGTCGCATCTGGAACGACAACGCCACCAGCGTGCTGGCAACCACGTTCCGTCAGACCATCAGCTGGGGTTCCAACACCGTGGCGACGGCGGCAAGCAGCTTTGAAGGCGTGCACATCAGCACGGACGCTGGAGACACGTGGACCGAAATCCGGCCGCCGACAGGCACCGGCAACTACCCCGCTGTCGCCATGGCCGACGAGCAGACCCTCATCGTGACCAGCTTCACTGTGGTCAACGGCGTCATCCAGAGCTTTGTGGATCGATCGACCAACGCCGGGCAGAGCTGGACGCGGGTCAACCTGCCCGGGCTGGATGCCTCCGGCGTGCTGCTCACGGCGGCGCGCTTCGTGTCGCCCACGCTCGGCTTTGTCGCCGGGTCAGCGGGTACACCGGGGACTGCACGCCTGTGGCGGACCGAGAATGCGGGCGCCAGCTGGCTGCAGATCACGCTGCCCGATGTAGGCACGAACAACCGGCGCGACACCATCCAGGCCATCCAGCCCGGCCCCAGCGGCACGATCTTCATGGCCACGGACTCGGCGCTGCTGCGCAGTACAGACACCGGTTTCAACTGGAGCCGCGTACTGGACAGCAGTGACATCGGCAGCATGACCGACGTGCGCTTCAGCGGCTCCACGGGGATTGCCGTCGGAGTGGGTGGCATCTGGCGCACCGACAACGGTGCGACGTGGACCCGCCTGAATCTGCCCCTGAGCGGCGCCATGCAGGCCACGGAATGGGCGCCGGGCGGTCTCGTGCTGGCCGGCGGCGACGGCGGCATGCTGCTGGCAAACCAGTCGCTGGGCAATCTGGCGGTACGGCCGGACAACCCGAGCTTCAAGCAGACGCTGCGGCTCAGTCCGCCGAGTGCGACGCGCCCAGCCAAGGACACGACCCGCCGTGGCGACACCAGATCGCAGCACAAGCCGAAGGCAGCTTCAGCCCGCGCGCAGCCGGACGCACGCACCCGCGCGCTGCTTCAACCGCCGCCGTTGAGGCAACGGGTTGGCAGACAGTGGGTATCGGTACCGCGTGGCGCGCCTGCACGCCTCGAGTGATGCGCCAGCGCACTGCAATATCAGTGATGCCGCTCGAGATCGCAGCGTGCCTATGTGTTCCTTCGGCGCGCTTGCCCCTTGGGCTGGGAACGCCTCTGCGCGGCCCAGCCCACAAGCGCAAGGTCAGTCGATCGAAAGCGCTCGCAATAAAGGGTGCAGCCGGCAGGGGCACTCACGGACGCGGATGAAGCCGCCACGATGGATGTCAGTTCCGGGAGCGCCGCGTGACGCCTGAGGCGTCTGCATGGACATTCACGGACGCCGTCACACGGCACAGACATGCTGCGCCGAGGGTGAACCGCACCTTCGGGAATGGTTATCGGCCGAATGACGCGCCTGCGACAGTGCGAGCACGGATCCGTGCAGGCCGGCAGCGTTCAGGAGGCCCGCGCTCTGCCACCCGGCACAGCCGCGCCGCCGAAGAGGTTGTGCTCGCTGATTTGCAGTAGGCGGCTGCAGGAGCGTCCGTGGTCGTCGCCTGCACCGCGGACGCCCAAACGACGCTTTCGTAACGCCCCGTCGCTACAACACTGCCAAAGAACGTGCAGCAGCAATTGCACGCATGCTCAAACAAAGCAACTTTGGTCAGGGAGCGAACATGGACCTTCGACGCGTTCTTGCCGTGAGCGTGCTCACGGCGCTCACCCTCGCGGGCTGCGGTGGTGGAGGCAGCAGCCCACCACCGCCGGCACCCGCACCCGCGCCTGTGCCGGCGCCACCCTCAGCCTCTGTGAACGTGGGTGGGCCGACGCAGACCGCACCCGTGGTGCTGACCGGGCCGCTCAATCTCACGATTACCGTCCCTCCGGGCGCCGTGGCAGAGCCCGTCACCCTGCGCGTGGCGCAGGAGTCAGGCTCAGCGCCGCGCCCGCCTGAAAACATGCGCGCCGTCGGCAGTGTCTTTGCGGCCACGCCCCACGGCATCCTGTTCAGCGAACCCGTGCGCGTCGAGCTGCCGCTGCCCGCACAGGCTCTGGCGGCCGACGAAGCCTACGTACTGCTGAAGTCGCAGCCGGATGCCACCAACTGGGAGATCGTTCCGAATACCCGTATTGCGGACGGCCGAATCAGCGGCGAAGTACGCTCGTTCTCCTACTTCGTGGTGGGCGTGATCCGGGTGCTCGTGGTCAACAGTACGCCGTGGGCGCCGATCTTCGCTCTGCGCTGCACAGGCGGCTCCACCCCAGGATGCCTCGGTGTTCGCGAGGTCCCTCGGGTCGAGATCCTGTTCACCAGCAATGGCGGCTCGATACCCGCCGCCTGCGATGCAGCCACAGCACGCCTGCAGTTCATCACTCGTCCCTACAAGCGCCGCAACGAGCAGTCGGACGTTCGAACGTTCAGCGTCGATCTCGCAACAGCCAACGCCGGCGGCTCGGGCGTATTCAAGACGCTCACCATCCCTGCCCTGACCGAGATGACGGTGGCTGATGCCGGCTCCAACAGCGAATCTCAGCCCGATCGGCCGCAGATTGTCGACAGCAATGTCTACATCCAGGCCGCCCTGCAGTGCAATCTGGCCAGCAACGGCCAACCCAGCACGTACTACTACACGGGGCTGCCGGTGATCTGGGACGCCTCGCTCTACTACAACCAGTTCACGCCCGGTGTCTGGCCCTACTTCGCCGAAGTCACCCAGCTCGACGGCAGCGGACGGGCACGCATCAAGACCTACCTGACCGGGGGCTCGTTCAATGCGCCCTTCATCGGCCGATTGAAGAGAACGCTGTACGGGCCGCCGGCGTCCACGAACCAGGCCATCGTGACCTGGGAGCGATCTGATGACGGTGGCGCCTCATGGACAGCTGTGGCCACCAGTCGGCAATTCGAGGACGGCGAGCCCTTTGAGATGCAGGCCAGTCCGCTCGTCAGGGACTGGCGGATGTGGACCGTGTCGCACGAGTTCGGTACGCAGGGGCGCACTTCCGGCGACATCAGGTTCCGTGTCCAAGCCTGCCTGAGCTACGCCAACCAGGCGGACGAAAACCTCAATCAGACCGCCACGCAAACAACCGTGACCTTCTGCACCCGGGGCCGGGTGACGACTGTGCCGATTTCCGCGGTCGGTATTGCGCCCCAGCTCTCGGTCGCACCAAAGCCCACCATGGTGCTGGCCAACCAGACGGCAAACTTTACGGCCACACTGACGGGCACGCCGCTGCCCACCTGGCGCTGGCAGACGCGGCCCGCAAACACCGATGGCACCTGGACCGACGTAGGCAACGCTGCGGTGGGAGGCAGTGCGATCCTGACCACGCCACTGCTGGCGCTGGCCGACAACGGCCGCCAATACCGCCTGGTGGCCAGCAATCCGGCCGGCCAGCTGGCCTCCCCGCCCGTGACTGTCTCGGTCACTCCTGCCCCGGTCCCGGTCAGCATCTCCACGCAGCCCGGTAATCTGGCCGTCACGCGCTCAGGCGACGCGGTGTTTGCCGTCACAGCAACCGGCACCGAACCCCTGTCCTATCAGTGGCGCCGCAATGGCCAGCCAGTTCCCGGCGCAAATGCCTCGGTGCTGCGGCTCAACCAGGTCGTTGATGCAGATAACGGTGCGCAGTTCAGTGTGAGCGTGAGCAACGTCGCGGGCAGCGTCACCAGCCAGAGTGCTCAGCTCAGCGTGCTCTCGGCGGGCAGCGCGGCACTGGCTGCGCCCTCCATCGTCACACAGCCTGCGAACGTGACGGCCCGGTCCGGCCAGACCGTGACGTTCGCAGTCGGTGTCAACGGCACCAGCCCGTTCAGTTTCCAGTGGCGCAAGAACGGCAACCCCATCAGCGGTGCCAATGCAGCCGTCTTCACCTTGGCGGCTGCAGCCGCGGGGGACGCGGGCAGCTATACGGTGGTTGTCAGTAATGGTGCGGGGAGCGTCACCAGCAGTACCGCCGTGCTGGACATGCTCGCCGATCCGCCCCCACCGCAGCCTGTTGCACCGAGCATCACGACGCAGCCCTCGAATGCTGTCGCACTCAGTGGCACGGGGGCAAGCTTCGCGGTTGCCGCGACCGGCAGCGGCCCGCTGAGCTATCAGTGGGCACGCAATGGCGTCGACCTCCAGGGTGCAATCGGCCCGATTCTGACCCTCCCGATGGTTCAGGGGTCGAATGCCGGCTCCTACACGGTGCGCGTCAGCAACAGTGCAGGCAGCGTGACCAGCAACGCAGCCACCCTGATTGTTCCGGGCGCGCCAGCCATCACCCAGCAGCCCACCAGCCAGACGGTGAACCTCGGGCAGACGGCCACATTCACCCTGGGCGTCAGCGGCAACCCGGTGCCGCAATGCCAATGGACGCGCAACGGTATCGCCATCATCGGTGCCACATCGTGCACGGGCTACACCACACCACCGGCCGGCACGGCTGACATTGGCGCCGTCTACAACGTCGTCGTCTACAGCCCCGGCGGCGTGGTCTTTGGCGGGGGGGCAGCCTTGACCGTGCTGATCGCGCCGCCCCAGATCCTGACCGAATCCGGCAACCGCAGCGTCGCCGCAGGGTCGCCCGCCAGCTTCAGCGTCACTGCGACGGGCACCGACATCACCTTCCAGTGGTTCCGCAACAACCTTGCAATCCTCGGCGAGACCAGCGACAGCTATACCCTCAGCAACCCGCAATCAGCCGACAACGGCGCGACCTTCCGGGTTCAGGTCTGCAACAGTGCGCTGTCCGGCGGGCAATGCGTGACCAGCTCGCCCATGCTCCTGAGCGTGAGCACGGGCAGCGTGACCGCAGGACCTCCGGCGTCCGTGGGTGCCTGCTTCGGGGGCACGTCGAGCTGGTGCTATCTCAGCCCGGCGCCGATGGCCAACCGGCTGTACGGCCTGGCGTTTGACTCCATTGGGTCCGGCGTGACCATCGTCGGCGGCAGCGGCACGGTCCTGCGCTCGCCGGACTTCGGCGGCACCGTCACTGCAGCCTGGATGACACCGCGGCAGCACTTCCGCGACGTAGTCTCCCCCTACGCAGGCCGCCTCATCGCTGTTTCCGGGCCCAACGACAACGGGTTCGTCGCACCCAACACGGGCGGCGTCTGGGTCAGCGATGACGCGGGCACCAGCTGGACCCAGCTGGCGGTCATGGACCAAGCCTCCGGCCTTGCCTTCCAGGACGCGAGCCAAGGGGTCGCAGTCGGTGCGGACCGGATCGTGCGAACCACCGACGGCGGCAGCAGCTGGACCACGGTCAGCCTGCCGGCGGGCAGCTTCAGACTCTTCACTGCGGTGGCCTATGCCGGCAACAACACCTATGTCGCAGTCGGCAATGGCATCGCCATGCGCAGCGTGGACGGCGGGCAGACCTGGACAGACCTGAGTTCGCCCTACATCAGCGCGAGCTACCTGACGGGCGTGGTGTTCAACGGCAACGGCGTCGGCATCATGAGCAACTGCACCGGTGACGCCCTGCGCACCACCGACTCGGGAGCCACTTGGTCACCACTGAGTCTGCCCGATGCGGCCTGTTACCTCGCCTTTGCAGACACCAGTACCGCCCTGCTGATCGGCACCTTCGGCGACATCTCGCGCAGTACCGACGCCGGTGCAAGCTGGGGGCCTGTGACACCCAGTCCGGATCGCAGCCAGCAGATCTGGCGGCCGTTCATGCGCAACGCCCAGCAGGGCATAGCCGTGGGTTTGTTCGGCGCCATCGCGCGGACCAGCGACGGCGGGCAGTCCTGGACCCAGGTCTCCGGCGGATCGATCAACTGGAACATTGACGACCTTGTGGCGAACCCCTCTCGCACCATCCTGATCGGCCGCATCCTCAGCCGGCTTCAGGTCAGCACCGACAACGGCGCCACCTGGACGGACCCCAGCAATGGCCAGGTGGGCGGCGGGCGGATGAGCTGGGGATCGGACGCGGTGGCTTCGAATGCAGGCGAGTTCTACGGCGTGAGCATCAGCACCGACGGCGGTAACACCTGGAACCAGGTGCGTTCCGAAACG
Organism: Burkholderiales bacterium; assembly: GCA_027484405.1. Classification (GTDB taxonomy): domain Bacteria; phylum Pseudomonadota; class Gammaproteobacteria; order Burkholderiales; family Burkholderiaceae_C; genus Piscinibacterium. Next base: position 59,254 of record JAIXTA010000064.1, read on the forward strand.
TCCACCCGCCGCTGGCGCACCGGCGCGATGGCTTCACCCTCGGTCGGAGTGTTCGTCGGCTATGACCAGGTGGGCGGCCAGTTCGTCAACAATCAGGGAGCATTCATCGCGCGGACCACCGATGCGG